>JAEULI010000122.1 GCA_016793845.1 Sphingosinicella sp.
TGCAACCAGCGTACTCGCCATCAAACCTGCTTTGTGAACACGCATTTCGAGCACTCCTGACCCAACGTCGTGGAGATTGCGACTCGCTCGTTGAATGGCGGCTGAAGGCCGATGTTAGCCGAGGTTCAGCTTCTTGCCGAACGCGGCCTTCGCCAGCTTCACGATATCGGGCGAAAGCGCAGGCGGTGAGAGGTCGAGCCCAGCCGAAAGCCGGTCCGCGACGAGGCTCAGCGCCGTGATGCGCGCGGTCTTCTTATGCTCGCCATCGATGATCGTCCACGGCGCATGGGCCGTGTGCGTGCGGGCGAACATGTCTTCCGCAGCTTCCACGTAGGCGTCGCGCTTCAACCGATTGCGGAAGTCCTCGGGCGAAACCTTCCAGCGCTTTGCTGGTGTTTCCAGCCGCTCGACCAGCCGCTCGTCCTGCTCCTTCTGGCTCACCGTGAAGAACAGTTTGATGATGACGGCGCCGTCATCGACGAGCGTCTTCTCGAAGGCGTTGATCTCATCGTAGGCACGGCGCCATTCGGCTTCGGTTGCGAAACCCTCGACGCGCTCCACGAGTACGCGCCCGTACCATGTGCGATCGAAGATGTTCACTTCGCCATGCGCCGGCAGTTTCTGCCAGAAGCGCCAGAGATAGTGGTGAGCCCGCTCCTCGGCATCGGGCGCCTTGATCGGCTGCACGTCGAAGAAGCGCGGGTCCCACGGCGCAGTGAGCCGCTGGATGAAGCCGCCCTTCCCCGCCGCGTCGAGGCCCTCGACCGCCACGATGGCACGGCGGCGGCGGCCGATGCAGCTCGCCTGAACGGCCGCGAGCCGCTCCTGCACCGTCTTCAGCGCCGCCTCATAATCCCCGTTCGAGACCTTCTCGAACTTCGGCAGGCGGTGCAGCGACGGCGCCTTCATCGCCTTACCCCGCCTTCGGCTTCGGCAGGTCGAGCTTGATCGAAAGCTCCTTCAACTGCCGCTCGGAAACGCTGGCCGGGGCGTTCATCATCAGGTCTTCGGCCTTCTGGTTCATCGGGAACAGAACCACCTCGCGGAGGTTCGGCTCGTCGGCCAGCAGCATGACGATACGGTCCACGCCCGGCGCTGATCCGCCGTGCGGCGGGGCCCCGAACTTGAAGGCATTGATCATGCCCGAGAAGTTCGTGTCGACCTGTTCCTGGCTGTAGCCGGCGATCTCGAACGCCTTGTACATGATCTCGGGCTTGTGGTTCCGGATCGCGCCCGACGACAGCTCGATGCCGTTGCAGACGATGTCGTACTGCCACGCGAGGATATCGAGCGGATTCTTCGTCTCCAGCGCCTCAAGCTCGCCCTGCGGCATCGAGAACGGGTTGTGCGAGAAGATGACCTGCTTTGCCTCCTCGTCGTACTCGAACATCGGGAAGTCGACGATCCAGCAGAACTTGAAAGCACCCTCTTCGATAAGGCCGAGGTCTTCGCCGTGCTTGGTGCGTGCCTTGCCCGCGAGCTTCGCCGCGTCGGCTTCCTTGCCCGCTGCGAAGAACACGCCGTCGTCCGGGCCGAGGCCGAGCGCCGCGATCAGCTTCGCGGTGGCGTCCTCACCGTGGTTCTTGGCGATGGGGCCGGCGGGCACGCCGTCCTTGATGTTGATGTAGCCGAGGCCTGCGAAGCCCTCGCTCCGCGCCCAGTCGTTCATGTCGTCGAAGAACTTGCGGCTGCGCTCGCCCGCCTTCGGCGCGGGAATCGCGCGCACCACGTTGCCGCCTTCCACCATCTTCGCGAAGATGCCGAAGCCCGAACCGCGGAAGTGCTCGGTGACATCGACGATCTCGATGGGATTGCGGAGGTCCGGCTTGTCGTTGCCGTACTTCAGCATCGACTCGCGATACGGGATGCGCGGGAACGTACCGGCCGGGGTCACCGACTTGCCGTTCGCGAACTCCTCGAAAACGCCCGCGAGCACCGGCTCGATCGCGTTGAACACGTCGTCCTGCGTCACGAAGCTCATCTCGAAGTCGAGCTGGTAGAACTCGCCCGGCGAGCGGTCGGCGCGGGCGTCCTCGTCGCGGAAGCAGGGCGCGATCTGGAAGTAACGGTCGAAGCCCGCCACCATCAGCAGCTGCTTGAACATCTGCGGCGCCTGCGGCAGCGCGTAGAACTTGCCCGGATGCATACGGCTCGGCACCAGGAAGTCGCGCGCGCCTTCGGGCGACGAGGCGGTCAGGATCGGCGTCTGGAACTCGGTGAAGCCCTGCTCGATCATGCGGCGGCGCAGCGACGCGATCACGTTCGAACGCAGCACGATGTTGCGGTGCAGCCTGTCGCGGCGGAGGTCGAGATAACGGTACTTGAGGCGGATATCCTCGGGATACTCGGTATCGCCCGCCACCGGCATCGGCAGTTCGGACGCCGCCGACTGCACGGAAACCTCGGCCGCCCAAAGCTCGATCTCGCCGGTCGGCAGGTTCGGGTTCACGGTCGCGTCCGAACGCGCAACGACCTTGCCGGTCACAGTAAGCACGCTCTCGGCGCGGGCGCCGTCCAGTACCGAAAACGCCGGCGAGTCCGTGTCGCACACCACCTGCGTGAGCCCGTAGTGATCGCGGAGGTCGACGAACAGCAGCCCGCCGTGGTCCCGCTTCCGGTGGACCCAGCCCGAGATGCGGGCGGTATTGCCGACATCGGCCTTGCGAAGGGCGCTGCAATGGTGCGTGCGATAGACGTGCATTCTCACTCGATTCCGGTGTTTGTGGCGGGCCAGACACATGCCTGCGCCCTTGTTGTCAAGGCGCTGGCATGGAAGCGCCGACCGCCCTAATAGAACCGTCCATGAAAATCCATCCGCTGATTACCGATACCGAAACGCTCGCCGCCTTCTGTGCCCGTCTCGCCACCGCCGACTATATCGCCGTCGACACCGAGTTCATGCGCGAGAACACGTACTGGGCCGACCTCTGCCTGATCCAGCTCGCCTCGCCCGACGAGGCCGCGGCTGTCGATCCGAAGGCGAGCGGCATCGACCTTGCCCCGATGCTCGACCTTCTCGTGGCGGCCGATGTCCTCAAGATCTTCCACGCCGGCGGGCAGGATATCGAGATCATCCACAATATGACCGGCAAGACCCCCTCGCCCGTGTTCGACACGCAGGTGGCGGCAATGGCGCTGGGGATGGGCGAGCAGGTCAGCTACATCAACCTCGTCGCCTCGTTCACCGGCGCCAATCTCGACAAGGGCGCCCGCTTCACCGACTGGGCCCGCCGCCCGCTCGACAAGCGCCAGCTCGATTACGCGATCGGCGACGTGACGCACCTCATCCAGCTGTTCCCGAAGCTGCTCGGACGCCTCAAGAAAACCGGGCGCGGCGACTGGCTCGACGAGGAGATGGCGCGGCTGACGACGCCCGAGAACTACGTCAACGATCCGTGGACCGCCTGGCAGCGCATCCGCCTGCCGAGCCGGAAAGCCGACGCGCTCGGCCGGTTGAAGGCGCTTGCCGCGTGGCGCGAACTGGAAGCCCAGCGCCGCGACCTGCCGCGCGGCCGCATCGTGAAGGACGAAACGCTCGCCGATCTCGCCGCGCATCCGCCGGGGGATCAGGAAGCGCTCGGCCGCGTGCGCGGGCTTTCGAAGACGTGGACGACGAACGACATGGGTGCACGGCTGATGGAGGCGCTGGACGCCGCCGTGCCGCTGCCCGAAAGCGAAATGCCCGAGCGCGACGCGGGCAAGCCGCGCCTCGGATCGGACGCTGTTCTCGTCGCCGATCTCTTGAAGCTGCTTCTGAAGATTCGCTGTAAAGAGGCTGATGTCGCGCCGAAACTTATCGGCAAGGCAGATCACCTCGAAGCCCTCGCCGCGGGTGTCCGCGATGGGCTGCCACTGCTGAACGGCTGGCGTTACGAAGTCTTCGGCCGCGATGCACTCGCTCTCGTCGAAGGGCGGCTCAGCTTCGCCGTGCAGAGCGGCAAGCTGCGCATGACCGAGATCGACTAGCCTCTTTCCACCTCGAACACTGCGACAAGACCCATGGCGGCCGCCAGCGCTTCGTGACGCCGGGCGACAGCCTCGGCGTAGAGTGGCTGGTAGCGCGGCGTCAGTGTCAGAACGAGGCGGCCGCCATCGCGGTAGACACGACTCTTTTCGAGCGGCCGGGCCGTGCCCGCCGTCAGCCGCTGGCCGAGCCTCAGCGCAAGTCCCCACTTGAATGCACGCGTCAGTTCGTCCCGCGCCGCGAGTCGCGGCAGGTCGGCGATCGCCGGATCGTTCGCCGAGCCGCCATAGGCCGCGAACAGCGCCGCGCCGAGCAGCGCGCGCTCGCGCCCGTCGATCCCGACCCAGTTGCCGTGGAGCGCCAGCTCAAGACCCCGCTCCGCCCGGAAATCCGGGTGCGCGCGCCACGCCGTGTCCGCAAGCACGCAGGCGACGAGACGCAGCCGCGTATGGTCCGGCATCTCGGGCGCGAACATGCCGTTCATCCATTCCATCAGCGCTTCGGCATGGAGCGGGAAACGGCCCTGAATCGCGGCCTCCTGCTTCGCGGCGGAGACGAGCGGGTCTTCCTTCTGAATGTCCTTCGGCAAGTCGGCGTAAAGGATGCCTTCGCGAATGCCATAGGACGAGGCGATGACACCGCTGCTGCCGAGCCGCTTCACGACAGCGCGGAGCAGGAGCGCGGCGCCGGGAAGCTGCGGAATACGCGCCGAGGACAGGCGCGGGATCGCGCGCAGGCGCTTGGGGCTCAGGTTCGGCAGCGCGCGCGCCATGTGGTCGATTCCGGCGATATCCATCGCATACTGGTGAACGACCGGCAGCGGATAGTCGGCGAGATGCATGTGAAGCTGCGCGAGTGCGCGCCACGAGCCGCCAACCATGTAGAAGGGAAGCCCCTTCCCCTGCCCCGCCCACTTCACCTCTGCGAGCGCCTTCTTCACCAGCCCGGCCAGCGAGCGCCCGCCCATCTTGCGCGCGGCATCAAGCTTCAGCGCGCCGATAGGCAGCGACAGATGACTGTGCGGCTTGCCCTTCTTCACGCGCACGAGTTCCAGGCTGCCGCCGCCGAGATCGCCAACGACGCCATCGGCGTTCGGGATACCCGCGATCACGCCGTAGGCGGCAAGCCGCGCCTCCTCCGCACCGCTCAGTATGCGGACATCGAGCGCACAGCGCTTCTTCGCCATTTCGAGGAAGGCATCACGGTTCCGGGCATCACGGACGGCAGCGGTCGCGAAGGCGTGAAGGCGATCGACGTTCATGTCATCGCACAGCAGGCGAAAGCGCGTGAGCGCGGCGCGCGCGGTTTCCAGCCCCTCGGGCGTGATCGCGCCGGTATCGGCGACGCCCCGGCCGAGCCCGGCCATCACCTTCTCGTTGAACAGCACCAGCGGCGTGCGCCGGTCGCCGCGGAAGGCGACAAGGCGAATCGAGTTCGAGCCGATGTCGATGACGGCATTGACCGGAATATCCCCGGCCCGGCGGCGGTCTTTCGTCGCGCTCAGCGCCATTCGCTTGCCCCTGTCGCCGCACCCAGTTGCCGCAATGCGCTCGGCAATAACGGCTGGCTTCACACGAGTCTATTCGGCGGCTGCGGCCGGAAGGCCTGCGTCAGAGTCCGACAGGTAGAGCCGAGGCACAGGGGCGGCAGCCTTGATGGCGGCGCCGCGACCCGAAAGCGATGGATTCGTCATGAAATAGCGGTGCAGGTTGAACGATTCCCCCGGCGAGGCGATGCGCTCATATGTCCCATCCGGGTGCAGTTCCCACGACTGCTCCGTGTCCTTGAGGTTCGCCAGCATCACCTGATCGAGGATCTGCGCATGCACCGTGGGGTTCTCGATCGGTACGAGCAGTTCGACGCGGCGGTCGAAATTTCGCGGCATCCAGTCCGCCGATGAGGTGAAGAGCAGTGCCTTGCGGGACGGCAGTGCGCTGCCGTTCGCGAAAGCGATGATGCGGCTGTGTTCGAGAAAACGCCCAATGATCGAGCGAACGCGAATGTTCTCCGAAAGCCCGCGCACGCCGGGGCGCAGGCAGCAGATGCCGCGGATCACAAGCTCGATGGGAACGCCTGCGGCGCTCGCCTCGTAGAGCTTGTCGATGATCGCCGGATCGACGAGCGAGTTCATCTTTGCCCAGATGCCGCTCGGCTGTCCGGCCTCGGCATTGGCGATTTCCGCGTCGATGAGCGCGGTGAGCTTCTGGCGCATTCCCGAGGGCGAGATTGTCATCGCCTCAAGCCCGCGCGGCTCCACGTAGCTCGTCACATAGTTGAAGATCTGCGCGGCATCGCGGCCGAGCTTGGGGTCCGCACTGAAAAAGCTGAGATCGGTGTAGATGCGTGCCGTCACCGGGTGATAATTGCCCGTGCCGAGGTGGCAGTAGGTACGAAGGCTACCGTTTTCACGGCGCACGACGAGCGATATCTTGGCGTGCGTCTTCCAGTCGATGAAGCCGTAGACGACCTGTACGCCCGCGCGCTCCAGCGCCGCCGCCCACACGAGGTTCTGCTCCTCGTCGAAACGCGCCTTCAGCTCCACGACCGCGGTCACCGACTTGCCCGCCTCCGCCGCATCGACAAGCGCACGCACCACGGCGGACTGCTTGCCGGCGCGGTAAAGCGTCTGCTTGATCGCGACCACGTCCGGGTCCGCGGCCGCCTGCCGCAGGAAGGCGAGCACGACGTCGAAGCTCTCGTAAGGGTGGTGGACGACAATGTCCTTGGCGCGGATCGCCGCGAAACAATCGCCGCCGTATTCGCGGATACGCTCGGGGAAGCGCGGGGTATAGGGCTCGAACTTGAGGTCCGGGCGATCCTCCTCGACCAGCTGGGCGAGGTCGGCGACGCCGATGATGCCCGTAACCGGGGTCACGTCGCGGTCGTCGATGTGGAGCGCATGTTGAACCATCTGGTGGAGGCGCGGCGGCGTGCCGTCCTCGATCTTCAGGCGGATCACACGGCCCCGGCGGCGGCGCTTGATCGCGGTCTGGAAGAAGCGGACGAGGTCTTCAGCCTCTTCCTCAACCTCGATGTCGCTGTCGCGGATCACACGGAACACCCCGTCGCCCATGATCTTGAAGTTCGGGAACAGGTCGTCCGCGAAGATGCGCACGACGTTCTCGAGCGCGATGTAACGCGCCTGCGCGCCCGGCAGGCGCACGAAGCGGGCAAGCGGCGCGGGCATCATCACCAGCGCGAGCAATTCCTCACCATCCGATTCGCGCTTCAGCTCCATGGTGAGCGCGAGGCCGCGGTTGGGGATGAACGGGAAGGGATGCGCCGGATCGATCGCCTGCGGCGTCAACACGGGGAAAATCTGCTCGCGAAAGTAGGTTTCCAGCCATCTCTCGTCCTCGGGCGACAGCTCGGGGCCTTTGAGGACATGGAAACCGGCAACCGCAAGCTCGCCGGAAAGCGCGCGCCAAACATTCTGCTGCTGCCGCATCAGTGCATCCGCGCGCTCCGTGACGGCGGCAAGCTGCTGTGCGGGCGTCGCGCCGTCGGGGCTGCGAAGCTCGACCCCCTCCTCCACCTGCCCGTACAGGCCCGCCACGCGGACCATGTAGAACTCATCGAGGTTGGCGCCGGAGATTGACAGGAAGCGCAGACGTTCGAGCAGCGGATGCCGGACGTTTTCCGCCTCTTCGAGCACGCGGGCATTGAACGCCAGCCACGAAAGCTCGCGGTTGAAGTACCGCGCGTTGCCGTTGCCTACCGATTTGATGTTACGTTTCGCCACTTTCGCTTCCGTCCGCCGTATCGCCGAGCAGCAGTGCCGCGCGCACCAGCGGCACGGTCACGGCGCGCTGCCCCGCAAGAGCGGCGGCGTCGATCGCGGCGACAGCGGATGCGGCGGCGGCAAAGCTGCGTTCCATCCTCTGTACCATATACTCTATGACAATTGGTGAAACGCGCAGGCCACGTTCGCGAAAAGATTTTGCAACGATTTCGGCAAGCAGCGCGTCGTCCGGCGCGTCGATCCGCACGATCCCGGCAGCGCCGAGGCGGGAGGCAAGGTCGGGCAGCCGCACGTTCCATTCAACGGGTGGCGTTCTTGCCGCGACGAGCAGCGCGGGACCACCCGCCTGCGCGGCGTTCCACGCATGGAACATTGCATTTTCGTCACGGCCGGGCGCATCGGCATCGTCGAAAATGCGTACAGCGCCGGGATGCCGCCCCGCGAACAGCCGCATCAGGTGGCTCTTGCCCGAGCCTTTGGGGCCGACGACGATCAGCGTATGCGACGGCCAATCCGGCCAGCGGTCGAGCATCGCGACCGCAGCAGCATTCGCCTCCGAGATGTAGAAATCCGCTTCCCCGTCGGCCGACCGGTATTCGAGCGGCAGCGCGAACTGGCTCATGCGGAAACGGTCACGTCCTCTGGCGGCGGCTCATCGTCCAGAAAGAGCGGGCTTTTCAGATACTCGCCGAGCAGCCAGCGCATGACGACGCCGAGAACCGCGGCGACCGGCACGGCAAGGAACACGCCAAGGATGCCCAGCAGTTCGCCGCCCGCGAACACGGCGAACAGCACCCACAGCGGATGCAGCCCGATGCGGTTGCCGATGAGGTTGGGCGTCAGCACCGTGCTTTCCAGAAGCTGCCCGACGAAGAAGATGCCCACGATGAGGCCAAGGTGCAGCACGTCCGGCCCCCACTGGCCGAGACCGACGAGCAGCCCAAGCCCCACCGAGACGACGACGCCGAGATAAGGCACGAAGCCGAGCACACCGGCGAGCGTGCCGAGCACGAGCGCGTAGTTGAGGCCGATCAGGCTCCAGCCCACCGAGTAGAAGATCGCAAGCGACAGGCAAACAAGCGACTGGCCGCGCACGAAGCCAGCCAGCGCGGCATCCGATTCGCCGAGCAACCGGCGAATCGTGCCCGCATAGCGCGATGGCCACCACGCGTTGATACGTGTCGTCAGCGCATCGTAATCGCGCAGGGCATAGAAGGCGACGACGGGCATCATCACGAACAGCGCAAGCAGATTGAAGACCGCGAGGCCGCGGCTCAGAATGCCGCTCGCAAGCGTGCTTAGCCACGCTGCGGCGCGGTGCATCAGGTCGTTGCTGAGCGTTTCGATCGCGACGACGTCGCCAGCCGCGTCCGAAAGGCGCTCGACCAGAGGTCCAAGTGACTGAATGAGTTGCGGGAGGTTCTGCACAAGTTGCTGGAACTGCGCTGCCACGAGCGGCGCCATCGCGAGGATAAGCAGCGCGAACACGCCGAAGAAACCCACAAGGATCAGCATCGCCGCCACCCAGCGCGGAACGCCGCGCTGCTCCAGCCTGTCCGCCACCGGATCGAGCAGATAGGCGATGACGAGCCCGGCGACGAACGGTCCGAGCACGCCGCGTGTCGCATAGGCGAACCACAGGATGATCGCGGCGACGAGAATCCAGCGGATCGGGATGCGCCGCCGACCGCCGAGGACGGCGCCCTCGCTCACCGTTCGTTCTCCGAAGGCATCAGGTCGCGTGGCCCGCCGCTTTCGGTGACGGCATCGTCGGAGACCGGCAGCGACGGCAGCACGACCGCCGGGCGCGGCAGAGGCGCCTCTCCCTCCGTGCGGCGGCGAAGCTGGCTGCCATCGAGACGCCAGCCGCGCTGATCGAGTGCGTAGCGGAGCATCGCGTAATCGACCGTGTGATTGATGCGCACCTGCGACTGGCCGCCGATCGAAAGCCCGAGCAGCGTGACGCCGTCCACCTCCGGCACACCGGCAAGCGCGGCTTCGATCGCATTCCAGCTCGCTGCATCGGGCGTCGCGACACTGACGGTCGTCCCCATCGATCCCAGCGATTCCGCCGGATCGAGCAGCGGCGATACCGAAACCGGTTCCAGCGCCAGCGTCAATGTCGGGTCGGCGCGCAGCACGCCGGACTGAAGCGCGCGCGCATAAGCGGAATCGATCCGCCGCACGGCGGTGTCGAGCATCGCGTCAAGCTCGCCCGCTGCTCCGGCGCGCAGGCGGAACCGTGTCAGCACGGCGGAATCCGGTCCATGCCGGGCAAGGAAGGTGCCAACGATCGGCCCGCCCGGGTAGGTGCGGTCGAGCCAGGCTTCCGCCACCAGCACGTTCTCAGCGCCATAACGCGACAGGATCGAACGCCACAGGCCGCGGTTGTCGCGCCGCGCCTGCCAGCCGGTGAGCAGCATCGCGTCGGACGCGCTGCCACCCGCGCGCACGTAGGAAATCGGGCTCGAATCCGTGCCGAAGCGTGACCACGCCTGCAGCCACGGTGAGCGCCCCTCGTAAACCGAGGTCACACCGCCATCCGCGAGCACCGGCAGCAACAGCATCGGCGCGGATTGCAGCACGCGCGCGTTTGCAGGCAGCCGCTCCCCGGCGCGAACGCGATCGAACACCACACCGAGCTTGCCGACGTAGCGCTTATCCGAAAAATGCTCTGCCTGCACCTCGACGCCGCTCACCATTCCCTCGATCGCGCTGTCGGGAAGCTTGGGTGCACCCGACGCGGCAACGCCCGTCATCCGCGCATAAAGCTGCGGCCACGCCTGCCGCGCCGCCTCGCGGAATGCGGCAACGCGCGCGGCTTCGGCAGAGCCCGCCACCACATCGACATCGATATCGCTAACGAGGAACGCGCTCCCGCCCGCGGCGGGGGCCTCAGCGGGCGGTTCCGGGCGATCGCCATCCTGCGCCAGCAGCGGCACCGCGACAGCCGCCGCAAGCACCGCCAGCGCGGCTGCCATCCATCCGTTGAGCTTGCGTTTGAAGGTCACGGCGCCTCTATGCCAAACGCGGCGCGAATTGGGAGTCGAATATTTCTCGCTTCGGCGCTATGGCCGCGCGATGACCACGGGCAAATCGTACAGCTACGCCGACGCAGGCGTCTCCATCGCCGCCGGAAACACCTTCGTGAAGGCGATCTCCTCGCTGGTGAAGGCGACGGCGCGTCCCGGCGCAGACGCCGAGATCGGCGGCTTCGGCGCGTTCTTCGACCCGAAGGCCGCCGGTTTCAACGATCCGCTGCTCGTTGCGGCAACGGACGGCGTCGGCACCAAGCTGAAACTCGCCATCGACACGGGACGCCACGACACGGTCGGCATCGATCTCGTCGCCATGTGCGTGAACGACCTTGTCGTGCAGGGCGCCGAACCCTTGTTTTTCCTCGATTATTTCGCGACCGGCAAGCTGGAGCAAGGCGTCGCTTCGGCTGTCGTTGCCGGTATCGCCGAAGGCTGCCGCATCGCGGGCTGCGCGCTTATCGGCGGCGAGACCGCCGAGATGCCGGGCATGTACGGCGCGGGCGACTACGACCTCGCGGGCTTTTCAGTCGGCGCGGTCGAACGCGGCCAGCAGCTGACCGGCGAACGCGTCGCGCAGGGCGACGTGCTGCTCGGCATCGCGTCCTCGGGCTTCCATTCGAACGGCTATTCGCTCGTCCGCCGCATCGTTGCCGACAAGGGCCACGCGCTGGACGCCCCCGCCCCGTTCGACACATCGCGCCCTCTCGGCGAAGGGCTCCTCACGCCCACGCGCATCTATGTGAAGCCGCTGCTTCCGGAAATCCGCACGGGCCGCATCAAGGCGCTCGCACACATC
The DNA here is from genome assembly GCA_016793845.1 of Sphingosinicella sp. GTDB lineage: Bacteria > Pseudomonadota > Alphaproteobacteria > Sphingomonadales > Sphingomonadaceae > Sphingosinicella > Sphingosinicella xenopeptidilytica. Next base: position 11,541 of record JAEULI010000122.1, read on the forward strand.
ACCGGCGGCGGGCTCCTCGAAAACGTGCCGCGCGTGCTGCCGAAGGGCGCACACGCCCGCATCGACACGGGCGCATGGGCGCTTCCCCCCGCGTTCGCGTGGCTCCAGCATGAAGGCAACGTAGCCGCCGGAGAAATGGCACGCACGTTCAACTGCGGCATCGGCATGGTCGCGGTGGTTGCATCGGCGGACGTCGAAGCGACGCTCGGCGCACTCGCTGCTGCCGGGGAAACCGCATACGTGATCGGTGCGATCGATGCGGGAGAAACCGGCTGCACTGTCGTCGGCGACGCAGAAACGTGGGGCAGCCGCGAGGCTTGGGAAGCCGTGCATGTCGCCTAGGACCCATCGACATTTAGAAGATGACGTGCCGAAAATGGTGGATTTTCGTGACCCGGAGCGGAGCGTACTAAAGGTACGTGAGCACCGGAAGCGCGGAAATCCGCCATTTACAGGCCGTCAGAGCTGAATGTCGATCGGTCCTAAGCTCCGCGTCGGGGTGATGATCTCCGGCCGCGGCAGCAACATGGCTTCGATCCTTGCCGCCGCCGAGGCGCAGGACTGCCCATACGAGGTCGTCCTCGTCGCTTCCAACAACCCCGAAGCGGCCGGTCTCGGCTTCGCGGATGCGCGCGGCGTGGCCATTTGGGCACATGATCATCGCGGCATGAAGCGCGCCGAGTTCGACAGGCTGATCGATGCGGCGCTGCGTGCCGCGAACGTAGAGATGATCGCGCTTGCGGGCTATATGCGGCTGCTTTCGTCCGAATTCGTCGAGTCCTGGAAGGGTCGTATCCTCAACATCCACCCTTCGCTGCTCCCCAAATATAAAGGCCTCGACACGCACGCCCGCGCGATCGAAGCCGGCGATGCCGAGGCCGGCTGCTCGGTGCACATCGTAACGCCGGAGCTGGACGACGGCCCGGTGGTGGCGCAGGCGCGCGTTCCCGTGCTTGCGGGGGACACGCCGGAAATGCTTGCAGAGCGCGTGCTGAAAGAGGAACATCGCCTGTATCCCGCAGCGCTTGCGAAGTGTGCCGCCGATGTACTCCAATCCCGAAGCCCTGCTTGAAGCCGTCCGCACGCGGGCGCTCGCTTTGCCCGCCGCCGCCGAAAAGCTCTCGCACGGCGCGCCCGGTTTCTACGTCGAAAAGGGCAAGTTCTTCGCCTATTTCAGCGACGATCACCACGGCTGCGGCATCACCGCGCTTCTGGTGAAGACGAGCGGCCTTGAAGAACAGGCGATGCTGATCGAGGCCGACCCCGATCTTTACTACCGCCCGCCCTATCTCGGCCCTTATGGCTGGATCGGCATCCGGCTCGACAGGCAAGAGCCGGACTGGGAGCACGTGAACGACTGGCTCATGAAAAGCTGGCGCCTGTCCGCGCCAAGGAAACTCGCCGATGTCTTCTGACGTACCGGAAATCCCCGAAACGCACGCCGAGAAAGCCGCCGAAACCGCCCGCATCCGTCGCCGCTGGCTTTCGCTCGGCGAAACCGTGGCGGTGATCGCCGTCGTGATCTCGGCGCTGACGCTGTGGAACAACTACGACGAGCGCAAATCGGCGGAGGAGGAACGACGTGCGGAGAAAGCCTCGCCCCGGCCGAAATCGATCGGGCTGATCGCAATCGATGCAGGCGGTGCCGGCCTTGCCTTCAAGGCGGCGGACTGCGCCCTGCAAAGCACCGACATCCGCTTCCCGAGCGCGCTTGGAGTGGGTCCGGAAAGCACGGTTCTCGATCACCGCATCGAAGCGGACTGGTTCGAAAGTGCGCTTTTGAAGGCGCTGGACAAGGACGTGCGCGACGGGCGCCTGCCGGTCGTGATCGCCAGCCGCTGCGAAGCGGCCGATGGCCCGCGCACCGAAACGGCGATCTACGATATCGTGTACCACATCGAGCCGCGCGTGATTCTGGGCCGCACGGTCAAGCTGCGCGGGCTCGTGCGCCGCGAACGCGTGGCGGGCGACGATGCCGCCGCCCGCCTCGACAAACTCTGGAGGCCTTAGCCGACGATTTCTTCGGGCTTGAAGAAGAAGTCGATCTCGATCTTCGCGTTCTCGAGGCTGTCGGAGCCGTGCACCGTGTTCGCCTCGATCGATTCCGCGAGCGCCTTGCGGATGGTGCCCTCGTCGGCGTTCGCCGGGTTGGTGGCGCCCATCACTTCGCGGTTCTTCGCGACGGCGTCTTCGCCTTCAAGAACCTGCACGACGACGGGGCCCGAGGTCATGAACGCAACGAGGTCGCCGAAGAACGGACGCTCGCGGTGCACGCCGTAGAAGCCTTCGGCCTGTTCCTTCGTCATGTGGATGCGCTTCGAAGCGACGACGCGCAGGCCGGCTTCCTCAAGCATCTTGGTGACGGCGCCCGTCAGGTTGCGACGCGTCGCGTCGGGCTTGATGATCGAAAAGGTACGCTGCAGCGCCATGGGAGGTCTCCAGATAGGGCTTGTTGTGTCGTTTCAGGAAGTCGCGCGCCCAATATCCGGGCGCGGGTCCGATTGCAAGCCGCGCCTACCCCGCCTTCTGCCAGCCGCCCTTCTCACCCTGGGTCCAGTAGACCGGCTGGACCCCTTCCCGCGCTTTCAGTGCCCGCCAATGCGCACGCGCAGCGGTGAGCGAGTCCTCGTCGTTGCCGTCGAAAAGGTAGAGGAGGCGCGCGAACACTGCCGGGTCGCCGGGCAGCTTGCCGCCGATCGAAATCAGCAGATCGGCACCATTCGCGGGCGCGAAATCATCGGACAGCAGCACGGGCTGAACCGCCGGATTGTCGCGCCCGTGCGGCAGGAAGCTGCCGGGGTCGTAGGTCCACAAGTGGCTGTCCAGCGCATCGAGTTCGTTGCCGTCAGAGGCGTGGACGAGCACGCGGTGCCCGGCTTCGATCGCCTTGCCCGCAAGGACGGGCACGACGTCGAACGGCCGCGACCGCGTGCAGTGATAGAAGCCGACCGGTGTGAGCGCGTCGCTCACGCTTCCAGCGTATCTTCGACGAAGCGGTCGAGCAGGCGCACGCCGTAGCCGGTAGCGCCCTTCTCCCATGTCGCGCCAGCCTTCGCGGACCACGCCATGCCCGCGATATCGAGGTGCGCCCATTTCACGCCGTCGTTCACGAAGCGGCCGATGAACTGCGCCGCCGTGATCGAGCCGCCGTCGCGCGGGCCGACGTTCTTCATGTCGGCGATCGGCGAGTCGATCATCTTGTCGTAGGCGCTGCCGAGCGGGAAGCGCCACAGCTTGTCGCCCGTCGCGATGCCCGCGGTGACGAGCTGCTTCGCAAGCTCGTCGCTGTTCGAGAAGAGGCCCGCATATTCGTGGCCGAGGCTGATGATGATCGCGCCGGTCAGCGTCGCGAGGTCGACGATGACCTCCGGGTTGAAACGCTTCTGCACCCACGTGATCGCGTCACAGAGCACCAGGCGGCCTTCGGCGTCGGTGTTGATGACCTCGACCGTCTGGCCCGACATCGTCGTCACGACGTCGCCGGGGCGCTGGGCGTTGCCGTCCGGCATGTTCTCCACAAGTCCGCAGATGCCGACGACGCGCGCCTTGGCGCGGCGCAGCGCCAGCGCCTTCATCGCGCCCGCGACGGCGCCCGCGCCGCCCATGTCCCACTTCATGTCTTCCATGCCCGCCGCGGGCTTGATCGAGATGCCGCCGGTGTCGAACGTGACGCCCTTGCCCACGAAGACCGTGGAGGTCTTCGCCTTGCCGTTCGTGCCGTCCCACTCCATCATGAGCAGACGCGGCGGCCTTGCCGAGCCCTGCGCGACGCCGAGCAGTGCGCCCATGCCGGCTTGGGCCATCTCCTTTTCATCGAGAACTTCGATCTTCACGCCGAGATCGGCGAGCGACCGGCAGCGCTCCACGAAACTTTCGGGGTAGATAACGTTGGCCGGCTCGGTGACGAGGCTCCGCGTGAAGCCCACAGCCTCCACGAGCGGTTCCAGCCGCGCCCATTCCTGCCCGGCGCTGCCCGCGTTCGCGATCGCGATCTCGGTGAGCGTCGGCTTCTGCTTCTCGGGCAGCTTGGTGCGGTACTTGTCGAAGCGCCACGCGCGGAGCGACGCGCCGAGCGCGAGATGCGCGGCAGCCTTGGGCGTATCGACCGCGAGGTCGGAAACGCCGCCGAAATCGACCGTGACCTTCGTTTCGCCCGATGCGAGCAGCCGCGCGGCGATCCCGCCGCCGATCCGCTCGAACATAGCGGCGTCCGCAAGGCCGGGCTTGCCCGTGCCGACCACGAGGACGCGTGAAGCGTCCGTGCCCGCGGGGGCCAGCAGTTCCACGATCTGCGCGGCGTCGCCTTCGAACCGCGCCGTCTTCACGGCATTGACGACCGCGCCGCCAAGCGCTGCGTCGAGTGCCTGCGCCGCCCCCGAAAGCACCGCGTCCTTCGCCGCGAAAACCACAAGGGCACTGCCCGGCGTGTGCGACGTAACCCCGAACTCGATGCGCATCGGAAGGACTCTCCTGGAAGAAAAAACGATCGGGGGCGTTCTAGCCGTCCGGCAGGCGGACCGCAATTCACGGCGTATCGACGGGCGCTGCTTGCCGCCGCGGGTGCGCCGCGGGTAAGAGGCGCTATCCGCCTGTCCGGGGAGCGCTTTCTTGTCCCGTTGCCTTGCCGCCTTTCTGCTGTCCACCGCGCTCGCGGGATTCGCCGCGCCTGCGCTGGCGCAGACGGAAGGCGCCGCCGCCGTGGATGCCGGTCCGGCGCTGAAACCCGGCGATGCGATCGAGTTCGCTGCGGACACGATGCAATATGACGACGACACGCAGCTGGTGACGGCGCGCGGCAATGTCGTCGTCACGCGCGACGGCTACCGCCTCACCGCGAACGAGGTCGAATACGACCGCAAGACCGGCAAGGTCGAGGCGCGCGGCGCGGTGAAGGTGATCGATCCCGACGGCAACGAGGCCTTCGGCGAACGCGTCGAGCTCGACGAATCGCTGCGCGACGGCGCGGTCGAGAACATCCTGCTCGTACTTCGGGACGGCGGCCGCCTTGCCGCCCTTGATGGCCGCCGCGACGCCGGGCGCACCACGGTGAACCGCGCCGTCTATTCACCCTGCGACATCATCGGCGAAAACGGCTGCCCCAAGGAGCCGCTGTGGCAGGTAAAAGCGCTGCGCGTTCGCCACGACCCCGATCGCAAGCGCGTCTACTACAAGGATGCGAGCCTCGAATTCCTCGGCATCCCGATCTTCTACACGCCGAGCCTGTCGCACCCGGATGGGCCGGGCCGCAACGCGACCGGCATCCTCGTCCCGTCCGTCACCATCGACCGGTCGCTAGGTGTCTCGGTCGAACTGCCGTATTTCCTCAGCTTCTCCGAAAGCAACGACCTCACCATCGCCCCAATCCTCTACACGGAGGTCAACCCGGCGCTCTCGGTGGAATACCGGCACCAAACCGCATCGGGCCCGCTGCGTTTCGGTGGTATCGGTACCTACTCGTCGGAACTGGACTTCCCCGACCCCGCGGGAACCGGCATCCCGAACAAGCAGTTTCGCGGCTATATCTACGGCAACGGCCGCCTCCAGCATGGCCGCGACTGGCGCTCGACCTTCGGCCTCCGCCTCGCCACCGACGACACGTTCCTGCGCCGCTACGACATCTCGCGCGACGACACGCTGCGAAATTTCTACCAGCTCGAGCGCTTCGGTGTGGAAAGCTACTTCGCGATCGAAGGCTGGGCTTTCCAGGGCCTGCGGCAAACGGATGTCGCTGGGCTGACCCCCGTCGCGCTACCCCTTATCAACTACATGTGGTCGCCCAGCGAGACGATCGGCGGCGGCCGGCTGAAGCTGGCGGCGGACACGGCAGCGATCACGCGCACCGACGGCATGGACACGCAACGAGCCTCCGCCTCCGCCGAATGGAAGCGCAGCGCGATCACCCCGTGGGGACAGCGCGTGACAGCGACCGCCCTCGTCCGCGGCGATATCTACCACATTACTGACAGTGCCTTTGCCGAGCTGCCGATCTACGCCGGGCGCAACGGCTGGGAGGGCCGCATCCTGCCCGCCGCCGCGCTCGACGTTGAATGGCCGCTCGCCGGCCCCGCGTTCGGCGGCACACAGACACTGACACCGCGCGTGCAGTTCTCCGTCTCACCGAGCGATGTGAACGACCACATCCCGAACGAGGATTCGCGCGCCGTCGACCTCGACGACACAAACCTTTTCGACTTGAACCGCTTCCCGGGTGCGGACCGCTGGGAAGGCGGACAGCGCGTGACCTACGGCGCAACGTGGCGGCTCGACCGCCCGCGTTGGCAGATCGAAAGCGAGTTCGGCCAAAGTTATCGCTTTGACGACACACCGGCGACGTTTCCGCAGGGCACGGGCCTTTCCGGCAACTTCTCCGATTTCGTCGGCCGCAACACGCTGCGCATCGGCAGCGGCTTCGACGTGACGCACCGCTTCCGCCTCGACAAGACCAGCTTCAAGCTACGCCGCAACGAGATCGACGTAACGGTGGGCAACAAGCGCACCTACGCGACGGTCGGCTACGTGAAGCTCGATCGCGATATCGACATCGAGGACCTCGAAGACCGTGAAGAACTGCGTGCCGGCGGCCGCATCAGCTTCGCGCGCTACTGGTCGGTGATCGGCTCAGTAATCCTCGACCTTACCTCGCGCGCCGAAGATCCGCTCAACACCTCGGACGGGTTCGAGATGGTGCGCCACCGGCTCGGCATCGCCTATCAGGACGAGTGCTTCGAGTTCGGCGTCACGTGGCGACGCGACTATGTGGAAGACCGCGACTTCCGGCGCGGCAACGCCTTCCTCTTCTCGATCAGCCTCAAGAACCTTGGCCGCTAATCGGCGGTTCAGCCGCGGGGGACTAGCCCTGCGGGCAAGCGTAAACGATACGCTGACATTCATGTCCGCGCGTGCTAGGCGGCATGACCTGAGAGGCTACAAGACCGCTTCGGCGCCGCCGGGACGGGGGAGAGATTGATGAGGTTTTCGACGCTGCGCTGGCTTGCTGCCAGTGTCGCAGTTCTTGCTGCAGGGGCCACACTGGCCCAGAATTCGCCGCTTGCGGGCCTCTCCGATCCGGATATCGAGATTCTCGGTCAGCCTGTCGATCCGACGGTCCGCAAGGCGACCGCGATCGTCAATGGCGATGTCATCACCGATACCGACATCGACCAGCGCCTCAATCTCGTGCTCGCCGCGAACCAGGGGCAAATTTCCGATGACGAGCGCACGCGTCTGCGGCTTCAGGTGGTGCGCAACCTGATCGATGAAAAGCTCCAGATTCAGGAAGCGACCGCTCAGGAAGTCACGATCGCGCAGGACGAGGTCAATCAGGCGTTCACCCGCGTCGCCTCCAACTTCCGCATGAGCGCGGATCAGTTCGACGAGTTCCTCAAGACGCGCGGCACGTCGCAGAACTCGCTGAAGCAGCAAATTCACGCGGAACTCGCGTGGAGCCGCCTGCTCCGCCGCCGTGTCGAGCCGTTCGTGAACGTCGGCGACGACGAAGTTCAGGCGCTCATCGACCGCCTGAATGCCGCCAAGGGCACCGAGGAATATCGCATTGCCGAGATTTTCCTGACAGCGACGGCGGAAAGCGCCGAGCAGGTGCGCGAAAACGCACAGCGCATCGTCGATCAGGTGCGGCAGGGCGGCTCGTTCATCGCCTATGCGCGCCAGTTCTCCGAGGCCTCAACGGCGGCGGTGGGCGGCGATCTCGGCTGGGTGCGCCCAGCGCAGCTTTCGCCCGAGCTCGCACCTGTGGTCGAAAGCCTGCCGCGCGGTGACGTTTCCAATCCCATCCAGATTCCCGGCGGCTTCGCGATCATCGCACTCGTCGACAAGCGGCAGGTGCTCGCGGCCGATCCCAAGGATGCAGTGCTCGCCGTGAAGCAGATCACGGTGCCGCTGGCAGCCGATGCGACACAGCAGCAGGCGGCCGGAATCGTGCAGCGGCTTCAAGCGGGTACGCAGGGCATGGGTGGCTGCGGCGGCGCCGAAGCGCTGGCCGAAAGCTTCGGCGGCAACGTCGTCGCCAACGATCAGGTCCGGCTCGGCGATCTGCCGCCGCAGCTCCAGCAGATTATGGAACCGATGCAGATCGGCCAGAGCACGCCGCCCTTCGGCACCCGCGAGGACGGCATTCGCGTGCTCGTGCTCTGCGGTCGCGAAGACCCGCCTGCCGCCGGCGCGCCATCGTTCGACCAGCTTTACGCGCAGATGGAAGAAAGCAAGGTCGCCATGGCGGCCCGCCGCTACCTGCGCGACCTTCGCCGCGACGCCGTTATCGATTACCGATGATTCCACCGATTGCCGTCACGCTTGGGGACCCCGCAGGCATCGGCCCGGAGATCATCGGGCGGTGCTGGGAACAACGCGAGGCGCTCGGACTTCCACCCTTCTTCGGGGTCGGCAACCGCGATTCGCTTGCGGGGGTCTGGAAAGGTGAGGTCTGCCAGATCGAGCACCCCGAGGATGTGGGCACCTGCTGCGACGCGCTGCCGCTGATCGAGGTCGCTGACAGCGAGGTGGTCGAGCCCGGCAAACCGACGCTGATCGGCGCACGCTGCGCGCTCGATGCGCTCGAAATCGCCACCGGCCTCACCCGCAGTGGCGCGGCAGGCGCGCTCGTCACCGGACCGGTCTCCAAGGCGCAGCTTCAGGCGATCGGCTTCACGCATCCGGGGCAGACGGAATTCGTGGGCGAACGCTGCGGCGTATTCGCGGCAAACCTTGCAATGATGCTGGTTGGACCGACGCTCCGCACCGTGCCCGTCACCATCCACATCGCGCTCGCCGATGTGCAGCAGCGGCTCACCACCGACCTCATCGTCAGCCGCGGGCGTGCGGCGGCGAAAGGGCTGGCGCGCAATTTCGGTATCCAGAATCCTCGCCTTGCCGTTGCCGGGCTCAATCCGCACGCGGGAGAAAGCGGACTCCTCGGGCGTGAGGAGATCGATGTTATCGCCCCTGCGATCGCCGAACTCCGCGCCGAGGGCATCGACGCGTTCGGGCCGCTTTCCGCCGACGCGATGTTCCACGAACATGCCCGCAAGAGCTATGATGCTGCGCTCTGCATGTATCACGATCAGGCGCTTGTGCCGCTGAAGACGCTCCACTTCGACGAGGGCGTCAACCTGACTCTCGGCTTGCCGATCGTCCGCACGGCGCCCGACCACGGCACCGCGTTCGACATCGCCGGCATGGGGATCGCGAGCCATCGCGCCATGGCGGCAGCGATCAGAACTGCGCACGCGTGCGCCGTGCATCGCGCGATTGACTAACACCCTGCCGCCCGGCCTCGCCGCACTGCCGCCGCTGCGCGAGGTGATCGCGCGGCACGGCCTCACGGCAAAAAAGGCATTTGGCCAGAATTTCCTGTTCGATTCCAATCTTCTCGACAAGATTGCGCGGGTTCCAGGGCCGCTTTCCGGCGCGCGCATCTATGAGGTGGGACCGGGGCCCGGCGGGCTGACACGAGCGCTGCTCCGTACGGGCGCCGAGGTGACAGCAGTGGAGATGGACAACCGCTGCCTCCCCGCACTTGCCGAACTCGGTGAAGCGGCGGAGGGGCGCCTTACCGTTATCGAAAGCGACGCCATGCGGGTCGACGAGCCCGCAGTGCTCGCCGGCCCGGCCCACATCGTCGCGAACCTGCCTTACAACGTCGGGACCGCGCTTCTCGTGCGCTGGCTTACCGCCGATCCGTGGCCGCCGTGGTGGCTGAGCCTCAGCCTGATGTTCCAGAAGGAGGTCGCCGAGCGCATCGTCGCGGCACCGGACACCGACGCCTACGGACGTCTGTCGGTCCTCGCGCAGTGGCGCTCGCGGCCGCGCATCGCGTTATCGCTGCCGCCGCGCGCGTTCATTCCACCGCCCAAGGTGGATTCTGCAGTGGTCCACATCGTCGCGTCCGACGCGCCGGATGGTGTGCCGGTAAAGGCCGTGGAGCGGGTGACGGCGGCGGCGTTTGGCCAGCGACGCAAGATGCTCCGCGCCAGCCTTAAGGCATTACCCGGCGGGCTCGAAGCGCTTGCAGCAAGCGGCATCGACGGCGCACGGCGCGCGGAAACGCTTTCGGTTGGTGAGTTTGTGGCGCTCGCGCGCTGCTGGTCTGCGCTTAGTTAATCTTGGGCGCGGGCTTCTCAGCGGCCGCCGTTACCGTCGCCGGAGGCCCCTTCTCGATCGTCGCCGCAAGCGTCACCGCATTCTGGCATTCGCTCTGGCAGAGTTTGCGGATGCGCTCCAGATTGCCCTTCGCAAGCGCCACGGCACCACGCGCCATGTACGCCTCGCCCTGCTCCGATAGCGCGGTGAGATCGTTGGGATCGATGGCGAGCGCTTCGCGGTAAAACTTCACGGCGCGGCCAGGGAGACCGAGCTGGTCGTAGGAGCGCGCGATACCGATGTAGGCGCGCGTGTTACGGGGATCGACGGCGAGCGCGGTTTCGAACTGATCGATCGCAGCCTGCGCCTTGTGGCCATTGAGGAGCGCTTCACCGCTGCGCGTCAGCTGCATAGAAAGCGGCGCGATGCTCGGCTCCGCCGTCTTGCAATAGGCAACGCTCGACGCCGTGGCGATGGCGACAGCAATTCCGGCGAGCATGATTCTGGACTGCATGAACACTTCCCTCAACGTCACTCCCCCTAAAGCCCGCTCTAGCATGACTTTTCATAACCTGCGATGAAGAAACCGTCGGTTTCGTCGCGGTCTGGACGCAGAATTTGTGCGCCGCCACCATCAAGAGCCAGGTCCGGGCACCTCTTGCTCAGGGCCTCTGCCTGAAGCCGTCCTTCCTCGGGAAGCAGCGAGCACACGGCATAGACCAGCCTGCCACCCGGCTTCAGCAGGCGCGCGCCAAGATCGGCGAGATGGGCCTGCAGTGCTGTGAGCCGCGCGAACCGCTGCGGCGTAAGCCGCCAACGCGCCTCCGGGTTGCGGCGCCACGTGCCTGTACCGCTGCACGGCGCATCGATGAGCACTACGTCGGCGGCACCCAAGAGGTCGCCGAGCGCGTCGGCCTCGCGGCCCGGATCGAGGAGGCGTGTTTCGATGTTCGCGGCGCCTGCGCGCGCCGCGCGGGGACCAAGGCGTGAAAGCCGCGAACGATCAGCGTCGCAGGCGATGAGGCGGCCCCGGTTTTCCATGTCCGCCGCAAGGGCGAGCGTCTTTCCGCCCGCGCCCGCGCAGAGATCGACGACTGTCATTTCCGGCTGCGCACGGCAGGCGGCGGCGATGAGCTGACTGCCCTCGTCCTGCACCTCGACGCGGCCATCCGCATAGACGGGCAGGTCCTCGACATTGAGAGCCTCCACCATGCGGAGGCCGTCTTGCGCGTGCACGGTCGGCACGGCGCCCGGAATGAGCGGCAACACCGCACTACGCGTTGTTTTCAAGCGGTTGACCCGCAGATCGAGCGGTGCGCGCTCGGCGAGCGCGGCGAGCAGCGTCTCAGCATCGGCATATTCAGCAGCGAACTTCGCGGTGAGCCATTCGGGCGCGAGTCCCAGTGCGGCGGCCGGTTCCCCTTCAACGACAGCCACCGGACCGTGCGGGTCCGTGCCAAACAGCGCGAGCAGGTCGGGAGCTTCCGCGCGGGCATAGCCGATCATCGCGGCGCGACCGTTTTCCGGGCGTTCACCGAGCGCGCGGATGACGTGGTAGACGAGGTCGCGAACGGCGCGGCGGTCCTTCGAGCCAGCGTATCGCCGTGTCTTGAAGTAGCGCTGGATAAGCGTATCTGCCGCCGCGCCGCCACCGACAGCGGCGGCGATGATCTCGTCCAGCAGCACAATTGCCGCCTCGACGCGCGCGGCGGGCGTCACTGGCTTGCCTTACCGGGTCGGGTAATTGGGCGCCTCACGCGTAATCGTCACGTCGTGGACGTGGCTTTCGCGCAGGCCCGCATTGGTAATCCGCACAAAACGCGCGCGCTTCTGCAGGTCCGCGATCGTGCGCGCTCCCGTATAGCCCATCGCTGCCTTGAGACCGCCGGCGAGCTGGTGGATGATATCCTTCGCCGGCCCCTTGTAAGGCACCTGACCTTCGATACCTTCGGGCACCAGCTTCATCTGGTCCTTGATATCCTGCTGGAAATAGCGGTCCGCCGAGCCCCGCGCCATCGCCGCGACTGAGCCCATGCCGCGATACGCCTTGTAGGTGCGGCCCTGATACAGGAACGTCTCACCCGGCGCTTCCTGCGTGCCTGCCAGCAGCGAGCCGACCATGACAGCGGAGGCGCCGCCAGCGATCGCCTTGGCGATGTCGCCCGAAGTGCGCAAACCGCCGTCCGCGATCACCGGAACACCCGATTTCATGGCTTCCTCGGCAGCATCCTGAATTGCCGTGAACTGCGGCACGCCGACACCTGCGACGACGCGCGTGGTGCAGATCGAGCCCGGCCCGATGCCGACCTTGATGCCATCTGCTCCCGCGTCGATCAGCGCGCGCGTGGCTTCCGCCGTCGCAACGTTGCCAGCGATGATCTGGACGGTGTTCGAAAGCTTGCGGATGCGGCTCACCGCCTCGGCGACGCGTACTGAGTGGCCGTGCGCCGTGTCCACGACGATGAGGTCGCACTCGGCATCGATGAGCGCCTCAGTGCGCTCGAAACCGGCGTCACCCGTCGTCGTCGCAGCGGCGACGCGAAGGCGGCCCGCAGCGTCCTTGGTCGCCGTGGGGAACGTCACCGCCTTCTCGATGTCCTTCACCGTGATGAGGCCGATGCAGCGATAGGCGTCATCGACCACGAGCAGCTTCTCGATGCGGCGTTGGTGAAGAAGCCGCCGCGCCTCCTCGTGCGTCACGCCGGGGCGGACGGTGGCGAGGTTGTCCTTCGTCATCAGCTCGCTGATCGGCTGCTCGGGATGTTCGGCGAAGCGGACGTCGCGGTTGGTGACGATGCCGATGAGCTTGCCGGGCTGGCCGCTCGGGCTGCGCTCGACAACCGGGATGCCGCTGATCCGGTGGCGCGTCATCAGGTCGAGCGCCTCACCGAGCGTCTCGTCCGCGTGCATCGTCACCGGGTTCACCACCATGCCCGATTCGAAGCGCTTCACCTGGCGCACGGCCTGCGCCTGCTCCTCGATCGTGAGGTTGCGATGCAAGACGCCGAGCCCTCCGACCTGCGCCATCACAATCGCCATGTCGGCCTCGGTAACCGTGTCCATCGCCGAGGAAAGTATCGGAACATTCAGGGAAATTTCACGCGTCACGCGCGTCGAGAGATCGGTCTCGCTCGGCAGAACCTCGGACTCGCCGGGCACCAGCAGGACATCATCGAAAGTGAGTCCGAGCCGGATGTCCATGCCGTTTTCCTTGTTGCCGATTTTCGAGGTGGCGGGCTTATGCCACCGGTTTTCCGGAATTGCTACGGTTGCCGCTGATATGGCGACGATTTCGTCCATGTGGGCCATTCGCGGCTGTTCGCAAGGCCCTGACCAACGCCGAGCAGGAGGTTCATGTCGGCCGCCGCGCCGCGATAATCGATCGGTAGCGTCACCGCGTCCGAGGGCTGGTGATAGTGCTTGCCCATGTATTCGCCAAAATCGCTGCCCGCGAAGACACCCGTTGCGATGACAGCGGGAACACCAACCTCGGCGAAGGCGAAATGGTCGGAGCGCGCGTAGAAACTCTGGACATCGGGCATCGCCATGATCCGGCGACCTTGCGCCTTCGCGGCGTCGGCGAGCCGCGTGTCGAGGGTGGTGAGCCCTTGCCCCAGCACGATGACATCGTCGGATGGACCGTTCGCGGCAATGGTATCAAGGCCGAACGCGGCGACCATCCGCCCTGCATCGACAGGACCTGACGTCGCAAAGTGCTTGCCGCCCAGCAGCCCGCTTTCCTCGGCGGTCGTGGCGAGGAACAGCACGGAGCGCTCGGGACGCCTGCCCTTCGCAAACGCCTCTGCGAGTTCGATGAGGCCGCCGACACCGCTCGCATTGTCGACCGCCCCGTTGCAGATCGTGTCGATACCGGTTCCGCAGTGACCGAGGTGATCCCAGTGGGCAAGATAGACGATGTATTCGTTCGGGTACGTACGACCCCGGAGCACGCCGGCCAGATTGTATGAAGTGAATCGCGTGACTCGGTTTTCGGCGGAAAGCGCACCGGAGCCGAGCGTTCTCGGCTTGAAGCCCGCCATCGCAGCTTCGGCTTTCAGTGCCGGGAGGTCCGTGCCGAGGCCCCGCGCCAAAGCGCTTCCGGCTTCACGGCCAACGACGGCATAAAGCAGAGGCTGCGCCGCTGCCGGCGCGTCAATCTGCAACTCGGCCCGACTCGCAACGATGCGCGCGCGCTGCCAGGTGTCATCCTCCGCCGGCGCATCATAAACGAGAATGGCACCGGCCGCGCCCGCACGTGCGGCATTGTCCAGTTTTACAGCGCGCGCAGATTGCCTGCGCATGGCCTCCGACGGTTCGACGGTTCCATCGGGAAGGCCCGCGAAAACCAACACAATCTTGCCGTTGAGATCAGGCCCGGCGAAGTCGTCGCGCCCCTGATCGGGAAGAACGATGCCATAGCCGGCGAACACGATGTCGCCCTTCGCGGCGGCACTCGCCTCCGTCAGCGGGGCCCGAACCACTGCAGTCTCGCCGTTTTCCACAAACACGGATCCCGCCGAGATGCGGCCGGTAGTACCCTCGGATTTCAGCAAGGGCACGGGTGAACGATAGCTTCGCGGCGAAACCGGCTGTAGCCCCGCACCACGAAACGCCGTTTCGATATAGGCAAGCGTCTTCACCTCGCCCGCGGTTCCAGGCGCGCGGCCTTCATAAGCGTCTGACGCAAGTTCCGTGACGTGCGCGGCTATGCCTTCGGGCGTAACGATGGGCACGTCGCGCGCGCCGGTCGCGCAAGCTGCGAGCAACAGAAGAGCCGGAAGCGGAAAGGGAAATCGGGATATGGGCATGGGTGCGACGCTAGAGGCCGCGCTTCGGCCTGCCAAGCCTTCGCCTGCAGGCCTTTCTATGATGGCATGACAAGCGTCGACGGACGCCGACGGAGCTTGTAAGCGTTACGCCCGGCTCTGCAGCCTCTGCTCGACGTCGATGTCGCCGAGGATCAGCGTTTCGTACGCGATGAGTTCGCGGCAGCCCGAAAGCGCGCGGTAGTATTCGCGGTTCATCATCGCGAGGCTGACCTGCGCGCAGATGAGACGCACACGCGGATTTTCCACCACTTCCATGAACGCATCCATGTGCTCGCTGAAACGTGGATAGTGGCTGTCCGCCGCGTCGGCATCGAGATAGGACAGCATACAGACGAAATACAGGCGGGTCGCCGGCGTGCGTGCCTCGTCCTCGCGAATAACGTCGCTGTCGCGAAGCACCCCGGCATGATTGTCGACCGTCAGCACCGCGTGCCGATCGCCATTGACGATGACGGCACCGTTGATGGCGAATTTTTCGCCCGGATCGAGCGACAGTTTAAAAGTCACGGCCAGTTCCCCCTGGAAATCAGCCGCAATCTACTTTCATATTGGAAAGAACTTCTTAACAGGCATCAGCCGATCTCGATGATCTGTGTCGCAAGCCGCTCCACCTCGCGCTCGTCATGCGTAACGTAAAGGATGGGCAGCTTAAGGCTGTCGCGGATTCGTTCGACGACGTGGAGCACCTCCTCGCGACGGGCGCGATCGAGAAACGACAGCGGTTCGTCCAGCAGCAGCGCGCGCGGTCCCGAAAGCAGGGCGCGGCCGATGGCAACGCGGCGCGCTTCACCGCCCGAAAGCCCCCTTGGCCACCTCTCGAGCAGATGCGCGATATCGAGCAGCCGAACCACGTCGTCGTAGGCCATCCAACGGTCTTCCAGCTGTGCGAGGCGATGGCCGTAGAGCAGGTTCTCGCGAACCCGGAGGTGCGGGAAAAGCCGGGAATCCTGAAACACATAGCCCAGACGACGGCGCTCCGGCGGCACGTCGATGGCCGCGGCATTGAACAGCGTCTCCGTACCGATGCGGACATGGCCGCGCTCGGGCGTGAGCAGGCCCGCCACCATGTTGAGCACCGATGTCTTGCCCGCGCCTGACGGACCGAAGAGCACAACGAGCCCGCTTCCTGAAAAGCGGGCGGATACCTGCGTTTCGCCGACGCGGCGCGTGACGTCGACATCAAAGGACATGGCGCCCCCTTGCGGTACGGCGCGCCAGGATTTCGGAAATGACCAGCGCCGCCAGCGACAGTGCAATGGCGATGGCGGCGAGGCGCAGCACCTGCCCCTCCCCGCCCGGAAGCTGGAGCGCACTGTAGATGGCGAGCGGCAGGGTTTGCGTCTGGCCCGGCACGTTCGACACGAACGTGATCGTTGCACCGAACTCACCGATCGAGCGCGCAAAGCCGAGCACCGAGGCGACAAGTACGCCGGGGCCGCACAGCGGCAGGGTCACCGAGAAGAACACGCGCGACCGGCTCGCGCCAAGCGTACGCGCGGCGCTTTCGAGGCCGCGATCGACGTTTTCAATGGAGAGCCTCAGCGCCCGCACCATCAGCGGCAGTGCCATCACCGCTGCGGCGATGGCGGCACCGGTCCAGCGGAACATCACCGTCATGCCGAACCAGTCTTCCAGCCATGCGCCGACTGGGCCATTCCGTCCGAACGCCAGCAACAGCATCCAGCCGGTGACGACCGGGGGCAGCACGAGTGGCAAGTGCACGAGGCCGTCGAGCAGCACCTTGCCCGGGAAGCTCGCGCGGGCCAGCAGCCACGCGAACGCGAAGGCGATGGGCAGCGTGACCAGCACGGCTGTAAAACCGACCTTAAGCGTCAGCAGCAGGATCTCAAGCTCGGCAGGCGAGAGCATCAGGGCGTGGAAAAGCCGTGCCGGACGAAAATGGCCCGGGCCTGACGCGAGCCGAGGAACGCGAGGAATGCCGAGGCATCCTTCGCCTGCGCCGTCTTCAGCCGTGCGGCGGGATAGCGGATCGGCGGATGGCTCGATGCCGGGAACACGCCGACCACGCGGACCTTGCGCGACGCGGCGGCATCCGTCGCGTAGACGATGCCGAGCGGCGCCTCGCCGCGCTCGACGAGCGCGAGCGCGGCGCGCACGTTCTCGGATCGCACCACGCGCGGTTCGACCGCGGTCCAGACACCGAGTGCCTCGAGCGCAGCGCGGCCGTAGCGTCCGGCGGGAACGCCGGCGGGATCGGCCATCACCAGCCGCCCAGCGCCGAGCGCGCGGGCGAGCGGGAAGCCCTTCGCGATCCTGAGCGTGATGGACGAATCCGAAGGCGCGATCAGGACCAGCCGGTTGCCCGCGATGACCCGGCGGCTGCCGGATGCAAGGAGGCTCCGCTGTTCGAGATGGTCCATCCACTCCTCATCGGCCGAGATGAAGAGATCGGCGGGGGCGCCTGCCTCGATCTGCCGCGCGAGGGCCGAGGAGCCAGCGAACGAGAGCACGGGGCGCGGGTGGCGCTGCTTCGCCCAGGCGTCCGCGGCCTCGCTCAGCGCTTCCTGCAGCGAGGCGGCGGCGAGGACGACGGGGGCGGGACTTTCGGCGCGTGCCGGGAGGGCGCCGAGCAGGGCGAGCAAGACGAGGGAGACGATGCGGGCTGCGTGGATCATTTTGCTGTATTCCGGCTTATATAGCCCCGGCCGCTGCCGCAAACAAAAAGGGCGGCGCCGAGGCACCGCCCTTTCTTAGCTGTCCGCAGGTGGATCAGTTCGCGGTCGACGCCGTCTGCGTGCCACCCTTGCTGTTCAGGTGCGCGAGCCAGAACTTCGCGATATCGGCGCGCTTGCCGCCCTGCACCGTATTGAAGACCGACTCCGCGCCGGCCTTGTCGCCGCTGCGCGAGAGCGCGATGCCGATGCGGGTGTTGACCTCGGCCGTGTCGACGCCGCCCTTCTGGAGCGCCAGCCGGTACAGCTCCGCCGCCTTGGCGTTCTCTCCGTAGCCGAGGTAACCGTCCGCCGTGGCCTTCGCCATGCGGCCGGTCTTGTCGGCACGCGCTTCCTTCTCGAGACCCGGCAGCGAGGCACGATCGCTCTTCACCTTCGGCGTGACGATGTTGACGAGTTCCTTCACGTACGGCTTGCTGGACGAGAGCGCGCCCTTCGCCGCACCGGCATCGATGATGCTCTTGGCTTCACCCGCCAGACCGCGCTTGTCCGCGGTTTCGGCATATTCGAAGTAGTCGCGTTCGCCGGTGAGCGAGTTCGTGTCGTGCATCAGGCGCATGACATCGAGGTTGCCCTGATCGTCGAGGCCCGACGTTTCGCGGAAGATCACCAGCACGTCGCGCCAGTTCGTCGGCGACGGATAGGCCTGCACGAGCGCGAGCGATGCCGGAAGCACCTGGTTCGCAAGCTTGCCGTCGTAGGCGAGCGCGAGCGCGCGCTTGTACCAGGCTTCCTCGACGGGCTGGCCCGCCGCCTGCTTCGCCTTGATCGCCTTGTCGATCGTGGCGACCGCCTCCGGCGTGCGGCCGGCGCGGTTATACATCTCGCCGAGACCGACGACGATGTCGGCATCGCCCGGATGCTCGGCCGCCATCGCTTCATAGACCTTGATCGCGCCCGGCACGTCGTTCTTCTGCACCGCGAGCGCGGCGAGGCTGCGCTGGAACTTCAGCTTTTCCTCGGGGGTCGAGCTACCGCTGTCGATCGAGCCCTGCAGCCCCTCTGCAAGCATCGCGTTGTCCTGCTTCGCAAGCGCAACGTTAATCTTGAGCGCATTCGCCATGTACTTGTCGTCAGGCGTCTCCGCGAGAGCTTCGGCTTCGCGGATCTTGACGAGCGCCGTGTCATTGTCGCCCTTCTGCTGCGCAGCCTGTGCTTCGCCGAGCGCCTTCTGCGCCTTCTTGGAGAACTTGAACTTGCGCTGCTCGGGGCCCGCTTCCTTCTTGTCCTTTTCCTTGGCGATCGCGGGCGCAACCATGGCGCCGCTCGCAATGCCGAGTGCAAGCGCGAAGCCGAGCGCCGTGCGTGAAACCATCTTCATCCGTCCAGTCTCCCCAGTGCAAGTTCCCGAAAAATCGCCGGGAAAAGCCGAATATGCCACCGC
>JAEULI010000085.1 GCA_016793845.1 Sphingosinicella sp.
GCGCGACCATCTTCTCGATGACGTCATCCGCCGCGGTGCCCTTGTAGGCGTCCCCAAGGTCTTTCTTCGTCTGCAGCATGACCTTGTGGCCGAGCTCGATCGAAACCTCATCGAACACCGCGAGCGGCCCCACCGGCATACCCATCTGCCTGCCGATATTCTCGACGAGCGCCGGGTTCACGCCTTCGCCCACCATCACCGAGCCTTCGGCCGTGTAGGTGCCGAAGCAGCGCGACGTGTAGAAGCCGCGGCTGTCGTTAACGACGATCGGCGTCTTCTTGATCTGCGCGACGTAATCCAGCGCCTTTGCAATGGCTTCCGGCCCAGTCTTCTCACCAACGATGATCTCGACGAGCGGCATCTTGTCGACCGGCGAGAAGAAGTGCACGCCGATGAAGTTCTCCGGCTTCGTCCACGCCTTCGCGAGGCCCGTGATCGGCAGGGTCGAGGTATTGGAGCCGAAGATCGTGTCGGCACCGACAATGGCTTCGGTCTTCTGCGTCGTTTCCGCCTTGATGGCGCGGTCCTCGAACACCGCCTCGATGATGAAGTCGCAGCCCTTGAGGTCCGCAAAATCGGTCGTCGGGTGGATTCGGGCGAGGACCTCGTCCAGCTTCTCCTTCGGCAGACGCTTCAGCTTATCGGCGGTATAGGCCTTGCCCTTTTCCGCCGCCTCGATGGTACGATCGAGCAGCACCACCTCAATGCCAGCGCGCGCGGAAACGAGCGCGACGCCCGCACCCATCATGCCCGCGCCAAGCATACCGAGCTTCTTCGTCGGCATCTTCGCCACGCCCTTGGGACGCCGCGCGCCTTTCTCTGCCGCCTGCTTGTTCACGAACAGGCTGCGAACCATGTTCATCGCCTGCGGATCGGCGGCGACCTTGGCGAAATACTTGCTCTCGATGCGGATCGCGAGGTCCATCGGCACCTGCGACCCTTCATAGACCGCCGACATGATCGCGCGCGGCGCGTTCATGTTGCCGTTCGTCATCTTGAGAACCATGGCGTTGCCGCCGACAAACGTCTGAATGAAGGCCGGGTTGAACTGGCCGACACCACCCGGGAACTTGAAACCCTTCTGGTCCCACGGCTGCACGCCCTTGGTGGGGTTCGCCTTCACCCACGCCTTCGCCTTGGCCACAACCTCGTCGGCCGGAGCAAGCTCGTTCGCGACACCGAAGCCTAGCGCTTCCTGCGGAGACATCGATTTGCCTTGCAGCAGATACATCGAAGCCGCCTGAATCCCCATCAGACGCGGCAGGCGCTGCGTGCCGCCCGCACCGGGAAACAGGCCGACCAGCACTTCCGGCAGACCCAGTTGCAGCTTCGGATTGTCCGCGACAACGCGGTAGTGGCAGGCGAGACAAAGCTCGAGCCCGCCGCCGAGCGCGATGCCGTTAATCGCGGCCGCCACTGGCTTGCCACTCGTCTCCAGTCGGCGAAACAGGCGGTTCAGCGTGAACACGCCGTCGAACAGCTTCGCCATCTTCGACGCACCGCCCGCACCGTCTCCACTGGAGATGGCGCTGCCAATGCCCTTGAGATCGGCGCCGGCCATGAAGCCGCTCGCCTTGCCGCTGGTGATGACGGCGCCCTTGATGGCTTCGTCTTTCTCGATCTTCGATATCATCGTGTCGAAGTCGCGCGTCAGCTCAGCGGTGATGACGTTCATCGACTGGCCGGGCACGTCGATCGTGAACAGCGCGATACCGTCGGCGTCGAGGTCGTACTTGATGGTTTCCATGGTCATTCGTCCTCTCCGCTCGCTCAGATACGCTCGATGATCGTGCCGGTGCCCATGCCCGCGCCGACGCACAGGTTGATGAGCGCAGTGCCCTTGCCCGTGCGTTCCAGCTCATCGAGCACGGTGCCGAGGATCATGGCGCCCGTGGCGCCGAGCGGGTGGCCCATCGCGATGGCGCCGCCGTTCACGTTGATCTTATCGTGCGGGATATTGAGCGCCTGCATGTAGCGCAGCACCACGCTGGCGAAGGCCTCGTTCAGTTCGAAGAGATCGATGTCGTCCTTCGTCATTCCCGCGCGCTTCAGCACCTTCTGCGCGACGAACTCCGGGCCGGTGAGCATGATCGTCGGCTCGGACCCGACCGAGCCCATGGCGCGGATGCGCGCACGCGGCTTCAGCCCATATTTCTCGCCCATCGCCTTGCTGCCGACGAGCACGGCAGCCGCACCGTCCACGATGCCCGAGCTGTTGCCCGCGTGGTGCACGTGGTTGATGCGCTCGACCTCGGGATATTTGAGCAGCGCGATCGCGTCGAAGCCCGGCATCGTCTCGCCCATGTCGGTGAAGCTCGCCTTGAGGCTGCCCAGCGACTGCATATCGGCTTCGGGGCGCATGTGTTCGTCGTGGTCGAGCACGACCTCGCCGATCACGTCCTTTACCGCCACGATCGACTTCGCGAAGCGACCTTCCGCCCACGAGCGCGCGGCGCGCTTCTGGCTTTCCACCGCATAGGCGTCCACGTCGTCGCGCGAGAAGCCGTACTTGGTGGCGATGAGGTCGGCACCGATGCCCTGCGGCGCGAAGTAGAGCTTGTGCGCCACGGCGGGGTCCATCGCCCACGCGCCACCATCCGCACCCATAGGGATGCGCGACATGGATTCTACGCCGCCGCCGATGGCGAATTCCGCCTCTCCGGCCATCACCTTGGCAGCAGCCATGTTCGTCGCTTCGAGGCCTGAGGCGCAGAAGCGATTGATCTGCACGCCCGCCGTCGTCTGCGCATAGTCGGCATTCAGCACGGCAACGCGCGCGATGTCCGATCCCTGCTCGCCGATCGGTGCCACGCAGCCGAGCACGACGTCGTCGACGTCGGCGGTGTCGATCGGGTTGCGATCGCGCACCGCCTGCAGCACCTGCGTCGCAAGCTGGATCGGCGTAATTTCGTGCAGGCTGCCGTTCGCCTTGCCGCGCCCGCGCGGTGTCCTGACGGCATCGTAGATATAGGCTTCAGCCATTGGGTTTGCTCCTTGAATGTCAGGCGCGCGCGAATGCGTCCGCCGGAAGTGCCATCAGTGTCTCTGCGCCGGTTTCGATCTTGCGGCGCAGCGCGCCCGCATCCGGCAGGTAACGGGCAGTATAGTATCGGGCGGTCGCCAGCTTCGCCTCGTAGAATGAAGAGTCGGACGCGCCTGCCGCCAGCGCAGCCCGCGACGCGCGCGCCATCTTCAGCCACATCCAGCCGGTGACGACGATGCCCATCAGGTGCAGGAACGGCGTCGCACCGGCCCCCGCGTTGTTGGGGTTGGCCATGCCGTTCTGCATCAGCCACATCGTCGCGGTCTGAAGCTCGTTACCAGCCTTTTCGAGCGCTTCGGCCATCGGTTTCAGCGTCTCGTCGACCTTCGCGGCGGCGATTTCCTCGCCAATGGCCGAAGCGAGTAGCATCAACCCCTTGCCGCCATGACGCCCGAGCTTGCGGCCGACGAGATCCATCGCCTGCACGCCGTTGGTGCCTTCGTAGATTTGCGCGATGCGCGCATCGCGCACGAACTGCTCGACGCCCCATTCGCCGACATAGCCGTGACCGCCGTAAACCTGCTGCGCGCCCACCGCCGTCTCGAAGCCCTTATCGGTCATGTACCCCTTGATGACGGGGGTAAGGAGACTGATGAGTTCGTCGGCGTTGGTACGCTCGTCCTCGGTCTGCGCCTTCTTCGAAAGGTCGACCTGCAGCGCCCCCCACAGCATCAGCGCGCGGGCGCCTTCGGTGAAGGCCTTGCCGTCCATCAGCATCCGCCGCACGTCGGGGTGAACGATGATCGTGTCCGCCTTCTCGGCTGGGTCCGCCGCGCCGGTGAGCGCGCGGCCCTGCCGCCGCTCGGTCGCGTAGGTCACGGCGTTCTGATAAGCGACCTCGCCCTGCGCCAACCCCTGCAGGCCCACGCCGAGCCGCGCGACATTCATCATGATGAACATCGCCTCGAGCCCGCGCTCGGGCTCGCCGACCAGATAGCCGGTCGCCTCGTCGTAGTTGAGCACGCAGGTCGCGTTGCCGTGGATGCCCATCTTGTGCTCGATCGCGCCGCAGGAAACGCCGTTCCGCGCGCCGAGGCCGCCGTCGTCGTTCACCAGGAACTTCGGCACGATGAACAGCGATATGCCCTTCACGTTGTCCGGCGCGCCCTCGCGCTTCGCGAGGACGAGGTGGATGATGTTCTCCGAAAGGTCGTGCTCGCCTGCCGAGATGAAAATCTTGGTGCCGCTGATCCGGTAGCTGCCGTCGCCCGCATCCACCGCCTTGGTGCGGATCAGGCCGAGGTCGGTGCCGCAGTGCGGCTCGGTGAGGTTCATGGTGCCGGTCCATTTACCGGAGACCATGTTCGGCAGATATTTCTGCTTCTGCTCTTCGGAGCCCTTCACCTCGATGGAGGCGATCGCGCCTGCCGTCAGCCCCGGATACATGGCAAACGCCATGCCCGCCGAACTCAGAAACTCCTCGAAAGCCACGCTCACCGTGTAGGGAAGCCCCTGCCCGCCGAACTCCGGGCTCATGTGCAGCGTGCCCCAGCCGCCCTCGCAGAACGCCTGATAGGCTTCCTTGTAACCCTTGGGCGTCGTCACCGAGCCATCCTCACGGCGCGTGCAGCCTTCGCGGTCGCCGGAGAAGTTGATCGGCTGCACGACGCCTTCCACGAACTTCGCGCCTTCTTCCAGAATGGCGGAGATCATCTCGGGCGTCGCTTCGGAAAAGGTGGGCAGGTTCGAATAACGATCGAGGCCGATGACCTCGTCGAGGATGAACTTCGTGTCGCGAACGGGCGCGCGGTAGGTGGGCATATCAGGACTCCCCGGATTTGGCATTCGAGGGCAACAGGCCCTCAACAACGGCTACAAACTCCTGAAGTTCGGCGAGCGTAGCATCGATATCGTTACGCTGGTTGGTCAAAACACCGATCTGGCGGCGACAAAGCTCCAGCGTGCGCTCGCGCTGGCGGACGCGCCCGTCCCCCGCATGGTAGAGGTCGAGGATTTCCTTGATCTCGGCGAGGCTGAAGCCGACATTCTTGCCGCGCAGGATCCACGCCAGCCGGGCACGGTCCCGCCGCGAATAGACGCGGTTCTGCCCCTGGCGGGCAGGCTCGATCAGCCCTTCGCCCTCGTAGAATCGAATCGCGCGCGGCGTTACGCCGAACTCGGCGGCAAGATCGGTGATGGTGAAAGTTTCGTCCTCGCGAACGGCTTCCATCGGGCGCTGTGGCATGAGCGCTTCTTTAGTTGACGTTTACGTAAACGTCAACCTACGCGCGTGAAGAAACAGCTGCGTGCGCCGGTATGGCAAGCGGGCCCAGCAGGCTCCACCTTCAGCCACACGGCGTCCTTGTCACAGTCGACGAGCACTTCCTTCACCAGCATCGTGTTTCCGCTGGTCGCGCCCTTGTGCCAAAGCTCCTGCCGCGAGCGGGACCAGAAGTGCGCCTCGCGCGTCTCCAGCGTCTTCGCGTACGCTTCGGCATTCATGTGCGCGACCATCAGCAGCTCGCCGGCGCCGCTGTCGGTCACGATGGCTGTCACCAGCCCCTTTTCGTCGAATTTCAGATCGGTCATGCCCTGCATCTAGCGGCTTCCCGGTCCCGGAGGAACCATGCTTTCAGGGTTCAGCAGCCATGCGTTTGTGACAACCCCGCGACAAACCGGGCAAGGCATCCTATATGAGCCGACGAATCGCCCGCCCGCCACGGAGCGCCCAATGTTTGATATGATTTCGCACCCCTTCGACGACGACAAGCTGAAGGAGGAATGCGGTATTTTCGGTGTCTGGGGCGCCGAGGGTTCCGCCGCACTCGCCGCGCTCGGCCTGCACGCGCTGCAGCACCGGGGCCAGGAGGCCGCCGGCATCACGAGCTACGACGGCAAGACCTTCCACAGCCACCGCGCCATGGGCCACGTCGCCGGCAATTTCGACCGCGACGAGGTGATCCGCGAGCTTCCGGGCGAGGCCGCCATCGGCCACGTCCGCTACTCCACCACCGGCGCCTCGGCGCTCAGGAACGTACAGCCGCTGTTCGCCGAGCTTTCGTCCGGCGGCTTCGCCGTCGCGCACAACGGCAACATCTCGAACGCAACGCATGTCCGCCGCGAGCTCAACCGCCGCGGCTCCATCTTCCAGTCGACGAGCGACACCGAGGTCATCATCCACCTCGTCGCCACCTCGACCTACCGCCCCCTGCTCGACCGCGTCATCGACGCGCTGAAGCAGGTGGAAGGCGCCTACAGCCTCGTGATGCTGACGAACGAGGGCCTCATCGCCTGCCGCGATCCGCTCGGCATCCGCCCGCTCGTCCTCGGCCGTCGCGACGATGCGTATATCCTCGCCTCCGAAACCGTTGCGCTCGATGTCGTCGGCGCCACGTACCTGCGGCAGATCGAACCGGGCGAGATGGTCGTCATCAACGAAAAGGGCCTGCGCTCGCTGCGCCCCTTCCAGGCGCAGCGCCCGCGCCCCTGCATTTTCGAGCACGTCTATTTCTCGCGCCCCGATTCGCTGCTGGACGGCCTTTCGGTCTATCAGGTCCGCAAGAACATCGGCGCCCAGCTCGCTATGGAGAGCCCGGTCGACGCCGACGTGGTGATCCCGGTGCCGGACAGCGGCAACCCCGCCGCCATCGGCTACGCCCAGCAATCGGGGCTCCCGTTTGAGCTCGGCATCATCCGTTCGCATTACGTGGGCCGCACCTTCATTCAGCCGGGCGACGCCATCCGCAACCTGGGTGTCAAGCTGAAGCACAACGCCAACCGCCCGGTTATTCAGGGCAAGCGCGTCGTCCTTATCGACGATTCGATCGTACGCGGTACCACTTCGGTGAAGATCGTGCAGATGATGCGCGAGGCGGGCGCGGCGGAAGTGCACATGCGCATCGCCTCCCCGCCCACGCGGCACAGCTGTTTCTACGGCGTCGACACGCCGGAGCGCGCGAAGCTCCTTGCCGCGCAGATGGATGTCCAACGGATGCGCGACTACATCAAGGTCGACAGCCTCGCCTTCCTCTCGATCGACGGCCTCTACAAGGCGCTCGGTGAGGACATGCGCGTCGAGGAAACCCCGCAGTATTGCGACGCCTGTTTCACCGGCGAATACCCGACGCGCCTCACCGACTATGAGGAATCCGCCGCCGACGACCAACTCGTCCTGCTGGCAGAGCGCGCAGGCTGATATGAGCGACATCGAAAAACCCGTCGCGCTCGTCACGGGCGCCAGCCGCGGCATCGGCGCAGCGACAGCGAAGGCGCTTGCTGCCGATGGTTATCACGTGCTGCTGACCGCGCGCACCGAAGGCGGGCTGGAAGCGACCGAAACTGCGATCCATGATGCCGGCGGCACCGCTACCATCGCGCCTTTCGACATCACGGACGGCGATGCCGTCGACCGGCTCGCGCAGGCTATCGGCGGGCGCTGGGCGAAGCTCGATGCTCTGGTGCTGAACGCCGGAATGCTCGGCGATCTCATGCCCGTCAGCCACATGGAGCCGAAGGACTTCGAGAAGCTCTTCAAGACGAACGTCACGGCGAACTACCGCCTGATCCGCGCCTTCGATCCGCTGCTGCGCGCGAGCAACGATGCCCATGTGGTGGCGGTGACCTCCAGTGTCGCGGAAACGCCGCGCGCTTATTGGGGCGCCTATGCCGCCACGAAGGCCGCGCTTGGGAATCTTGTCGAAACCTACGGGCTCGAGGTTGCCACGATCAGCAAGGTCAGAACGCACATCTACAACCCCGGCGGCACGGCCACTGCGATGCGCGCGAAGGCCTACCCTGGCGAAGATCCGGCCACACTGAAGACCCCGGAAACCGCGGCGGCGGAGATCGCAGCCCTGCTCAAGGCCTGAAGCCGCCTGCAGCGTTTCCCGTGTATCGGCTGATGAAGGTCTCGCCAAAGGCATCGGCGGGGATCGGTCGCCCCATCAGGAAGCCCTGAATCTCGTTGCAACCGGCAACGCGCAGCAGTTCGCACTGCGTTTCCGTCTCGACCCCTTCGGCGATCACATTGAGCGCGAAGCCGCGCGCGAGGTCCATGATCGCGGCGACGATGGCGCGGTCGCTGCCGGAATCGACCATGCCCTGCACGAAGCTCTTGTCGATCTTGATATGCGTCAGCGGATAGGTCTTGAGCAGGCTGAGCGACGCATAACCGGTGCCGTAATCGTCGAACGCAAGCCGCACGCCCATTTCGCGGAGCACGCGCAGCGGCGGCAGCGTCTTGTCCTCGCGGTCGAGGACTATGTTTTCGGTGATCTCCAGCTCCAGCGCCTCGGGCGGCAGCAGATGCCGCGCGAGCGTCGCGCGCACGATGTCGACAAGGTCGCCATCGCGGAACTGCGCCGCGAACAGGTTCACCGCAATGCGGAAGTCTACCGCGCCCTGGCTCCGCCACAGCGCCGCCTGACAGCACGCCGCATCGAGCAGGCGCGTGCCGACTGCGGCCCCAAGCGACCCCGCTTCGAGCGCGGACAGGAACGCGGCGGGCGGAAGCAGGCCAAGCTCCGGGTGCTGCCAGCGGAGCAGCGCCTCCGCGCCGGTGAGCGCGCCATCGGAAAGCCGGAATTGCGGCTGGTAGTGCAACACGAATTCATCGCGTTCCACGGCCCGGTGCAGCGCGGCGTCGCTGTCGCGCCGGGCGGCGGCGGCCATGCGCAGCGACGGGATGAACACGAAAGCGCGGCCACCGCCTTCGCTCTTGGCCTGAAACAGTGCGAGGTCCGCGCTCGCGGCAAGCGCGCGCACATCGGCGGCGTGAAGCGGGCTCATCGCGATACCGGCGCTGCATCCGATGCGGACGTCCTGCCCAGCGACACGGATCGCCACGCCGAGATCGGCGATCGCGCCTTCCACGACCTCCTGCACCGCCTCCCGGTCCTCGACGCCAACGAGCAGCATCGCGAACTCGTCGCCGCCGATGCGCGCAACCACGTCCTGCGGCCCTGCGCGGTCGGCAAGCCGGATCGCCACCTCTCGCAAAAGCGCATCGCCCGCTTCATGGCCGAGCGTGTTGTTGACGTCGTTGAAACCGTCGAGGTCGATGATCGCCATCGCCGCCGCCTTGCCCGCGCGGATCGCCTCGTCCGCGCGGCGGTAGATGAGGTTGCGGTTGGCAAGACCGGTCAGCGTGTCGAAGTTGGCGAGGCGGTTCAGCGCCTCCTCCTGCGCGCGGCGTTCGGTCACGTCGCGCACGATGGCGCCAAAGTGACGATTGCCGCCTTCGGTCCAACTCGACCAGGCGAATTCCACCGGGAAGCGCGAGCCGTCCTTGCGGATGCCGGTATATTCCCGGCAGTCCGCGCCGCTCGCCGCCACCACGCCGGCCAGCACGCCACGCGCCGTTTCGCGGATCGGCGCCCGCTCCTCTTCGGGGATCAGCATGTCGAGCGAATGGCCGATCGCCTCGTCCGCCCGGTAGCCGAGCATCACCTCCGCAGCGGCGTTCCAAGCCGTGATGTCGAGATCGCGATCGAAGCAGATAATAGCGTTGGGCGATGTCGCCGCGCTGTTTTCAAACGGCGTACGTCCACCGCTTTCCGCCACTTCCAGCCGCCTAAGCTCCAGCCGCTCGGTGGCAACGCGCGCCAGCTCCTTCAGCCGCATCCGGTCGCCGGGCGTGAACACGCGGTGCGGCTTCGTATCAATCACGCACAGCGCACCCAGCGCATGGCCGGAAGGCGCGCGGATGGGTACGCCCGCGTAAAACCGTACAGGGTCTTCGCCGGTGGCCAGCGGATTGTCGAAAAAGCGCGGATCCTGCAGCGTATCGGGCACGACAAGCACTTCGTCCTGCGTGATGACGTGCGCGCAAAACGAAACCTCGCGCCGCATGTCCGTATCGCCGATTCCGTGGCTTGCCGCGAAGAATACATGATCGCTGCCGATAAGATTTACAGCGGCGACGGGCATATCGAATAGCCGCGTCGCGATCTCGACAACAGGATCAAGGCTGGGCAGCCCGCCTTTTCCTTCGAGATCGTACGCGCTGAGCGCCGCGAGCCGCTCTTCTTCATCCGCCATGGCAGATGGACACCGCACCGTCTTCCCCCCTGCTTTCACACCTTCATTATCTACATCAGTATGACAAATGATGAATGCACCGGCCAGAGCATTGATTAGGCCCATATTTTCTAAATAGAGAATAACTTGCCCAAACAGGAATCGGGTCTATGGTTGTGGCAGGATCATAGGGGAATTCACATGCTCGCACGCCGCTGTCTCGCCGCTCTCCTCGCCTCCACGCTTGCCGCAGCAGCGCTGCCTGCAGGTGCAGAGCCCCTGCCGACGAGCGACATCCCCACCGACTTCAAGCCCTCCGACGACGTCAAGGATTTCACGATCCGTGAGGTGCAGATCCCGATGCGCGACGGCGTGAAGCTGCACGTCAATCTCGTCATCCCCAAGGGCGCGAAAAACGCCCCGATCATTTTCTCGCGCACGCCCTATTCGGCGGACAGAGCAATCACCGGCCTTGCCTCCAACACCTACAAGCTGGCGCTGCCCGTCACCTACGCCGAGCTTGCAGACGCGGGCTACATCATCGCGGTGCAGGACGTGCGCGGCCGCTTTCGTTCGGAAGGCGATTATGTCGTCGCACGGCCGCTCGTCGGTCCGCTCAACCCCGCGAACACCGATCATTCGACCGACACGTGGGACAGCATCGATTGGCTCGTGAAAAACGTCCCCGAGACGAACGGCAAGGTCGGCACCATCGGCGTCAGCTACGGCGGCTTCACGACGCTGATGAGCCTCGTGAACCCGCACCCGGCGCTCGGCGCTGCGGTACCGATCAATCCGCTCGTCGACGGTTGGATCGGCGACGACTGGTTTCACAACGGCGCTTATCGGCAGAGCTTCCTCGACTGGGTCTACCGGATGACCGCCGACAAGTCCTCGAAGTACGCGCTGCAGTTCGACCGTTACGACACCTATGAAAGCTGGCTGAGCGCAGGTTCCGCAAGCGGCATGGCGAAGGTACTCGGCATCGAAGAGTTCCCCATCTTCAAGAAGGCTGCCGCGCACCCGGTCTACGATGAATACTGGAAAGGGCAGGCGCTCGACAAAATCCTCGCGAAGGAACCGCTGAAGGTTCCGACGCTCCACGTCCACAGCCTGTGGGATCAGGAAGACATCTACGGCGCCCCCGCCGTCTACAAGGCGATGGAGCCGAAAGACACGGGCAACGCCGGCAATTACATGATCATCGGCCCGTGGCAGCACGGCCAGAGCAACATGGCGAGCGGCGCCAAGCTCGGTGCCATCGATTTCGGCAGCAACACCTCGGCTTGGTATCGCAGCGAGGTGCTGATCCCCTTCTTCGACGCGCACCTCAAGAACGACGCGCCCAAGGCCGATCTCGCGCCCGTCACGGCATTCGAAACCGGCGCCAACGTCTGGCACCGCTACGACCGCTGGCCGATCTCCTGCGCGAGCGGCTGCCCCTCGCAATCGAAGCCGATCTATCTGCAAACGAACGGCGCGCTCGGCTGGAAGACGCCCACCGCACGCTCAGCCTTCTCCGAATATGTCTCCGATCCCGCGCGCCCGGTCACCTACCGCGAGCGCCCGATCCTCTCGACCTACAACCCCAACACGTCATGGGGCCGCTGGCTGGTGGATGATCAGCGCTTCGCCGAAGCAAGGCCCGACGTCGTCACCTTCGTCAGCGAAGTGCTCACCGAAGACGTGCGCCTCGCGGGCCAGCCGATCGCCAAGTTTTTCGCTTCCACGAGCGGCACGGACAGCGACTGGGTGGTGAAGCTGATCGACGTCTACCCCGCCGAATACGCCCCGGCTCCCGAACTCGCCGGCTACGAACTCGCGATCTCGATGGACATCCTGCGCGGCCGCTACCGCGACGACCCGTCGAAGCCCACGGCGATCCCCGCGAACAAGGTCGTTCCCTACGAGATCAAGCTGCCGGACGTGAGCCACAGGTTCCTGAAGGGCCACCGCATCATGGTGCAGATCCAGTCCAGCTGGTTCCCCCTCTACGACCGCAACCCGCAGACCTTCGTGCCGAACATCTTCTTCGCAAAACCGGAGGACTACAAGAAGGCCACGCAGCGCATCTACACGTCGGCACAATATCCGAGCCGGATCGAGCTGCCGG
>JAEULI010000089.1 GCA_016793845.1 Sphingosinicella sp.
CGAGGTTGGCGGCCAAAACCAGTTTATAGATGCGGCGGGCAACGGGAATCCGCATTTGACCGATCAGGTCGCGATGCATGCACAGAATCGTTTCAAGCGTATCGATTTATCCCGCGAACAGATTGAGCGGTCGGCCATATCCGTGCAGATATTTGATTATGTCGTGGCGGCATCGACGAACACCAAATAGGCTTTTCGGGCGAATAATGCCGGTAGGTTAGAGCTGGAGATTGAAATGAACTGCCAATTTGTTCGCCGCGCGCGGATGTTCTTCGCTTTGCGCGGGGGGCTGGCCGTCTGCCTTGCTGCTGCAATGGTGCCGGCATATGTGGCCGCGGCGCCTGACGCTGCGGCTTCGAGCCGAACCTTGATCCCGCGGTCATCGCTCTTCGCCACGAACACTTATTCTGAAGTGCGCTTCTCTCCGGACGGCGCGTGGATCTCGTACCTCCGGCCTGTCGAAGGGGTGAACAATATCTGGATTGCGCCCGCTGCGTCGCCCAGCGAAGGCCGCGTATTGACGAAATTCAGTGTGCGAGGTCCAGATAGTTATCGCTGGAGCGCCGATGGAGCCCATATTCTCGTCATGAAGGACAACGGCGGTGAGGAGGTTACGCAGATTTCCGCGATCGACGTCCGAACGGGTGCGATCCGCGATCTCGGTGGCGATCCTACGATCAGAAGCACGCTGCTGCGAACATCGAAGGGGCGCCCCGGCATAGCCCTTATTGCCAATAATGCGCGTGATCGCAGCTATCCGGATGTCTACGAAGTTGATCTCACCGCCGGCGAGCGGAAGCGCGTGTATACGAACACCGGCACGTACACGAGTTTCGTTGCTGCGCCAGACCTGACCGTGAGTATTGGTATCCGCATCAACGAAAATGGCTCGGCAACGTATGAACTGCTGCAAGGGGAGCGGGCGGGCGAAACGTTGCTCACACTGCCGCTGATCGATCTGCGTTCGTCCAGGGTGTTGGGCCTCAGTGCGTCCGGTATGCTTCGGATGATCGACAGCCGCGGCACCGACAAGGCCAATCTGGTTTCCATCGACATCGCCACGGGCAAGGTCACGCGGCTGGCCGAGGCGGTGTCGGCCGACATCATCGATGTTCTGACGGGCGGCGAGACGAATGAAGTGCTCGCGACGCTCGAAGACCCCAAGGTCAAGGAATGGAAGGTGCGCTCGCCCGATGTTGCTGCGGATTTCGCCGCAATCGAGAAGGAAATCGGCGGACAGTTCCTGATCGAGGATCAGACTCCCGATGACAGGAAATGGCTGATCCAGGCGATCACCGGTAACCTCCCCGACCGGTTTTTCATCTGGGACAGGGATGCGCGCAGTGCGACCATGTTGTTTTCTGCCAAGGAGCCGTTGCAGGATCGGGTCGTCGGCGAAACCCGGCCGGTCGTGATTCCGTCGCGGGATGGGAAGTCCTTGGTGAGTTACCTCACGCTGCCACCGGGCCTCGCATTGAATGGAGAGGGCAATTTGGACAAGCCTGTCCCGATGGTGTTGCTCGTTCACGGCGGGCCGTGGCTGCGTGATGCCCAGATTTACGATGAAGAGGCGAAGTGGCTGGCGGACCGCGGCTATGCAGTGCTTGCTGTCAACTTTCGTGGTTCCACCGGCTTCGGGAAAGCATTCATCGATGCTTCCCACAAGGAGTGGACGGGGAAGATGCACGACGATCTGATTGATGCCGTTAATTGGGCGATCGGCCGCGGCATCGCGGATCGGAGCAAGACGGCGATCTATGGCCTGTCCTATGGAGGCTATTCGACACTCGTCGGGCTGAGCTTTACGCCCGATGTCTTCGCTTGCGGCGTCGATCTTGCCGGCCCCAGCAATTTGCCGGAGTTGTTCAGTGAAATGCCCGACTGGTGGGCGCCGCAGTTGGCACCGCAGTTCCGCACCCGCGTCAACGACCCGAGAACGAAGGCCGGAGCCGCCGATCTCTGGAGGCGTTCACCCATGTCGCGCGCGGACCGGATTCGCGTGCCCCTTCTGGTCACCAACGGTGCGAACGATCCTCGCGTGCTCCCTTCTCAATCGGATCAGATCGTCAATGCGCTGAAAGCCCGCAACCATCCGGTGACGTATATTTTCTATCCCGACGAAGGGCACGTCTACGAAAAGCAGAAAACGAAAGTGTCTTTTCATGCGGTCGCGGAGCATTTCCTTGCCAATTGCCTTGGCGGCGCGGCAGAGCCTTTCGGAAATGATCTTGTGGGGTCGGACATGGAGGTAAGAGCTGGCGCCGCGTTCATTCCCGGTCTGGAAGCCGCAATAGATGCTGCAAGATAAGCTTGTCTCAGTAGGTTTGCCCATGCGTAGGCGGGGCAATGCGCTCTGCGGAAAGGGCGGTGTCCGGCTCTTCTCGTGGTTGTTGCCATTGCTCGTTGCCGGCCTAATCCTCTCGCCGGCTGCGGACGCGCGGGTCGCGTCACCCCGCAGCGCACCCTATCAGGCGATAACCGAGACGATGCAAGCGCGCACGGTCGTGTTGACGGGGCACGATCTGACGATCGAAGAGCTGATCGATATCGCGCGCAACGGGGCGAAGGTCGAGGTGTCGTCGGGCGCTAGGCAGCGGATGGCGGACGCCTATGGTCTGCTGCTGGAAGGTGCTGCGCAGGGCGTTTCGATCTATTGGTTCAATCGCGGCACCGGTGGAAACCGCGAAACCGTGATTTTCGCTGGCGATCCCGAAAGTCGGAACAATCGTGAGCTGATCACTCGGCAGCAGCTAGCCGCGTTCCGAAGCGGCGCTCGCGCCGGCTATGGCCCGGAGATCGCTGACGAGGAAATCGTGCGCGCCATGATGGCGGTGCGCGCGAACGCGATGACCCACAATGCGCCGAGCCCGGAACTGGCCGCTATGCTGGTGGATTTCATCAACTATCGGATCACACCGGTCGTCAACGCGCGCGGCACGGTGGGCGAGGGAGACCTGACTGCGCTTGCCAATATCGGCGCGGCGATGGTGGGCGAGGGCGACGTGTACCTTGGCGGCGAACGTATGGCTGCCGCAACCGCGCTGGCGAAAGTCGGGCTGAAGCCGCTTGCACCGTTCGGTGCCGATGCCAACATGCTCACCAGTTCCAATGCCTATGCGGCGGCGCAGGCGGCGCTGTTGGTGCATGATGCGAAGTGGGCATTGGAATGGGCCGACCTGATCTATGCCCTGGATCTGAACGGCATGAATTCATCCGTCACGCCCCTGGCGTCTCCGGTGCAAGCCGATCGACCCGACAAATGGCTGAACTGGCATGCCGGCAAGATTCTGGCGATGCTGAAAGGCAGCTATCTGTTTGAGTCCGATCCCAACCGTATCATTCAGGATTCGGAGAGTCTGAGAGCCTCGTCAATTCGGCAGGCTTCGGCATGGAAGGCGTGGTCTTCGCTTCGCGATTCCGTTTTGTTCCAGATGAATACATCGGATCATAATCCCACCGTGAAGGTCGGCGTGAAGCCTTCTGACAGTTGGGAGCTGTCGACACCTCAACTGCTTCGCTATTACGTGAAGTCGAGCCGGCGCAGCGGCGGAAAGTCAGGATATATCCTGTCCAACGCGAACTGGGATCCGTTCCCGTTGGCGAACGATATCGAGGCATTCAGCATCGCCCTTGCCAACATGAATGTTGCTGTGCTGCATCGTATGCAGCGCTTCGGCAATCCTTTTTTCACTGGCGTTGCAGCGGCGGATGTTCTTCCAACGGATGTCAGATATGGGTTGGGCGGCTATGCGCCGATTGATATATGGCAGGAAATACAAAGCCTGGCGGCGCCGATCGCTGCGGAGGGCAATGCCGGTGTCAACGGCGTCGAGGAACTGCAGGCGCAGACACGATTGAAAGTCAATCGCGCCCGTCAGATCGTCGATTTGACGATCGACCTTCTTGGTTTCGATCTCAATATCGCGGCGCGCTGGATCGACGTCCGGCGTGCACAGGTGCCGACGCGGCGCTTTGGGGAGGTCAGTGAAGGCCTCTGGTCTGAATTCCGCAAACGCGTTCCATTGGGCGGCGATCTGCCGGGAGGCATTCCGCAAACACCCAATGGCGCTGTGATAGCGGAATTTCTGCGAACCACATCTCCCGAAACGTATTTCGGTGCGCTGCCGGAGCCCGCTGGTGAGCGCGTGGCCCGGGTTCGATGAAGCAATGCGGATTTGCTTATGATGCTCTGGTCAATCATCTGTAATTCCCCGTCCTCCTAGCACCTGATAGTCCGCACAAAGGCTCGGTATGGAGGTCTGATTTGAGACGCGTCTTGAAAAAAGACGATGTGGAGACCGCCGTGCTCGGTGGATCGATCTTCGCATGCGGCGGAGGCGGATGGGCCGATCATGGCAGAATGCTCGGTGCGGAAGCGATCGCAGCGGGAAACCCCGAACTCGTTTCCATCGACGAACTGGATCCGGATGCCTGGGTCGCGACAGCGGCTGCAATCGGCGCGCCTGCGGGGACCACGCAATGGGAGATGCGGGGCGAAGACTATGTCCGCGCGGTCGCCCTGCTGCAAGACGCACTGGGCAAGCCACTGAAAGGGCTTATCGTCGGCCAGAACGGCATGTCGAGCACGTTGAACGGCTGGCTTCCGGCTGCGCGACTGGGACTTTGGGTCGTCGATGCGGTCGGCGATATCAGGGCGCATCCGACCGGGGACATGGGTTCGATCGGCATGGCTGGTAGCAATGAGCCGATGATCCAGACCGCCGTCGGCGGACACCGCGCATCGGGCGCCTATATTGAACTGGTGACACGCGGCGCCACCGGGAAAGTTTCTCCCATTCTGCGTACCGCGTCGCATATGGCGGGTGGGTTTATTGCCAGCTGCCGCAATCCGTTGCCTGCCTCGTATGTCGGAAAGCATGCCGCCCTTGGGGGAATCTCGCGCGCACTTGCGCTTGGCGAGGCAATCCTGAACGCCGAACCATCGGGTGGATCGGCTGTCATGGACGCGATCTGCGCAGCGACGGACGGAAGAATTGCGGTGCAAGGCCGCGTAGCCGCGAAACAGGTCGTCTATACCGCCGAAGCCTTCGATGTCGGTACGATTGTGATCGATAGCGACGACGGCCTCGTCACATTGCACGTGATGAACGAATACATGGCCATTGATGACGCGCGCGGTGAGCGCTTGTCGACCTATCCCGATGTTATCGCGACCCTGGATGCCGAGGGCAGGCCGGTGAGTGTAGGGCACGTAAGAGAGGGAATGGAGCTGTTCGTGCTGTATGTTCCAAAAGCCAATATCCCACTCAGCTCGTCCGTTCTGGATCTGAGTGTCTATCCGCCCGTGGAGCGCGCGATGAATATCGCCATCGCCGCATACGCCCTCAGTTGAGAGATAGCATGCCTCGTTCTTTCACGCTCCCGTCCGGAACGGTCTTGCGGTGTCGCGGATGGCGGCAGGAGGGCTTGCTGCGGCTGCTCGAAAATGTCCTTGCCATTGGAGAGGCGCCCGACGACCTCGTGGTCTACGCGGCGCTCGGCAAGGCAGCGCGGAACTGGGAATCGCATGATGCCATCGTCGATGCGCTGAAGACGATCCACGAGGATGAGACGCTGGTCGTGCAGTCGGGAAAGCCGATCGGTGTTTTGAAAACCCATGAACACGCGCCGATTGTTATAATGGCAAATTGCAATATTGCCGGGCGCTGGGCCACTGCCGAGCACTTCTATGATCTTGAGAAGCGCGGGTTGATTTGCTGGGGCGGCCTCACAGCGGGCGACTGGCAATATATCGGATCACAAGGTGTCATTCAGGGAACATACGAGATTCTGGCACGGATTGCGGAACAGCATTTCGGCGGGACGCTCGCCGGACGCTTCGTTCTCACCGCCGGCCTCGGCGGCATGGGGGGCGCCCAGCCGCTGGCCGGCCGCCTTGCCGGTGCAGCGATCCTGTGCGTCGAGGTTGACGAGGCTCGGCTCGCCAGGCGTCAAAGCGCGGGATTTCTCGATGTCGTCGCGCAGGATTCGAACACTGCGCTTGCCCTGGTAGCGGAAGCCGTCAAGCAGCGGCGTGCACTGTCGATCGGTCTTTGCGGTAATGCTGCCGACATATACGAAGACCTGTACGCGCGCGGGGTAATCCCCGATATCGTAACAGACCAAACGTCGGCGCATGATCTGGTTTATGGCTATGTGCCGTCCGGCTTCACTGCGGCCGAGGCCGTAATGATGCGCTCGGATCCGGAGCGATTGATCGCCGAAGCGCGCGCCAGCATTGTTCGTCATGTGACGGCAATGCTTGGATTCCAACGGGCAGGGGCGATCGTTTTCGATAATGGGAATCTCATTCGCAGTCAGGCTTATGAGGGAGGGGTCGAAGATGCGTTTTCGATCCCCGTTTTTACCGAGGCTTTTCTGCGTCCGCTTTTCTGCCGCGCGATCGGCCCGTTTCGTTGGATTTCGCTCACCAATTCCCGGGGCGATATCGCGCGTATCGACGATTTCGTGCTGGAAGCCTTCCCGGGCAATCGGGTCGTCACAAACTGGATCCGGCTGGCGCGTGAGCATGTCCCTTTCGAAGGACTGCCGGCCCGCATTGCCTGGCTTGGGCATGGCGAACGCACGGAGCTGGCGCTCGCCGTCAATCGCATGGTGGCGGAAGGCCAGTTGGGAGGGCCTGTTGCCTTCACCCGCGATCATCTGGATGCAGGGGCGATGACGCACCCGAAGATTATGACCGAAAATATGCGAGATGGCTCAGATGCGATTACCGACTGGCCGCTCATAAACGCCCTCGCCATGGCGTCGTCGCAGGCGGACCTCGTTGCGATTCATTCAGGCGGTGGCGGTTACGCGGGGTTCATGACGAGCGCGGGCGTCACAGTGATTGCCGATGGTACGCCGGCAGCCGCGGAGCGTATTCGACTTGCACTTACCAATGATACCAGCCTCGGCGTGATGCGCTATGCTGACGCGGGCTACGTGGCGGCGCTCGATGAGGCACGGGAGAAGAAAATCCATTATTTCGGGATCGGCACGGGGGCTGAATGACTCAGGACAAATCTTCTCCGGTGCCCGGGGAACCCCGGCCTGTCACGCGACGGAAAGCGATCGCTGCGGCGGCAGTCGGCAATATCTTCGAATGGTATGATTTCGCGATATTTATCTTGTTCGCACCTTACATCGCCTCGGCGTTCTTCCCCGGAGACGGGGAGGTCGCGGGGCTGATCAAGGCGTTCCTTGCCTTCGGCGTCGGCTTCATTGCGCGTCCCGTGGGTGCCGTACTTCTTGGATACTATGGCGATCGCGTGGGGCGGAAGGCCGCGCTGACGCTGACGTTCGGTCTGATGGCGCTCGGTACGCTCGTGATCGGGCTCGCG
Source organism: Sphingosinicella sp. (assembly GCA_016793845.1). GTDB lineage: Bacteria > Pseudomonadota > Alphaproteobacteria > Sphingomonadales > Sphingomonadaceae > Sphingosinicella > Sphingosinicella xenopeptidilytica. The sequence goes on from JAEULI010000089.1 coordinate 7,344, forward strand.
CCGGCGCACGACCAGATAGGCGCGTGGGCGGCCGTGCTCATTCTGGTAGGCCGCTTGCTTCAGGGGCTTTCGGCGGGGGGAGAGATCGGTGGTGCCACCGCGTTTCTTGTCGAATATGCGCCGCCCGGCCGAAAAGGGCGGTACGCCGCCTGGCTACAGGCCAGCATGGCAATATCAAATATTGTTGGCGCGCTCGTCGCCCTCATTATTCGTTTCAACCTGTCGGAGGCAGAAATTGCGGCCTGGGGGTGGCGCATTCCTTTTCTTTTTGGGCTTCTGATCGTTCCGGTTGGACTGTGGCTGCGTGCGACGCTCGCGGATACTCCCGAATATCTCGCGGATCAGGCCGCACGCCCTGAACGGGCACCAATCTTGCCGGCCCTGAAAGCTCACCGCCCGAACATAATGCGGGGTGTCGGGCTTTCCGTGCTGTCGGGGGTCGGGGCCTATGCTCTGGTGATCTACATGCCTGTGCACTTGCAGACCGTCCTCGGCTTTTCCTCATCGGAGGCCTTTACTGCCGCTCTGCTGGGCAATCTGGTGTTGGCCGGCATGTGTTTTGTGTCGGGCTCGATCCTGGATCGGCTGGGCGGTCGGCGCGTGTTGCTTCTGTCAGCGGCTGCTTTGCTGGTCGGTACGCCGACATTGATGGGCGCGATCCAGTTGTTTCATTCTTTCCCTGTTTTGCTGATCTGCAATATCTTGTTTTGTGCACTGTTTGGGCTTTATGCTGGTGGAATGCCCGCGGCGCTTGCGGGGTTATTCCCGACGCATATTCGATCTACAGCCGTGTCGATTTCCTATAATATCGCTATTACGCTCTTTGCGGGCTTTGCGCCTGCAATTGTGACATGGTTGTCGGCCAGCGGCTTTGGCGCACAGGGTCCGTCACTCTACGTCGCCGCAGCAGCCTTGGCGGCGCTTGTTGCCATTACGACGCTGCCGCGATCCGCTTCGCACGCAGGGTAGACGCCTTCCGAGGCGGCGTCGCGAACCGCACGTTGCATTCGCTTATACGTCAGTACGGGAATGAGTTTTACGCCGTCGCATGACAGGCTGATATCCGTATCGGCGTCCTTGCCGTCTGCCGTTGGGAACGGACAAAATAAAGAGGTATCCGTATGTCCGATCAGGTGTTCGTCGGCGATGTAGTCTTGCCCGATCGCGTGTTGGAAGGTGGCCACGTCCTGGTTTCCGGAGGGATCGTCCAGCATGTCGGCATGGGCTCGCCGCCAGCAGGGGAGCGGTACGGCGGCCCCGGTGTGCTGGTCTTACCCGGCGCGATCGATTCCCAGGTTCACAGCCGTAGCCAGAAGGATCAGGAGGATTTCATCTGGTCCACGCGTAGCGCCGCCGCTGGCGGCGTGACGACGATCATCGATATGCCATATGACGATGGAGACCTGATCTGTACGGCTGAACGGCTATCGTCAAAGCGCGAGGCGGCAGAGGCGCAAGCGCGTGTCGATTTCGGCCTCTATGCCACAATCGACCCGAATGATGGTCCTGGCCATATCGATGCGCTTGTCGCCGCTGGTGCAGCGGGGTTCAAATTTTCTACCTTCGGTACACATCCCCTGCGTTTCCCGCGCATCACGCCGGCAATGATGTTCGACTGTTTCAGAGCTATTGCACCGCACGGTCTGATCGCGGGCGTTCACAACGAGGACGATGACGTTGTCCGCACCATGACGGAACGTGTGAGACAAAGCGGTGACACCAGTCCCGCGGCTCATGGCCGCGCGCGTCCGCCCGTTTCAGAAGCGCTCGCCTCGGCGCAGGTCTATGAACTGGGGGCAGCGACCGGCTGTGCTGCACATATTGTCCATAGCTCGATAGCACGGGGATATGAAATGGCCGCGTCCTACCGATCAAGGGGCTACGAAGCGACGATCGAAGCTTGTATCCACTATCTCATGCTGGACGAGGACGATGTGTGCCGCCTCGGCGGGCTTGCAAAGGTCAATCCGCCAATTCGCCCCCGCGATCAGCGTGAGGCGCTATGGCGCCACCTCGCGGTCGGCAATGTCACCGTCGTTTCGACAGATCACGTAAGCTGGTCACTGGACCGAAAAGTCAACGCGGACATGTTCCAAAATGCATCCGGTGTGCCTGGGCTGGAGGTGATGCTGCCGCTCCTCCTGAAGGGCCTGACGGAACGCGATCTTTGCTTAAGCCATGCAGCACGGCTGCTCGCGCATAACCCGGCGCATCTTTTTCGACTTGGCATGACGAAGGGCGCTCTTGCAGTGGGACGGGATGCTGACATCGTTTTATCTACCAAGGCAAAGCATCGTTATGATCCGAGCCGCTTCAGCAACAATGTGGTCGACTGGAGTCCGTATGAAGGCTTTGATCTGCCGTACCGCATTGATGCGGTGTTTGTGCGTGGCAAGCCGGTTTCCATTGATGGCAGGGTTGTGGCGCAGCCAGGAAGCGGTCGCTTTCAGCGCCCCCTGAGCAGGGGGTGATGATGGCCTCGGTGCCGAAGATCAATGTTGACCGTCTATGGTCCGATATTATTTCGCTCGGCGAAATCACTGACCCAGCACTACCCTACACGCGACGCTCGTTCTCGCCGTTGTTCGACGAAGGACGCGCTATGTTGAGCAGGCGCATGGCGGAAGCGGGGCTTACTGTTCGCGTCGATGCAGCAGGAAACCTTATCGGTCGACGAGATGGCCGTTTGGAAAATGCACCAGCCATTGCCATGGGATCTCACAGCGACACCGTGCCGGCGGGAGGACGGTTCGACGGCATCGCAGGTGTGGTTGCAGCAATCGAGGTTGCGTGCGCCATTGCCGAAAGTGGCCACCAAACGAGTCATCCGATCGAAGTTATAGACTTTCTTGCTGAGGAGCCGAGCACTTTCGGTCTTTCTTGCATCGGCAGCCGCGGCATGGCCTCGCAACTCGACGGGGCCATGCTCGCAATGATTGATGGGGAGGGCCGCGTTTTGGCGGATGCGCTCCGGGCTGTCGGCGGAGAACCCGACAGTATCGCAACTGCCGGCCGAAACGATCTGGCGGCTTTTCTCGAATTGCATATCGAACAGGGTCCCGTTCTGGAGAACAAGAATATCCCGATCGGCGTGGTAAGCAGTATCGTTGGCATCAGACGAATTGAAATTGAGTTTGAAGGCATGCCGGCCCATGCGGGTACAGCGCCGATGAACCTGCGCCAGGATGCGGGCTATGCAGGTGCGTTGACCAATGTCGCTGTCAGGCAACACGCAGAAGCCTTTTCTGCACGCGAAGATCGCTACTTTGTTGCTACAACTGGCATCATGTTGCTTCATCCCGGTGGCTCCAACGTAGTGCCCGGGCGATGCAAACTCGTGATCGATGTTCGCAGTTCTGATGCCGCTTTGATCGAAGAATTTACCGAAATCCTGGATCGCGAGAGTCTCTTTTCTGCGGACCTCGCAAAAGTGCGACGTATTTCAATGAAATTGCTTTCCGACGGTGTCCCTGCCCATTGCGATCAGCGTATTCGCTCGTGCATCAGAGATTCTGCAGTATCACTTGGCTGCCCAGCATTGGATATAGCCAGTGGTGCGGGTCACGATGCTGCCTTCATCGCTACGATTTGCCCAGTGGGAATGATATTCATTCCTTGTCTGCGGGGTATGAGTCATACACCTGACGAATATTCCACCGCCGACGAATTGGGAACGGGTGCGGCAGTAATGCTAGAAGCAGTACTGCGTTTGGATGCCATGCTGATCCCGTAAAACGGAAATTCAAGCTCCGATAGACTCAGTTTACCCAACTCTGAGAGCTTAATCGCTTAGGGAGCGTAGTCCATTATCAACACGCAGCCGCCTACCGATCGCAGAAACTCTGGCGCCGAAGTTGAACGTTGGCAAGCAGCCGAATCACCTACGCGCAACATATGAGTTGCTGGTTGGGACTCCAACCAGTGGAGCAAAAAGCCCCTTGGTATCGGTCATGGTATCAGTTATTTACATGTATAAGTTTATTGAATTTCTAGGCCTCTCAGAAGCAAGTTCGAATCCGGCCGGGCACCAGAGACCATCCTTGGATGTCCATTTCCGTCCGCCAAGTGTCTGCCTAGCCCGGACCAAGGCTTGTGCTTCTCTCCTCGGCACACCGAACGTGCCTATCAAGAATTTGATATTGTTGTCCGGTGCTCAGCCTTGAGAGAAGTTCGTCATGCATTCAGGGGCGCGACGTATGCTTTTCCGCATGGTTATGAGTTGTATTCTGTTTTTTGTTACAGCGCACGTTGCCGCTGAGGCAAAGGTCACGAATTGTGCTAAGCTGGGGTCCGAAAACCTGGACTTGCTGTTCCGGGAGAGCGATGCCGCCTATCTGACGCGCAATCCCATCCAGCGCCTGCGTCGGAACAGCGCGGATCGGACGCCGCATTTCGGAGACATGATCAGCGACGCCTGGCTCGATGCAGAGCGATCGGCCGCCGAGGCGGAAGCGGCGGCACTGAAACAGATCGACTGCGCGACGCTCGATCCCGTGCGGCAGGTGTCCTACGACATGTTCGCGTGGAACAAGGCGCTGGCGCTTGAGGGGGCGACGCCGGCCATTCGGTACATCACGGATGTCCAGCCGCTGGATCATTTCTTCGGGTGGCAGGTCATCATGCCGCAGCTCAGCTCCGGCGCGGGCGCGGCGCCTTTTGCGACCGTTCAGGATTACGAGGACAACCTCCGTCGCCTCGACGAGTATGCGCTCTATCTCGATCGCATGGTGCAGCGCCTGCGCGAGGGGTTGCGGCGGGATTTGACACAGCCAAAGCGTGTTGTGGAGACCGCTCTGAAGCAATTCGACGCGGAGGTGGTGAAGGATCCCACGGCGTCGTCCTTCTACAAGCCCTTGCTATCGTTTCCCGCCGCTGTCCCGGATGCCGATCGCCGCCGACTGGAAGGCGCGTATCAGGCGTTCCTTCGCGATCGGCTGATACCTGCGCACCGGCAGGTGCGGGACGTGTTGAAGAGCGAATATCTGCCGCGCGCACGGGAAAGCATCGGACTCGGTGCGCTGCCGGGCGGAGACGCGCTCTATCGCCATCTCATTCACCGGCAGACGACAACCACCATCAGTCCCGAAGATGCGCACCGGCTCGGCATCTCCGAGGTCGCGCGCATTTCAACAGCGATGGAGGAGGCGAAACGTAGAACCGGCTTTTCCGGGAATCTTGCCGAATTCTCGGCTTTTCTGACGCGCGACCCCCGCTTTCAGCCTGCCTCCGCCGAGGAAATGCACGAGGCGTTTCGCGCGATCGATGTCCGCATGACGGGTATCGTGGAGCGGGCCTTTTCCATTCTGCCGCAAACCCCGCTCGATCTGCAGCCGACGCCTGCCTACCGCGCAGCTACGTCCGCGTTCGGAGAGTATGCGCGCGGATCGCCCGATGGATCGCGGCCCGGCATCTTCTATTTCAACACCCATGCATTGCCGACGCGCTTCACATGGATCTACGAAACGCTCTACCTGCACGAGGCGGTGCCGGGGCATCATTTTCAGGCAAGCCTTGCGATGGAGAATGCTGCGCTGCCGAACTTTCAGCGCTTCGAAGGGCCGAGCGCGTTCAGCGAGGGCTGGGCGCTCTACGCCGAAAGCCTTGGTCCGGAACTGGGGTTCTACACCGATCCCTATCAGCATTTCGGTCACCTTGCGGACGAGATGCTGCGCGCGATGCGGCTGGTGGTGGACACGGGCATCCATGCGAAGGGCTGGTCGCGAGAGCAGGCGATCGCCTATATGCTAGCGCACTCCGCGATGAGCCGGAACGAGGTCGAATTCGAGGTTGACCGCTACATCGCCATGCCCGCGCAGGCGCTTTCCTACAAGGTCGGCCAGATCACGATCCGCCGGCTGCGCGACAAGGCCGAAAAGGCGCTTGGGACGCGCTTCGATCTGCGCCGGTTCCACAACGAGGTGCTGTCGTCCGGCCGGATCTCGCTCGCCGTGCTTGAAGCCAAGATGGATCGCTGGATCGCCACGCAGGCGGAATAGCTATTCGGGGCGCAGCGCACTTGCAAAGAAATCCTCGATCCGGTTCTGCAGATAGTCGAGGTCGTGCCCGAGGATCTGGTGCTCCTGCTCCGGGAAGATCAGCAGATCGAATTTCTTGTCGGCATCGATCAGCGCGTCCGTCATCTTCATCACGTCGACAAGCGTCGAGGTGTCGAGCGTCGTCCCCACGAGCAGCAGAGGCCCGTTCACCTTGGGCGCCAGCCGGAAGATGGTCGCCTCGTCATACACGGCGGCATTCGCTGCGGGCATGCCGAGATAAGGCTCGTAGAGAATACCGGCGCGCGCATCGAAACTGGGGACGATCGAAACTGCGGCCTTGTAGACATCGGGCGCTTCGGCGAGCAGCCGCAGCGCGAAGTGGCCACCCCATGAGCGGCCCATCACGCCGGTGCGAGTAAGATCGATGTAGGGCCGCTCGCCCGCGAGCTGGAGCAGCGCGGCGCGGTGGTCCGCAACCACATGCCCGCCCCAGTTGCCCATCACGGCATCGTGGAAGCGCTTCGAACGTCCGGGTGTGCCGCGCGCATCGAGGATGAGAACGAGATAGCCACGCTGCGCGAGCGCCTGTGGGAAGGAGGACCAGCCGGGCGCAGGACAGAAGCGGTCCGGCGTCAGCCGTAGCTGCGGTCCGCCATAGACATATTCGACAAGCGGGTAGCGCTTGCCGGGGTCGAAACCATCAGGTTTGTAGAGGACGCCGTAGAGATCGGTTTTGCCGTCCGCGGCTTTGACCTGGACTTCCTCCGGCAGCGGCCCGCCGGTTGCGGAGAGCTGCGCAGCGTCCGCCTCCAGGATTGTGCCGACGATACGCCCATTTGTATCGCGCACAAGGTGGCGGGGCGGAGCGCTTACTGTCGAATAGCTGTCGATGAAGAGTGCGCCGTCTGCAGAGAAGCGGATGTCGTGGCGGCCCTTGCCCTCGGTCAGTTGGCGAACCGCGCCACCATCCAGCGGGACAGAATAGAGGTGCCGATCGTAGGGCCGCTGCGGGTCGCGCGCGCCAGTGAAGTAGACGGTTCGGCTGCGGGCATCGAAACGGACCACCTCGTCCACCGGAAAGTCGCCGCTTGTCAGTTTTCGGACGAGGCGCCCTTTGAGATCGTAGTGATAAAGCTGATTCCAGCCGTCCCGCTCGGATTCCCACAGGAAGCCGTTCGGCAGCATCGTGAAACCGTAGCTCATCGGGAACAGCACTTCGTGCTGCATGCGCACGAAGCTCTGGCCGGTTTCCGTCATCACGGGCCGCACCTCGCCCGTGCGGCGCGCTGCGAGCACCTCGATACGGTTGAATGTGCGGTTGATGGCGGCGAAGAGCAGTTCGGCGCCATCGGCGGTCCAGCCGAGGGGCACGAAATAGCGGTCGCTTGTATCACCGACATCAAGCCGCAGCGGCGCTCCGCCCGCAACTGGGAGCAGAAACGGCTGGGCGCGGTCGAGCGGTTGGCCCGCCTTCTGCTGGCGAACCATCACGAGTTCCTCGTTCTGGCCGGGATAGCGGACCTGCGGGGCCTTGAAGACATTGGAGCGGTCGTAGCGGAGCGCGAAGAGCAGGCTGCCGTCTGGCGACCAGCCCTCGGCGGCGAAGGGGCCGATATCCCACGAGACGTCTCCAATGCCGTCTGTCGTCAGCGTTCGCGCGGGGCCGCCCGACGCCGCTCGCACACGGACGTTGAAGTCGTGCACGGACGCTAAGGCTGATCCATCGGGTGCCGCGAGTTCATCGACATCGAGCGGGCCTGCGAACCAGAATTCGCGTTTGAATGTTCGCGACGGCGCGGTGGGTGCGGGGGCTGCCGCGGGTGCCGTCGTCCCCTTCTTGGGATCGAAGAGGTGCCATTCTCCGCTGCGTGCATAGACGATGCCGCCGCCAGGGCTCCAGCGCGGCTGGACGGCGCAATCGGGTACGAGCGCCCCTGTCGTTTTCAGGGGTGTCTTATCTGCCGCTGAAACAGGACTGGCCGTGGCAAGCGCCATCACGACCGCCAGAACCGAAATTGTCGCCTTGTGCCCCATGTCACCTCGCTTTCCCGTCGATCCTAACGCGTGGCGGCTGCGATTTCGCTAGCATGAATGGCATAGGTCCGCCGTTTGTCATTCGGCCTGTGTCATTCATGCTATTGGCGCTGTGGCGATGCTGGATAGAGTGCCGCGCATGCAACGCTTCATCGTCCTCATCGCGGCGCTTGGGGCCGCCTTTCCGTCCGCTGCGGAAACGCAGTCTCAATCTTCTCTCCAGCTGCGCCGCGCGGCGGATGCCGTTCTCGCCTGGCGCACGGCAGAGGATGTCGAGGTGCGCCTTTCGCAGGGGCTTCCCGTCACGCGAATCGGCAGAGTCTCGTTCGCTGACGAAACCGCGTACGCTGCGCGCGCCACCGCGCTTGCAAGTGAGCTCGAGGCTGTTGAAACGGCTGGCCTTTCATCCGCCGAGGCGGAGCTGCGCCTCGCGCTGCTTCAGGACCTTCGCGCGCGTTCGAGCGCCGCCGAGGACTATTGGTTCGATTTTCTGGTGACGCCGTATCGCGGCGGCGACCTGCATCAGGCTGCCGCTGCGGCGCTGGCGAGCGCGGCGGTGAAAACCGATGCGGAGCGGGCAAGCTACCTCACGCTTATCGACAGCTATGCGGTGATGGTCGATGCCATTGCAGAGCGGACAAAAGCGCAGCAGCGGCGCGGCAACTTGTTGCCACGGGCCGCGCTTCCCGGCGCGTTCAAAACGCTTGAAGGTGCGCGGGCGGCTGCTGTAGCGCGCGCGACCGTTGGCCCTGATCGTCTCGCCGGCAGTCCGGGCGCTGTCTCGGCCCGCTTTGCTGCTGATGTCGAGGCGCGGGTGAAGTCGCGCCTGCTTCCAGCCTTCGACCGCCTTCGCGCTGTGCTGGATGATCGCTACCAGAAGGCCGCGCCTATGGCTGTTGGCATCAGCCAGTATCGCGGTGGCCTCGATCGCTATCGCCGCTGTGTCGCGGCGGGAACCGGGCTCGATCTCACGCCAGGCAGCATCCACGCGATCGGCCTCAAGGCGCTTGGCGAAATCGATGCGCGAAAGGCCGAAATTCTCACGCAAACGGGCTTCAAGGGCGACGCCGCCGCGTTCGACCGCGCAATGCGCGCGGATTCCCGCGGGTTTGCAAAAAATGCGGACGAGGTCGTGGCACGTTACGAAGCCTTCATGGCAACGATCGCGCCGATCCTGCACGGCCTGTTCTCGGAATTGCCGACGGCGCCTTATGGCGTGAAGCGCCTCGACCTCGCGGATGAGCCGGGCATGACCTACGGTGTCTATCAACCGCCATCACCGTCATCCCCAACCGGCCAATACCGTTTCAACGGATCGGGCCTTGAAACGCGCACGATGATCGGGGCGCATCACCTTGTCGCCCACGAACTCATGCCGGGGCACCATCTGCAGATCGCGCTCGCACGGGAAAGCCAGCAGCTGCATCCGGTCCAGTCCTATCTCGGGGCAGGGCCCTACGTGGAAGGTTGGGCGGAATATGCAGCATGGCTTGTCGAGGATGCCGGGCTTTATGCGCCTTATGACATGTTCGGCCATCTCGTCATGCAGTCGTTTCTCGCCACCCGTCTCGTCGTCGATACGGGGATGAACACGATGGATTGGCCGCTTGAAAAAGCGCGCGCGTTCATGGCGACGCACACGTTCGACGGACTGGAGCAGATTGCCACCGAAACCCTCCGTTATTCGACCGATATCCCGTGTCAGGCGCTAGGCTACTATCTTGGCTACGATGCGTTCCGCGAGAGCAGGAAGCGGGCAGAGGCTGCGCTTGGCAAGGATTTCGACGTGCGCCGGTTCCATAAGGCGGTGCTGACTGGAGGTGCTGTTCCGCTCAACATCATTGTGCAGCGTGTCGACCGCTTCATCGCGGACGAGAAGGCGGCTAGCGCGACGACCTCCCATGTCGCGGCGCTCAGCAGCACGGGCGTTTCCATCGCCGCGTCTCCGCGCGCAGTCTGGGATGTGCTTGTCGATAGGCGCCGCTGGATGCCGGCGATGACAGAGCAGAAGATGCTGCGCGGCAAGCCGGACGCAGCGGGCGGGCTCTACATGTATTCCGTCAAAGCGGGCGAGGGCGTTGTTTCCCGGCTGGAGGAAATCCTGCTCGCGGAACCCGGCCGCCGCCTCGTCCTGCGTATGGCCGATCCGGAAACCGGGCGAACATACGCTTTCGTCGATCATCGCATTCGCGCCGATGGCAAAGGCACGCGTCTCGATTTCGAGATGTATTGGTATGAAGACGTGCCGGGCCGCAAAGCACCGGCGGAGATCGATGCCATTCGCACCGACTATTCGACGCAGACGGTTTCCAAGATCGATGAAGCGCTCGCACGGCTGAAGACTGCCGCCGAAGCATCGTCGCATTGATGACCGGTCTGAAGGAGCTTGGCATGAAGGGGTTTAGCATGAAGATCGGAACGTTCGCAGCCGCTCTCGCTTTTTTTATTGCGTCTCCCGGTGCCGCGGAAGAGGCGGCGTGGACGCTTGTGATCCACGGCGGTGCAGGCGACATCACACGCGATCAGATCTCCGCCGAGAAGGATGCGTTGCTGCGCGCTGGGCTGCAGCGGGCGCTCGCCGCTGGCGGCGACGTGCTGGAACGGGGCGGCACGGCCGTGGAGGCTGTCGAGGCGGCGGTGCGAATTTTGGAGGATGATCCCAATTTCAACGCGGGCCGCGGTGCGGTTCTTACGGAGAACGGCACAGCCGAACTCGATGCGTCGATCATGGACGGGGAAACGCGCCGCGCCGGTGCGGTCGCGGTTGTTACCACCACGCGCAACCCCGTGAGTCTGGCGCGCACGATCATGGCTCATGGCAAGCAGGTGATGTTCGCGGGTCCCGGTGCGGACGCGCAGGCGCGACGGTTCGGGCTTGAACAGGTCGATCCGAGTTACTTCATCACCGAAGAGGAAAAGGACTGGCTGCGCAAACACCAGAAGGCATCCGGGGCCACGGCCGCTTTGGACGGTATGCGCAAATATGGCACGGTCGGCGCCGTGGCACGTGATCGGCGCGGGCATCTCGCGGCAGCGACATCGACGGGAGGCCGCATGGGCAAGCCCTCCGGGCGGGTCGGCGATTCTCCGATCATCGGCGCTGGCACCTACGCGGACGATCGCGCCTGTGCGGTTTCCGCGACCGGGATGGGAGAATATTACATTCGCAGCGCCGCCGCCCATTCGATTTGCGATCGTATGCGCTATCTTGGGGAAGGGCCGAAGGTTGCGGCCGATGCTGTGCAGGCTGAAACAGCCGAGCTCGGCGGAACGGGCGGTGTCATTGTCGTGGCCCCGGACGGTACGCCCGCCTTGTCCTTTAATACTAACGGGATGATGCGAGGGGTGCTGCGCGCCGGCAAAACGTCCGAGATCGCGCTCTTCGGAGACGAGTGAGCCTTCGGGCTTGTCATAAAACACCTATGGCCGTCTCTGCCGCATAGCATGTTTACGACATGGAATGCGCTTCTGCGCTTACGTAGGATTTCCGGAAATACAGCGGGCAAAGCCGAACGCAAAACCGAACAAGGGGGAATTTCCGGATGAACAACAGAGCTTTTCTTTGTGTTGCCCTGCTGGCGACAACAGTGATGCCGCAGACCGTGTTTGCACAGGACGTGCGGGAGAGCGCGTCGGACGACGTTCTGTCCGGCGAGATCATCGTCACGGCGCGCAAGCGCGAGGAACGGGCGATTGACGTACCTGCTTCCATCAATGTCTTTTCCGGAGACACGCTCGCCGCGACCGGCGTGACCTCGCTCGTCGATCTTCAGTTCCAGACGCCGGGCCTCAAGATTGCGCAGGGCGGCGGCGGCACACGCGTTTCGCTGCGCGGCGTTGGTACCAACATCAGCAGTGGCAGCCCCTCCGTCGCCGTTCATGTCGATGGAATCTATGTGCCGCGTCCGCGCTTCGCGCTCGGCGAGATGTTCGATATCGGGCGCGTTGAAGTGCTCAAGGGACCGGAAGGTACGCTTTACGGCCGGAATGCGACTGGCGGCGCCATCAACATCGTGACGGAAGGGCCGGGGCCTGAACTCGCGGCGGATGGCTACGTGGGCTATGGCAGCCGCGACCTTCTCACCGCGCAGGCGGGAGTTTCTGTGCCGTTCGATGATCGTGGCGGTATTCGCATCAGCGCCGCTTTTGCTAACGACGATGGCTATACGAAGAACCTGAATGCGAGCGGCGGTGAGGTCGACGATCGCAATTACCGCGCGATCCGCGTCAAGGGCGATTACGATCTCAGCGAAACGTTGTCGGCCTCCTTCACGGCTCAGTATGTCGACGATGAAGGCACGGTCAGCTTCGGTAACAGCAACAATCCAGACTCCCCCGTCTACGCGAGCCTCCCGCCCGAACAGCGCGAAAGCGCCCGACGTATCAATGTCGATACGCCGCCAGAATCCGATCAGGAAGGTCTGCTGCTTTCGGGAACGCTTAGCCTCGATCTCGGCGGCGTGACGCTGAAATCGCTGACCGGGTACATCGACTACAAGTCGACGGCGCGCGTGGACGTCGATGGCTCCGGGGGATTCATTGCGTACTCCGATACGGATTCGCGTTCGAAATTCTTCTCGCAGGAATTCCAGCTTTCCGGCGGCAATGCCGATAGCGTCAGCTGGACCACGGGCCTCTATTATTCGAAGGAGAAGAACAGAAGTTCCGCGGTCGAGACCGATGCCGATTATCCGGATCCGACGGGGTTCGTCTACACGGATCAAACCCAGGTCTTCAAATCGCGCAGCGCCGCCATTTTCGGTGAAGCGACGATCGCGCTCGGTACGCGCAGCTCGGTTCTGGTCGGCGCGCGTTACACCGAAGAGAAGCAGACAGGCGAAAGCGCCTTCGCTGCGCCTCTCTTCTTTCCGGACCCGATCCTCCGCTCGTCATCCGTGAAGGATGATGCGTTCACGCCGAAAATCGTGTTCGAGCACAGGCCGTATGACGGTGGGAAAATCTATGCGAGCATCACGCGCGGCTTCAAGAGCGGCGGTGCCAGCCTTTCCACTACCGCGAACACCTACAAGCCCGAAAAGATCTGGGCTTACGAGGTCGGCACCAAGAATCGCATCGCGGGCGGCCTCGCCGAGATCAGCTTCGCGGGCTTCTACTACGACTACACCGACCTGCAGCTTCGCACGGTTCTGTTCACCGATACCGGTATCATCTCGCGCATCACGAATGCGGCCAAGGCGGAGATTTATGGCGCGGAGCTTTCGGCGGCCGTGCATCCGGCCGAGGGTCTGACGTTCGATTTCAACGGAGCGTGGATCGAATCCGAACTCAAAAACTTCGTCTCGCCCGTCACGCTGACGCAGCTTGAGGGGCTGCCGATGCCGCTCACGCCGAAATGGAGTTTCACCGCCGGTGCGCAATACAGCACGCCCATCGGTTCGGCGGGCAAGCTGACGGCACGCGGCGAGGTCAGCTATCAGTCTTCTGTGATTTTCCCACAGTTCACCGACCTCGCGCGTGAACGGCAGGGCGGATACACGCTGCTCAATGCCAATCTGCGTTACGATCTGCCGGGCGAAAACATCTATGTCGCGCTCATCGGGCGCAATCTCACGAACAAGCATTATCTGACACAGCGTTTCTTCTTCGCCGGCTTCGCGGACACCGAGTTCTACGGCACGCCGCGTACCATCGAGGCGCGCGTCGGTTTCAAATTCTGATCTCATCCCTTGTAGTGGAATATTTATCCTCATGATCCGGGCACGCCCCTTCGATTACCCCTATGACGGCAAGCTGGATCCGAAAGCGGTCGGGCTTCTCATCATCGATCTGCAGACGGATTATTTGTCGAACGACGGTTACTTCGCGCGCAAGGGCTATGACCCAGCGCCGCTGCGCGCGATCATCCCGGCGGTTGAGCGGCTTGTATCGGCTGCAAGGGCAGCTGGGTGCCGGATCATTTGGACACGGCAGGGATACAGGTCCGATGCCGCCGATGCTTCACCGTACGACAAGTGGCGTGCGGCCCGGGCCGGCATCGAACTCGTCGCGGGGGACAGTGCGGCGCTGCTCCGGGGGAGCCCTGGTTACGATGTCATTCCGGAACTTGCACCGCACCCGGGCGATATCGTCGTCGACAAGACCGCGAACGGCGCCTTCTATCAGACCGACCTCGAACTCGTGCTGAAGGCGCAGGGCATCACGCACCTGCTGTTTTCCGGCGCGACGACGGACGTCTGCGTCCACACCACCTTGCGGGAAGCAACGGACCGGAAGTATCAGTGCCTGCTTGTGGAAGATGCCTGCGCGAGTTGTGATGCCTATGCCCATGATGCTGCCATCCATATGGTGACGGTCGAAGATGGAATCTTCGGCGTCGTCGCCACGGTGGATGCGGTGATCGCCGGACTTGAAGACGCCATCCGCGCCGAATGAGCGGACTGCCCGGCGATCCGTTGCCCCGCACAATTGGGGCTGGCGCGCTCGCTGCGCTCACGGCCGGCATCGTCATCGGCAGCGGTATTTTCAGAACACCGTCCGAGATCGCCGCGCTCGTCGGGTCGCCGTACCTCATTCTGCTGGTCTGGGTTGTGGGCGGCGCGATCACGCTTTGCCTCGGCCTCTGCCTCGCAGAACTTGGCGCGATGTTTCCGCGTGTCGGGGGGCTTTATGTCTATCTCGAAGAGGCGTTCGGGAAGCCGGTCGCGTTCATGTTCGGATGGACCTTCCTGCTTATCAATCCCGCGAACTGGGCGGCGATCTCGCTTATCGCGGCGGCTTACATAGGCGCTGTGCTCGGCCTTGAACCCGGCGCCGACCGCTGGATCGCGACCGCCGCGCTCGCGGCGGTGACCATCATGAATGTCGCGTCGGTCACGCTTGCCACGCGGTTCACCAGCATATTCACCTTTGCCAAGGCGGCGGCGTTGCTCTCGATCGCCGCGGTTATCATCGTTTCAGGCGTGGATGCCGGTGAAGGCGGCGTGCGGGGTGTGGGGTCTATGGGTGCGTTTGGCCTCGCGCTCATTGCCGTGCTCTGGCCCTACGAAGGTGTGGCGGCGGCAAGTGCGATGGCGGGGGAGGTGCGCGACCCGTCGCGCAACATTCCGCGCGGCCTTATCGGCGGCGTTCTCATCATCACCTTTCTCTATCTCGTCATCAATGTCGCCTTCCTGGCCGCACTCAACCCGGAGGTAATGGCAGCGTCGCGTTTCGTTGCCCGTGATGCCGCAACGGTGGTGCTTGGCGAAAGCGGCGGCGTGGCTGTGGGCGCCGCGGCGGCGGTCGCCGTGCTGGGCGCGCTCATCGCGGCCGGAACCTGCGATCCAAGGGTCTTGTTTGCAATGGCGCGGGATCGCTTGTTTTTCGCGCGCGTCGGAGACGTTCATCCGCGCGCGCAAACACCCTATGTCGCAGTGCTGGTATCGGCAGTGTTCGCCATGCTCTACGTGTGGGTCAGCACTTTCGAGGCGCTTGCCGCCCAGTTCGTGCTCGGCATGTGGCTGTTCTATGCGCTCTGTGTGGTTGGGCTCATTCGGCTACGGATCACAAAGCCCGATCTGCCGCGCCCATATCGAATGCCGGGGTTCCCCTGGCTGCCCGGCCTGTTTCTTGCCGCGTCGCTGGGGCTGCTCGTGAACGCGCTCATCGCGCTGCCGCTCATCAGCCTTACGAACATCGCCGTCGTCGCGATGGGCTATCCCGTCTACAAAATCTGGCAGCGATACGCCGCGCGCTCATAGCGTGCGGAGAAACAGGTCAAACAGCTGCGCTTGCGAGTGGATTTCGAGCTTCGCGTAGATATTTCGCTTGTGGTTCGCGACTGTGCCGGCTTCGATGCCAAGCAGACGCGCAACGGATTTGGCCGAGTGGCCCTTCAGCATCATCTCGATGATTTCCACCTCGCGTTCCGTGAGCTTGTCCGGCGCGATCGCGCGTACCTTTTCGGGCAGATTGAACGTAGTCGGCAGCGCGCCGGCATCACCGTTGCCGCCGTGCCTCAATTGCCCGCGAACAAAAGCTGTCACCAAGGGCAATACAGATTGAAAACTGGCGATCTCGGTCACAGCGAAGGGTGATGCAGGCGCCTCGCGTTCGATGAAGAGGTGTGCAGACATGCCTTCATCCAGATGCACGATATAGCGCAGTTCGTCGATCACGTCGGTGAAGCGGTAGTGCCGCCGGTAGAATTCCGATGACGTGAAGGCTTCCGGCGCAATATCTCCCAGCCGGAAAAGGCCGCTGTGTCCATCGGAATCGACCCGGCAGAATGGATCCAGCATATGAAGGCCGCGAATGTAGCTCTCCATCTGCTCGCCAATGCGTGCAAAGTTGAGGTTCGTGTGAACAAGCGTGGGCTGTCTGCCTCGTTCGAATCGAAAGACAATAAAATTTCGAAATGTGCAGAGCGTTTGAAGCTGTTCGCACAATACATCAAAGCCGCGCGCTCCGCGCGGCGCCTCTAAAAGATGTTCGACCAGAATCATAATATCAGAGACTTACTAGCATCGAATCAGCTCAGGTTGACCAGCCGTCGTTTTATTCATGGCCATGCGATCATGTCGAATCGCCTGAAGGCTTACAGGAAGGGGGTTCGTCGCTCGGTAGCGGACACGGCATCGCGTTTCCGCCGCGCAGGTGAATGACAGCCATGGTCTTTGCCGGCAAATCTTCTTGGTCTTTATGGCAAACTCGCCTTATGCGGGGGCATGGGCCAAAAGTTGTTCGAACAAAATCCGCGTTCGGTTGCCGATAGTCTCGGCAAGGCGCTGATTCTGACAGTGCTCGTGCAGTTGCTGGCAACCAGCACGGCGCTGGTACTCCCTCCCATAGCCCCACGCGTTGCTGCCGATTTTGGCGTGGAGGCCCATGTCGTCGGTTATCAGGTGAGCCTGCTTTTCACGTCCGGCGCGTTTGGATCCGTACTGGCCGGCGCGCTGATCCGCAGTTTGGGTGCTGTGCGCACCGAACAATTCGGAATGGGCATGTTCGCGCTTGGGCTGCTCGGGCTGGCGACGGCCAACATCTCTGTCGGCGTGATCGCCTCTCTGCTCATCGGCTTTGCCTACGGGTTCCAGAATCCGGCTTCGTCTCAGATCCTGAGCGCCGTTACGCCCCTTAACCGGCGGAACGTCGTGTTTTCTATCAAGCAGGCGGCGGCGCCGCTTGGCGTGGTGTTGGTGAGTATTGCGCTTCCGCTGCTTGATGCGGTGATCGGCTGGCGTGTGGCGTTTATCCTGATGGCGCTGCTGCCGTGCGCTGTGCTCGCCGTTCTGGCGGGCCACAAGGTGCCGCATACGCCGCCGCGAAACGACGCGCCGCTACTGCGCGGTCTGCTGACAGAGCAGCGGCTGGTCTGGCGGCGCGGCGACTTGCGCGTGCTGACTATCATCGGTTTCCTCTACTCCTCGGTTCAGCTGACGCTTTCCACCTTCACCGTCTTGATGCTGACCGCGGATTGCGGGTGGCGGCTGATACATGCGGCGTCCGCGGCGGCAGGCGTGCAGGCCTTCGGCGTGCTGGGGCGGGTTTGCTGGGGCGTCTCGGCCGACCGGCTTGGGTCCGGGTTCGGCGTGCTGGCGTTCGTTGGCCTCGGCAGCGCCGCGGGTCTGCTGCTGTTGCCGTGGCTCGCGGACTTTCCAGCCTATATGCAGGTCGGCTTGCTGTGTTTCCTCGGCTTCTGCCTGAATGGCTGGAATGGCGTCGCGATGGCGGAGGTGCTCCGCCACGCCGCGCCCGCCGAGGTCGGAAGCGTGATGGGCAGCACGCTCGTCTATGTCTTCGCGGGTGTCATGGTCGGGCCGGCGAGCTTTGCCCTGCTTTATGAGATTGTGGGCAGCTACGGCCGGACATTCGCATTTGTGAGTGTTGTGTTGCTGATCGGCGGAAGTGCCGCGCTGCTGGTTCGAGCAAAACGAAGCGGCGGCTAAAGAGGGAGGATGAAGATGCAGGGTGAGGCACATCACGCTGAGGCAGCCATTGCGCGGGCGCTGGACGCAGCCGACCGGGTCAATCCGTCCGTCAACGCCGTGCTGTGGCTCAACCGGGAGGCGAAGGCCGGCGCCGGCCCGCTTGGCGGTGTGCCGGTTCTGGTGAAGGACTGCATCGACTGGCAGGGGCGCCCGACGACGCACGGCTCGGCGGTCTATCGGGATGCGCCGCCGGCGGCGGGGGATGCCGAGGTGGTGCGACGCCTCCGGGCTGCCGGCGCGACGCTCATCGGGAAATCGCACCTCAGCGAGTTCTGCTACGGCGCGACCGGGGAAAACGCCGCTTTCGGCAACTGCCGCAATCCGTGGGACACCGCGCGCATCACGGGCGGATCGAGCAGCGGATCGGCCGCCGCTGTGGGCGCCGGGATCGTGCCCGCGGCGCTCGGCACGGACACAGGCGGCTCGGTGCGCGTGCCCGCCGCGCTGTGCGGCGTCGTGGGGCTGCGGCCGACGCTGGGACGCGTTTCGAATCATGGCGTGCTGGATGTCAGCACGATCTGCGATGTGGTCGGGCCGTTCGGCGCCACCGTGGCGGATGCTGCGCGGCTGTATGCGGCCATTGCCGGCTATGATCCGCGCGATCCACTGTCTTTCGCGGATTCGGCGGCGCTGCTGGAAGGAATGGACGCCGATGTGAAGGGGCTGCGCGTCGGGCTACCGCGCGCGTTTTTCTACGAGGACCTGCAGGACTGCGTGGCGCGCGCCGTGGATGACGCGGCGGCCGTGCTGGAACGGCTGGGCTGCACGCTCGTCGACGTGCCGCTGGGCAAGGCCGAGACGCTGCGCACGGGCGGCGCGTTCCGCTTCGTGCTCGCCGATGTCGCCGATGCGCGCCGCGATGTGTACCCCGAGCATGCGGACCGGATCGGCGCGGAAGTCCGGCGGCGCATAGAGCTTGGACATCAGGTGAGCGGTGCCGACTACGCGCATTGCATCCGGCTTCTGCAGCAGTTCCAGCGGACGCTT
Source organism: Sphingosinicella sp. (assembly GCA_016793845.1). Lineage (GTDB taxonomy): Bacteria > Pseudomonadota > Alphaproteobacteria > Sphingomonadales > Sphingomonadaceae > Sphingosinicella > Sphingosinicella xenopeptidilytica. The sequence continues at coordinate 26,290 of JAEULI010000089.1, forward strand.
CGCGACACGTTTGCCGCCGGGATCGACGTGCTGCTCACGCCGACGACGCCCGTCACCGCGCCGCTTTGGGCCGAGGCTTCGGACATGGTGGCGACGACGCGCCTCGTGGCGCGCAACACCTATGATCTCGGCGCCGCCGGGGTGCCGTCGCTGAGCGTGCCGTGCGGCCTCGATCGCCGGAACCTGCCTATCGGCATGCAGCTTACCGCACCCTGGCGCGCCGAGGCCCTGCTGTTCCGCATGGCGCGCGCGTTCGAGGCGGCCACCGAGCATCACCGCCAGCGCAGTCCGATCATTCGCGATTAAAAGTTCGAACATTTGTATTGATTGTGTCCGACCTTTTCGGCAGTCTTCGCCCGCGAAAGGGGAGGGCTCATGACTGCGTTGCCACTCGACGGCCTGAAAATCATAAGTTTCGAGCAATATGGCGCCGCGCCATATGCGACCATGTTCCTTGCCGATCTCGGCGCCGACGTGGTGAAGGTGGAAGGCGTGGACGGCGACTATGCGCGCAAGACCGGGCCGCTGACAGTGGGCGAGGCCGACAGCCTCTATTACCAGTGCTTCAACCTCAACAAGCGCAGCCTCATCCTCGATCTGAAGGCCGACACCGACCGGGCGCTGCTGCACCGTCTGGTCGCTGAATCGCACGCGGTCGTGAACAACCTGCGCGGCAGCCTGCCCGCGAAACTGGGGCTAGATCATGCGGCGCTCTCGGCGGTCAACCCGCGCATCGTCTGCGGCCACATTTCCGCCTATGGCCGCACCGGATCGCGCGCCGACTGGCCGGGTTATGATTTCCTGATGCAGGCGGAAGCGGGCTTCATGGCGTTGACCGGCGACCCCGGTAGTCCGCCGACGCGCGTGGGGCTTTCGATGGTCGACTACATGACCGGCATGATGATGGCATTCGGGCTGGTCAGCGCGATCCGGGGCGCGGAGCGCAGCGGCATCGGCATGGATGTGGACGTGTCGCTGTTCGACGCGGCGCTCCACCAGCTCGCCTATCAGGGCACCTGGTATCTGAACGAAGGCGTCATCACGCCGCAGACGCCGCGTTCGGCACACCCTTCGACCGTGCCGGTGCAGCTGTACAAGACGGCGGACGGCTGGCTCTACATCTGCTGCATGAACCAGAAGTTCTGGGAAATCCTCGTCAGGCTGATCGGCCGTCCGGACCTTGGCGCCGACCCGCGCTTCGCCGATCTGGCCAGCCGCCGCGAGAACCGCGACGTGCTCACCGACGTGCTGGACGCCGTGTTCATGATGCAAACGCGCGCGGAATGGATGCAGATTCTGCAAGGCCAGATTCCGGCCGCGCCCGTGGAATCGCTGGACGGGGCCATCGACAATCCGTTCGTGGCCGAGGTCGGCATGGTGCAGGACGTGCCGCATCCCGCCGGCCGCACGCTCAGGATGTTCGCCAACCCACTGCGTTTCGACGGCGCGCGTCTGGCGCAGCGTGCCGCGCCCGGTCTGGACGCGGATGGTCCGGCGTTGCGCGGGCGCTTTCCCGCCGACGCTGCCTGAAGGGGAAAGCCGTGAAGCTTGAAGGTATCAAGGTCGTCGATCTCAGCATGTTCCTGCCGGGACCGGTGATGACGCAGATCATGGTCGATCACGGCGCGGACGTCATTCGCATCGAACCGCCGGGCGGCGAGCCGAGCCGCGCCTTCGGACCCTATGATGCCGAAGGACTTTCGATCTGGTTCAAGAACGTCCACCGCGGCAAGCGCAGCATCGTTCTGGACCTCAAGAAGCCCGAGGACGTGGCTGTGCTGCTGCGCCTGGCGGACGAAGCCGATGTCTTCGTCGAAGGATTCCGGCCCGGCGTCGCCGCGAAGCTGGGCATCGACGCGCAGACGCTTTGCGCGCGGAACCCGCGCCTCATCTATTGTTCGCTGTCGGCGTTTGGGCAGTCCGGCCCGCTCTCCTACAAGGCGAGCCACGACATGGGCGCGCAGGCCTACACCGGCTTTCTGGCGATCAACGATAATGGCGATGGGCGTCCGGTGGTGCCCGGACTGCCGTCCGCCGACATGGGGAGTGCGCTGACAGGTCTCATCGGCGTGTTGATGGCGCTTCACCGGCGCAGTTCGACAGGGCGCGGGGATATCGTCGATGCCTCCATGTACGATGCCCTGATGGCGTGGACGGCGCACCTGTCCGGCCCGGTGCTGGGCGGCGGCCTGCCGCCGACAACGCGGACGCACAGGTCCATCGGCGGCTCGGCCTTCTACAATCTCTACGAGACGCGCGACGGCCGTTTCATCGCGCTCACGGGCCGCGAAATGAAGTTCGCGAGGGCACTGCTCACAGCGCTTGGCCGGGAGGAGCTGATCCCGCTCGCCGAGGCCGAGCCGGGGCCGGTTCAGCAGCAGCTGATCGGTGAGC
>JAEULI010000150.1 GCA_016793845.1 Sphingosinicella sp.
TATTCCCACGTTCAGGGGGGCCGCAGAATTGCTTTTCGTAATCTTGCGCTTTTTGGTTTTTTTAAATGGCTAGGGCGCGTTGGTTTTTAAACGCACCGCGCCACCGCCTGCTCATACGAAACTAGAACTGGAACTGTACGCGTGCGTAATACGTGCCGCCATTCACGCCCATCGGCGACGTCGTGGGATATTTCGACCCGAGGATGAAGCGATACGGATTGATGTCCGGATTGTTGTTGAGCAGGTTCTGAGCACCCACCGACAGCTCGATGGCCGGCGTGATATTGTAGCCGAGTTCGGCATCGAACGTGATTTCGCTACCGGCATCGATTCTGAGGCCGCCCGAGTTGACGTGCATCTCGGTGTACTTGCCGTAATAATTGACGCGCGCCAGGGCCCGCCAATTATCCGCCGTGTGCGTGATCGAGGCATTGCCGCGATAACGGGGCAGGTTCTTTTCCAGCTGCAGAACGCGCGTCACGCTCAGGAGCTCGTCGGGGTCTGTCGGATCGAAGGATGTGACCTTGGTTTCCGTCCAGTTGCCCGCGAGGCTGAAGTTCGTCTTGCCGCCGGGAATGAAATCGAGCGGCATCGTTGCAACCACATCGACGCCCTGCGTCTTCGACGAGAAGTCGTTGGTGAAGAACCGCACCGAGCCGAGATCGACGGCGCTGAGATATCCCGCGGCGACGAGGGCTGCCTTCTGCTCGTCCGTCAGCGCGTAGCTGGCGGACTGGGTGAGGCGATCCTTCATCTTGATGTTGAAATAATCGACCGTGAGGCTCAGCCAGCCGGCATCGTAGACGAAGCCGAGGCTGAAGCTCTTCGACGTTTCGGGCTTCAGCGGCTTGCCGCCCACCGCAACCGCCGCCGGATTGGTGGCGGGGATGATGCCCGACTGGATAAGCCGGCCGTCGGTGGTGAGTTCGGTGGTGAGACCGCTGTAGTTCTGCTGGCCCGGCGTCGGCGCGTGGAAGCCGGTCGCGTAAGTGCCGCGAATGCCAAAATCTTCGGTGATATTGTAAAGGCTGGAGATCTTGTACGTCACCTTGCTGCCGAAATCGCTGAAGTCTTCGAAGCGGACCGCCGTGCCGAGCACGAGCGCCTCGGTGACGTTGGCTTCAAGATCGAGATAGGCGGAGATGTTCCGGCGCGAGAACGTGCCGGCAATGGCGGGCGAATAGCCGGGATAGGATTCTTCACCGACAAGGAAACCCTGTGTCGCGAGCACGCCCGCGAGATAGGTTTCGGGATCGCCCGCGATCACCTCGAACTGTTCGCGGTGCCACTGGACACCGCCCGCGATATTGAGCGGCGAATGGAAGCCGACATCGGCGGCGTAATTGAGATCGGCATTGAACACCATTTCGGACTGGTGCCGCTTGCCGTTGTTCTTGAAATCCACCGGCGATCCCGTGCCGAGACTCGGGTTCAAGGAATTGCCGACAAAGATGTGCATCGAATGGCGACCGGCACCGAAGCTGACATCGTAGCTCAGCTTGTCGGTGATATCGCCGCGCATTCCGAGCGATCCGTAGATGTCCTTGATCTTGTTGCCGAACAGCGGCGTGTAGCCGCCCGGATGCACATTCTGTGCAACGAAGCAGTTCGGATTGGCGGACGCCGCGGCAAGACGGGCGAGGGCATCCGGATCATTGACGCCGATCGGATCGTTGACGACACCCGTGCCGCCGAAATCGATGCCGCCATCGCAGGTGACGCCGTCATCAGGCGTCATGTCGCCGACGAGATAATTGCCGGCACCATCCGTGAACACGCCCTGCCGATCGGCGGCGTTGCGATAGAAGAAATCGTTGTAGACGGTGCGCTGCGCATAGCCGCCGAAGGCGTAGAATTCGCCGCCGAGGCCATTCTCGACCGCCATGTTCACGAACGTCTTGATGTCGTCCTTGAATGCCGGAGAGCCGAAGCGCGTGGCGGGGGTGGGGACGTCCTCGAAGCCGGCGTCGATCAGCGCCTGCGCGTCGCCGCGCTGCACGGCGCGCGTCGTCATGTCGGTGTCGCTGTATTCGCCGCTGAAGCGGACGAAACCGTTTTCGCCAAGGCGCGTGCCCCAGGTTGCCGCGACCTGATAGGAATCACCGTCGCCCTTGTAGGTGCTGCCGATTTTCGCCTGGATCATGCCGCCTTCCGGCGCGTCGTTCATGATGAAGTTCACAACGCCGGCGATGGCGTCGGAGCCGTATTGCGCGGCGGCGCCATCGCGCAGCACCTGAACCTGTTTCAGCGCGATCGCGGGGATCGAGGCCATGTCCGGCCCCTGCGCACCATCCGAAATGCCGCCCGAGAAGGTCGGGATATCCGAGGCGCGATGCTGCCGCTTGCCGTTCACCAGAACCAGCGTGTGGTCAGGCGACAGACCGCGCAGCGTGACCGGGCGGATGCCCGATGCCGTGCCGCTGATTGTATTGTCGTTCACGTTGAGCGAAGGCACGATCTGGCGCAGCAGATTGGCAACGTCCGGGCTGCCCTGACGCGAAAGATCCTCCGCGCTGAAGATATCGACGGGGGCCGGAAGATCGGCCACAGAGCGCGCCTCGCGGCGCGATCCCGTGACGATGATGGTCTCCTCGGCAGCCAGATCTTCCGCCTGTGCGAATGCGGTTGCCGGCAATGTGGAAAGGCACGTCGTGGCGACCAGAAGCGCCGAGACCGTGGCATACGAATACGACTTTTGGCTTCGCGCAGCACTGCGCGAATTATGATACGAAACCATCGCTTCACCCCCTCTTAAGACCCACGGACGAGACTCAGGCACGTCGTTTTTAGCGATTGTTGTGAGTCAGTTCCGCCCGCGTTGGTCGAATTCCCTCTTCGATACTCGCAGTAACTTTTTTGATTTTGGCCACTGTATACAGTGGACGAATTGAAGTGTATACAGTGGACGAAAGGAGTCAACTGGCTCCTCTGAAAAATTCTCCTTCTACGATAAATCCATGTTTGAAATGAGTTTTCCAGCCAAATTCAAGTCTGGAGGCAATGGAATTCATGACCGGTTCGGATGATATTTCGCGCGCCGATCTCGGCCTCATATCGCTTGCGTGGCGTGAAGAGGGTTCGGGGGTCGAGCCGGTGCTTTGCATTCACGGATCATGGGACGATCATGGCAGCTGGGACGGAGTCGTGCAGGCGCTTGCCGGCGATTTTCGAATCATTCGCTACGATCGCCGCGGACACAGCGCGAGCACCGCGCCGCCGGGGCAGGGACGCCTTGGGGAAGATGTGGAGGATGCCGCGGGTCTGCTCGCGGCGCTTGGAATCGAAGCTGCGCATGTGATCGGCCATTCCTATGGCGCGACGATCGCAATCATGCTCGCGGCGCGCTTCCCCGCGCGCGTGCGCAGCCTGATGCTGCATGAACCGCCCGTGTTCGCACTGCTTGCCGGAGATGAGAGCGAGGCGCTGCGCGCCGAAGCGGCGGGGCTGATGAAACAGGCGGCAGAATTGCTGACGCGCGGCGAGACGGAAGAGGGCGCGCGGCTCTTCATCGAACGTGTCGCGTTTGGCGAGGGGACGTGGGATACCTTGTTCGACGGCGCGGCGCGCGCGGCGATCCTGAACAATGCGCATACCTGGCTCGATCAGTTCCATGATCCCGAGCGGCTTGCCGTGGATGTGGGCGCGCTGGCGGGCTTTCACGGGCCGATCACGATGTCGACCGGCACCGGGACGCTACCGGCTTACACGGCGGTTGTGGAACGCATCGCCGCGAGACTTCCGGCCATGAATGTCGCGCCGGTGGATGGAGGGCACGGCGCGCACATTTCGCACCCCCGCTGCTTTGCCGAGGCCTTCCGCGGGCATATGCGAAGGGTTCATTCCGCGGCGCTGGCGACAGCCTCCGGGTGATCCGCGTAGACGCGCGCGATCACGGCGCAGACGATGAGCTGAATCTGGTGATAGATCATCAGCGGCAGGATTAGCATCCCGACGAGCGGTGCCGCGAACAGCGCCGCCGCGATCGGCACGCCGCTCGCAAGGCTCTTCGTGGAGCCGCAGAACACCAGCGCCACCTCGTCCGCCCGCGACATGCCGAGCACGCGCGACAGCGCGAGGGAAACCAGCAGCACCGCGGCGAGCAGCAGCACGGAAAGCCCGGCGATGGTCGCGAGGTCGACACCCGACACGCGTGACCACAGCCCGTCGACAACCGCCGCGCTGAACGCCGTGTAGACGACGAGCAGAATCGAGCCGCGATCGAGCTTGCCGAGGAACGCTTTGTGGCGATCGACGAAGCGCCCGATCAGGGGCCGCGACAGGTGCCCGACGATGAACGGTATCAGTAGCGTGACGACCACCGAGCGGATCGCCGCGACGGTGTCGATCTCGCCGCCGGCGCCCTGCGCATGGATCAGCAGCCCGGCGAGCAGGGGCGTGAGGAACACGCCGATGATGTTGGAAAGTGATGCACTGCAGACCGCCGCGGCGACGTTGCCGTGCCCGATCGACGTGAACGCGATCGATGACTGGACGGTCGAGGGCAGCACGGCGAGGAACATGAGGCCCGCCTTGATGTCGGCGGAAATGATCCGGTCCGGCGCCAGCGCGATCGCGAGCGCGATCAGCGGGAACACGATGTAGGTGACGCTGAGTGCCGAGACGTGCAGCTTCACTGCGCCCGCGCCGCGGACGATCGCCTCGCGCGAGAGCTTGGCGCCGTGCATGAAGAACAGCAGCATGATGGCGAGCCGCGTGGCGATCGCGAAGGCGTCTGCTACCTCGCCCCGGCAGGGCAGCACGCTGGCGATGGCGACGACGGTGAAAAGCGCGATCGTGAACCCGTCCGGGCGCAACTTGACCAGCATGGCGACTCCTGATCCGGCCGCTCCCTGCGGCGTTAGCGCAGGCGTTTTATGTCAGGAGCCATGCGTTTCACAATATGCATACTGTCGACAGTCGATAAATCGTGGACGTTTATCGCCCTAGGCCGGCTTGCCTTGGCGCCGGGAGGTTCGCGGAATGCGCGGCGCCGGCTTCTTCAAGCGATTCGTCTTCGGCTGAAGAGGAGGCAAGCGCGACACCGGCTTCGAGATTCGCCGCGAGCTTGCGGACGGCGGCGGGCTGAATGAGGCGCGTCGCTGCGGAGAGCTTGATCTCCGGCGCTTCGGGTTCCGGCGCGGGCGCGGGCAGGGCCTGTACCGTGAGATCGGCGGCCCACAGCCTCCGGATCACCGCCCCGGCGACAGCCATGGCGGAAGGCCGCTGCGCGTTGACCTGGATCCGGTTCGTGAACAGCCAGACGATCAGGCGGTCGCGCACGTCTTCGGAATGGAAATCGAATGCGACGCCGATGCGGCGGCCGGTTCGGCGGACGAAACCGCGAACGATGCCGACTTCGGGAAGAACCACCTGCACGCGCTCACCAATCGCGAGGTCAGCGGGCTCGGCGACCTCCATGCCAAGGCCGGACAGGGAAATATCGCCCTTGCCCGAGGTGATCATGTGTCCGGCGTCGCTGAGCAGCGACAGCGGCTGCTGGATCTCGAACCGCTCCTCACCGCGGATGCGCGGCTTTTCGAGGCACATCATCGCGACGAGAATCATGACAAGCATGTTGAGCAGAAGCCAGAAGCTCACCATCGGCAGCAGTTCGTCTTGTACGACGATGCGATAGTCCGCACCCATGTTCGCGACCATGCCCGCCACGCTCGCGGCGATCAGAAAGAGGCAGGAGAAAAGCACGCGCGTTTCCCAGTTTCCGCCTCCCGCCGCGGAGCCCTTGGGCGTGACCTTGAAGACGTGGCCGTGCGGCTTGATCAGGGTCTGCAGGACGACGGGGAGAATCCGGAACATCTGGAACACCGCGAGAACCTGTGCCGCCAGCGGATAATACCGGCCGGGCGCAAGCAGCGTGATGCCGACGAGCAGCGCCAGCACCAGCGGCAGCAGATAACTCGTGAGACTCGGCAGATCGACGTCGATCATCGGCGACAGGTTGAAGAGCATGAACATGATCGGCATCAGGATCGCGAAGGCCGATTGCAAACCCTGCGTGATCCATGCCGAGGGCAGGAACATCAGGCGGTGCCGCAGCTTGAGGCCGGGGCCGAGCGGGCCTTCTTTGAGATAGAGGATCTGGATCGCACCCTGCGCCCAGCGCTGCCGCTGCACGAAGAATGCCGCCGTGCTTTCCGCCGCAAGGCCGTAAGCGAGTGGCTCGTTGAGATAGCGCGTGACATAGCCCTGGCGCAGGCTCGCCAGCGTCAGCAGCATGTCTTCCGTGATCGAGCCTTCGGGCAGGCCGCCGCCGATATCCTCGAACAGCTTGCGCCGCGTGACGGAATTCGAGCCGCAGCAGAACGAAGCATCCCAGCCATCGCGGCCGGGCATGATCGCTTCGAAGAAGAAACGCTGATCGTCCGGCATCGCTTGCTGCAGGCCGAGATTCGTCTGCATCGGATCGTGGTTGTAGAAACTGTGCGGGATCTGGACGATCCCGATCTTCTCGTCTTCGAAGAAGCCCATCGTGCGCAGCAGGAAATCGCGCCGGGGCACGAAATCGGCATCGAACACCGCGACATAGGGCGCGGTCGTGAGCGTGAGCGCGTGATTGATGTTGCCGGCCTTGGCGCCCTTGTTGTCGGGACGGTTGATGTAACCGGCGCCCTTCGCGACGCAGAGGTCGTGGACCCACTGCCTGCGCCCATCATCGAGCACCCAGATCCGCGCGTCGGGCCAGTTCAGCGCGAGGCACCCGAGAATGGTCTTTTCCAGAACGTCGCGGGGCTCGTTGTAGGTCGCGATGAACACGTCGACGGGAGGCAGCTTCGCGGCGCTCTCGGTCCATCGTGCGCGCAGCAGGGCTTCGCCTGTGTCGGCTTCGGCCGAGCGGTCGGTGGGACGGGAGAGGATCGCGAGCAGGATCGCGGCATCAAACAAGGCCGCGAGCTCCACGGTGAGGCAGAGGAGCGGCCACCAGAGGTCGCCGGGGCCGCCGGACCACGGAATCGTCCGGGTGATTCGCCAGTGGAGATAGTAGAGGATCGTGGCGCCGACGGTCGCGATGATGCCGGCCCGGCTGTAGCGGACGCCGCCGAACAGGATCAGCGCCCCAAGCACCAGGGCGAGGGGCGCCAGCGTTTCGATCAGCGGGAGTGTGTTCAAGGCGGTCAGATCGTTCGGCTGAACCGCACTTCGGCCAGCCGCCCGACATCGCACCTGCGGCTGGGATCGAGCGCTTCCGGTGCGGCTACCGAAAGCGCGACGTCCACGATGATCTCGCGCGCGCCCGGCTTCGAATAGGTGGACGCGGCCAGCAGCCGTTCCTCGCGGCGGCTCGCGGCGCCGGTGATGCTGGAGATGCGACCTTTCATCCAGCGATCGGAGCCGATCAGGCGCACGTCGGCGGGGCCGCCGGGCACGATGGCTTCGGCCTTGCGCTCCGGCAGCGCGACCTGCACGAAACGGCGCCGGCAATCGACGAGATCGAGGATGGGTTCACCGGCGCGCACGGCGGCACCGGAGCTTGCCGTTGCCGCCCAGATGAGCGTTCCGGCGGGCGCGCGGTAGCTTGCGCGGCCGAGCGCGTCTTTCAGGCGCAGCTTTGCCTGTGTGTACTGAGCGGTGGCATCGCCCAGCGTCTTTTCGATGATCTGCCGCTGCAGCATCAGCCGGTCGGCCTGCTGCGTGGCATAAGGCGCGTCGTTGTAGCTATCGCCGATGAAAACGCCGGCACGCGCCGCCTTTTCGGTGACCTCGATCGAGCGCAGCTTCGCGGCGGCGCTGCTGCATTCGCTGTTCGTGCGCGTTGCCGCGGCTTCGGCCTTCTCCACGGCGGCGGGGGACATGAAGCCTTCGCCTGCAAGCTTGCGCACGCGCGCGAGCGTTGCCGCCTGCTGCACGCGTTCTGCCTGGCATCCATTGAGATCGGCAAGGGCTCCGCCGCGATCCTCGCCGAGACGTGCGCTCGTGGCCGCGTTGAATGCCGATGCGCGCTTTTCAAGCCGCTGCTCTTCCGATCGAAGCTCTGCGAGCTGGCGCTGGGCAAGATCGATCTGCGCCTGCGCCAGATCCGCCGCCGCGGCGAGGTCCGCAACGTCTCCCGTATCCTGCGACAGATCAAGCAGCCGGATCGAGGAGGCCTTCGCAAAATACCGGCCGTCTGCGGGCAGGTCCGCCACCGTGCCATCAACCGGCGCCGACAGGCGAATGAGCGGCGCGTTGATCGCCGCCTGCGTCGAGACGTCGTTGAAGACATAAGGCGCGAAGCCGATCGCGCTGACAGCGATAAGCGATGCGGCAAGCACAAGGCGTGTGCTGCGTGCGCGGGCGAAATTCTGGATGTTTATCTTCATGCTCTGCGGCCCTCGCGCCAATCGAGGCGTTGGCGCTCTGCCGTCTTGATAAACAAATCTGGCTAATGCCGAGTTAACCCCGCCGTGCTCGCTTCGCCTTGACCTGAACGCCCACACCTCCTGTGCCGCGGCCGATCATTCAAGTACCCTTCGGAACGTCAGGCTCGCTTCCGGGATTTTCGCGCGGGTTTGCGCGAGGCAACGGCCTCGTCGATCAGCGAGATTGACCAATCGGCGTGGAAATGAAGGATGGCCGCCGCGCCGTTGCCATCCCCTGCCATGACAGCTTCGTACATGCGGCGATAATTTGTGAGATAGCCGTCTACGTGCCCGGGGACGTCGATAATGCCCACAAGGTAACGATCCCAATACGCAACACCGAGCCGGCTTGGCGCTTCCGTCACGAAATCGTTTCCGCCGAGGCGATTGACGGCATAGTGCCAGTCGTTGAGCAGAAGCAGGAATGAGACCGGGTCTTCCAGCCCGACTTCGCGGCGAATTTCAGCGAATTTTCTGGTGATCTCTCCAGTGTCGGCGCCATCGACGATCGCCCGGGCCGCGAGACGGAGCCCGACGGCACCAATGGGGGCGAGCAGCTCCCAGAACTGCCGCACGGCTTTGGGGGTCATTTCGCGCATCACGGCGCCGCGGTCCGGCAAGAGATCAAGAATGCCCTGTCCGGCGAGTACGCTCAGCGCCTCGCGGACCGGTGCTGCGCTGAGGTCGAGATCCGATGCGATGCGCGCGGCCACGACCCTCGAGCCGGGGCCGAGCCGACCGGCGTCCATTTCCGAGAGGATATGATCGAGCACGCGTTCCGTCGCGGGAATCCGCTTCTTGTCCTCGTCCGTCATCTCGATCGCTCGATCCCCCCTCAATCCGGCAACAAGTGCCTCTATCCGCACGATTCTGGAAGGCCCAAGGCTTCCTTGCCATGCAATGGCACACGTACACGCACAATCTTGACGCTGCAGAAAATATACGAATATATCTGGATATGAATACAGGATTCGATGAAAAAATTTAAGAATCACCGAAGATTTCTGATGAAGGGTTTGCCGGGGCGAGCAGCAAGTGCCATTTCCCCGGCATAGCGGAGAGGCCAAATCTGATGTCTGAAAGCCAAAAAGACCCTGCCGTGCAAGGTTATTGCCATCCGCGTTTCGAAGGGACGCGGAAGGCGTTCATCGATAATTTTGCCGAACGCGGCGAACTGGGTGCCTGCGCCGCGCTGTACCTCGACGGCAAACCGGTCGTGGATCTGTGGGGCGGTTCGTTCGATCGGGAAGGGCTGCACCCCTGGCCCAAAACGGGTGCCGCACACACGCAGTCCGCCATCAAGGCGCTTTATGCCCTTGCCATTCACACGCTCGTGGATCGCGGCGAGCTCTCGCTCGACAAGCCGGTCGCTTCCTACTGGAAGGGTTTCGAGCAGGCGGGCAAGGAGACCATCACCGTACGGCAGCTCGTGAGCCACCATGCCGGGCTCGTGTATCTGGACCATGCGGCCCGAGGCAGCGGCAAGGATATGGCCGCGGTCAAGAAAGCGTTCGAGCTTCAGGCGCCCGAATGGCCGCCGGGGACGCAGGGGGCTTATCATTCCGCCACGATCGTCCCGCTGTTCACGATCTTCGTGCGCGAGGCGACGGGGCGCAACATCGCCGATGTGCTGCGGGAGGCCGTGTGCAAACCGCTTGGCCTGGAGATCTATCCGAGCGCCCGGGCGGAGGAGCTTGCAGATGCCGCGCCGCTGCAGGTCGACATGAGCCAGCCGACGATGCGCGCTGTTCTGGACGAGAAAACCAATCTCGGCCGTGCGTGGCGGTTCATGGACCCGCCGCCGATGGTGGCGACGACGCCTCCGAAGGTCGGGAACAATTATGCGACCGCACGGGCCTTCGCGCGCCTTTCGGCCGCGCTGGCGAACGGCGGCGAACTGGACGGCGTTCGCATCGCCTCGGAAGCGGCCGTGGCGGAAATGTCGAAGCTGCAATGGGACCAGGTTTGCGGCCTGACCGGGCGCCAGATGCGCATGGCGGAGGGCTTCTTCATGACAAGCAAAGATGCCTATCTGGGGCCGGAGAGAAGCACCTTCGGCGGCGTGGGCGCGGGCGGGGTTCTGTTCTTCGCCGATCCCGTGCGGAAGCTGGGCTTCGGTTATCTGCCCAACCTCGGCTATCCTGCGAGCGACCTTGGGCCGCGCTGTCGTGCGCTGGTCGACGCCGCCTATGCAGCGCTGGCATGATGCGACCTGAACAGAAAAGGACATGTGCGATGACGCAGACTGATCTCAACCGGCGCAGCGTGTTGAAGATGGCCGGCGCGGCGGCCGCCGTGCCGCTCGCCATGACGTCCGGCGCCGCCGCGGCTTTGCCGCCGCTGCCCCCGGTTGCCGCCATACCGGCGAAAACGGCGACCGTCCTGGCGGCCGACCTCGATTGGGTCTTCGCTGCCTGATTGTGCGCCTCAATAGGGTTGGGTGAGCAGCGCGTAGAGACTGCGCACGCCGTCCATATAATTGCCGACGCGCATGTTCTCGTTCGCTGCGTGCTGGTTGTTGTCGGCATTGACGAGCGGGAGCAGAAGGACAGGCGCCTTCAGCCCCTCCACCAGCGGCGCGCTGGGGACGCTGCCGCCCATGACGGGAATGCGGACAGGCTCTTCGCCGAAGGCTTCGACAAGCGCCTTACGCACCCAGAGACCCACGGCAGAATCGAGCGGCGTGGCCAGCGCCGGCTCGCCGATCTCGGCGACCAGGCTTGCCAGCTTCGGATGGTCTCGGCGGTCTTCCCCCGTGGGGGCGCCGTCGACAAGATGCCAGCCCTGCTGCTCGATGAACGCGCGTACCAGTGCGATCTGACGCGCGCCCGGCGTGGCGGGCACGGTGCGGATATCGAACACCGCGGTGGCCGTGGCCGGGATGATCGTGCGACGCGTATCGATATCCGCCGATTTCATCGCGATGATGTTGAGCGAGGGATAATTCAGCGCGGCCTGATACGTGTCCGCGACGCTGGTGCTCGCGGCGATGCCGATCCGCCGGCGGATGGCGGCTTCGTCGTCCGGAACCGCGGCCAGCGCGGATTTCACGTCTGCAGGGAAGGTGACGCCATCGTAGAAGCCGGGGACGAGCACCTTGCCGTCTCCATCCTTGAAGCTGGCGACGAGTGACGCCAGCATCTGAGCCGGATTGGGCGCGAAATTGCCGAAGTGTCCGCTGTGCAAATCGCTGCGTGGTCCGTAGACCGTCAGGCGGAATGTCGTCACGCTGCGGTGCCCGAACACGATCGTCGGCTTGTTGCTGCTGTGCATGGGGCCGTCCAGCATCACTATGGCGTCGGCCTTCAGCTTTGATGCGCTGCGCATGACCATGTCCCGCAGCGCCGGAGAACCGCTTTCCTCTTCCGGATCGAGGAGGACCTTGATGTTGACCGACGGCTTCCGGCCCGAGGCGCGGAGGGCGTCCATCGCGGCCATGAGCATCACGATCGGCGCCTTGTCGTCGGCCGCGGAACGGGCGAACAGTCGCCAATCCGGCTGCGCCTCCTGAAGGCGTTCGAGTGCGATCGGCTGCCACGCGCCGGCCGCGTCTCTTTGCTTCAGTACGGGAACGAAGGGATCGTCCTGATCCCACTCCTTCGGGTCGACCGCCTGACCATCAAGATGGGCGTAGAAAAGGATCGTCTTCCTGGCCGCCGATGCCCCCGGCCATTCGGCGAAAACCGCAGGAGGACCGTCGTCGCCGATCAGCTGCGCCTGAAAGCCGTGCCGCTTGAACGCCTCTGCGGCCCATTCGGCGTTGCGCCGCAGGTCCTGCGATGCGGTCTGCTGGACATTGGGCAGCTTCAGGAACTCGACCCATTCGGGCAGCGAAGCTCTGGCGGCTTCCGTGACGGCCTTTTCCGTGAGGGGCCGGGCGTGCAGGGTGGCCGGCGTCAGCGAGGACAGCGTCAGAAGAGCGAGGGCGATTTTACGCATCATGGAATGTTGCTCCCGGCAGAAGACGGATAAACAGATCGTGATTGTCGACTGTTCGTGGAGGAAAAATGGGCAGAAAGCCAAGCGCTGCAAAGAGTCCGGAACCGCTGACCGGCAGCACGCCCTTCGGTTCGCCGAAGAAACTGGCGGACGGCGGCGTGAAGACCCCGCTTGTCCAGAGTGTGTATGCCGCCATCATGGAGGCGCTGGATGCGGGCGAGCTGACGCCCGGCAGCCGCATCATCGCCTCGGAAGTGGCGCACCGTCTTGGCCTCAGCCGCGCGCCTGTCCGCGAGGCTTTGGCCGTGCTGGCGGGACAGGGGCTTGTCGAGCTTCACCCGGATCGCGGGGCCATTCTGCGGCCGCTTTCGGTGCGCGACCTTGCGGGTATCTACGAAGTGAGCGCACCGGTTGCCGCCGTCGGCGTCCGTGCGGCCACGCTCAGGATCGACGAGGGCGACAATGCGGACCGCGTTCGCGCCGCGATGGAGGCGATCCGGCGGGCCGGCGCGGAAACCACGCCCAAGGTCGGCTTCTATCTCGTGCTCAACGATTTCCATTACCTGCTCAATGCCAT
>JAEULI010000160.1 GCA_016793845.1 Sphingosinicella sp.
ACTCAAGCTCCATCAGCTGCAGTCCGCCGTCGGCGGCGCGCACCATGTCGATGCGCGCGTAAAGCGCTTCGCCGGGTGCGGCACGCAGGGCCTGTTCGGCCACCGCGCGGGCGTCTTCGGAAGCTTCGACGGTGATCTCGCGCCCGCCGAACTGCTCCTGCACGCGGAAGTCACCGGCGGACGGCACCTTGAGGATCGCGTGGCTGAACGCGCCGCCGAAGTAGAACAGCGAATATTCGCCCTCCGTGGCGATCGCCGCCATCATCGGCTGGATCAGCATCGGTTTCCCTGCCACGTCCGCGGGTATGGGGTCGCCGGGCGCCAGACGGTAGGTTCCATCGGCGCCGCCCGATACCGGTGGCTTCACGATCACCGTGTCGCCGAAGCGTGCCCGCGCTTCGGCCATGTCCACGTCCGAAAGCGCCGGTGCGAAGGCCGTGGGGATCACCGGCACGCCCTTCGCCTCCAGATCGAAGAGGTAGCGCTTGTCGGTGTTCCAGCGCATCAGCGGCACCGGGTTCGCCATCGGGATACCGGCCGCCTCCCACGTGTCGAGCGCCGCAGACCAGTCGGCGCCGCGCGACTGGTAGCCCCACGCGAGGAGCGGCAGGACGATGCCGTCACCGTGAGAGAGCGGCGCCGTCCACGGCTGGAAGCGCACGGCTTCCCCGAGGACCGCGCGAAGCTCGTTCTCGGCGCGGGGCACAGAGTCGGCGTAACCGCTGTCCGGCGTCAGGATGCAGATATCGGCCATGACGCGTCTCAGGCGATCTCGACCGACGAGACTTCGTAGCCGCTGTCCTTCAGCGTCGCGATCAGCCGTTCCAGATGGTCGCGGTCACGCGTTTCGCACTCGATGTCGGCATAGATGCCCTTCGCCGACAGGTTGGTGAACACGCGCTGGTGGTACACCTCGACGATGTTGACCTGCATGTCGTCGAAGATGCGCGCGACGCCGAAAAGTTGCCCCGGCCGGTCGTTGAGCCGGATGCGTAGCCGTGCGAGGCGGCCGGCGCGGGCGAGATCGCGGAGCAGCACGTTCGCAAGCAGACGCGTATCGATGTTGCCGCCGGTGAGCGGCAGGCCGACGACGCGGCCCTTGAAACGCTCGGGATAGGCGAGAAGGGCGGCGAGGCCTGCCGCGCCCGCGCCTTCGACGACGGTCTTCTCGATGTTGAGCAGCATCGCTGTCGCCTGTTCAAGCTTGGACTCGTCGACGAGCAGGATGTCTTTCACGAGCGCGCGGACGATGCCCTGCGTGATCGTACCGGGTTCCTTGACCGAGATACCCTCGGCGATGCTGTCGCCGCCGCAGGGCAAAGTTTCGCCCTTCATCTTCGCGGCCATCGAGGGATAGAGCGCCGCCTGCACGCCGACGATTTCGACATCGGGACGCATCGCGCGCGCCGCGATCGACATGCCCGAGATGAGCCCGCCGCCGCCGATCGGCACGACCAGCGTATCGATTTTCGGCGCGTCGGTGAGCATCTCGACCGCGACCGTGCCTTGCCCGGCGATCACCTTCGGGTTGTCGAACGGGTGCACGAAGGTGAGACCGCGCTCGACCTCAAGCTCGCGGGCGCGGGCGTAGGCCTCGTCGTAGTTGTCGCCGTGAAGAATGATTTCCGCGCCGTGGCTTTCGGTCTGCTGCACCTTCACCACGGGCGTGTAGCGCGGCATCACGATCGTCGTCGGGATGCCAAGTCGCGTACCGTGATAGGCGATGCCCTGCGCGTGATTGCCGGCGGAGGCCGCGATGACGCCCTTCTTGCGCTGCGCTTCGGTGAGCGACAGCAGCGTGTTGAGCGCGCCGCGCTCCTTGTAGGCGGCGGTGAACTGAAGGTTCTCGAACTTCAGCCACACCTCGGCGCCGACGATATCGGACAGCGTGCGCGATTTCAGACAGGGCGTGCGGACGATGTGCGGCATGATTGCCATGTGCGCTGCCTCGATATCGGCAAACGTCACCGGCAAAGCCGCCACACCCTGAGAATCGCCCATCTTGTCATCCTGACCTGTTGAATTGGCACCGGCGCCATAGCCCATCTGGCAGCCGAGGCAAACAGCCGCTAGGAACCCGCTCGAGCGGATCAAAACAGGAGGCTGCCGATGGCGCGGGTCGCATTTCTCGGAATGGGTGTGATGGGCGCGCCGATGGCGCGGCACCTGAAGGCGGCGGGCCATGACGTTACCGTCTACAACCGCACGCGGGCGAAGGCGGAGGCGTGGGTCGCTGCGAACGGCGGCGCGCTTGCGGAAACGCCCGCCGAGGCCGCGAAGGGCGCCGAGATCGTGCTCACCTGCGTCGGCAACGATGACGATCTGCGCGCCGTGACGCTGGGGCCGGACGGGGCGTTCGGCGCGATGGCGCCGGGCAGTCTTTACATCGACCACACCACTGTTTCCGCCGCGATCGCGCGCGAGCTTGCCGAGGCGGGCGCGGCACGCGGCATCGGCGTGCTCGACGCGCCGGTTTCGGGCGGTCAGGCGGGCGCGGAGAACGGCCGCCTGACGATCATGGTGGGTGGCGATGCGGAGAGCTTCGCGCGCGGCGAGCCGGTGATGCAGGCTTATGCGCAGCGCATCGGCCTGATGGGACCGGCGGGGGCTGGTCAGCTTACCAAGATGGTCAACCAGGTCTGCATCGCGGGCGTGCTGCAGGGGCTTGCAGAGGCGATGAACTTCGCGATGGAAGCGGGGCTCGACGCCAATGCCGTCGTCGACGTGATCTCGAAGGGCGCGGCGCAGAGCTGGCAGATGGAGAACCGCGCGCCCACGATGATCAAGGGCGAATACGACTTCGGCTTCGCGGTGGACTGGATGCGCAAGGACCTGTCGCTCGTGCTGGGCGAGGCGCGGAGCATAGGGCTTTCGATGCCGCTCACCGCGCTGGTTGACCAGTTCTATGCCGATGTCCAGAACATGGGCGGAGGGCGGCAGGATACGTCCTCGCTGCTCAGGCGGTTCAGGGGATAAAGACCATGCGGATCGCGCTCGCGCTCGCGTTTGCGGCTCTCCTTTCGGCAGGTGCCGCGGATGCGCGGACCGTCATCCTCAACGCGAACGGCTACACGCTCGACGATATCGGGCGCCTCGCGAAGTTCGGCGGGCTCATCGTGGGCGACGACGGGCGCATAGAGCGCTTGCTGAAGCCCGGCGAGAAGGCGGATGGCGATGTCGTCGATGCCGGCGGCAGGACGCTGCTTCCCGGTCTCATCGACGCGCACGGCCATGTCATGGGCCTTGGCTTCCTGGCGCTGCAGATCGACCTTTCGGACACGACGAGCATCGATCAGGCGCTCGCGAAGATCGCCTCATACGCTGCGGCGAACCCCGACCGGACATGGATCGTCGGCGGCGGCTGGAATCAGGTGAGCTGGGGGCTCGACCGGTTCCCGACGTCGGAAGAACTCGACATCGCCGTGGCGGACAGGCCCGTGTGGCTGTCCCGCGTCGATGGTCACGCGGGCTGGGCGAATGCGGCGGCCTTGAAGGCGAGCGGTATCACCGCGAAGACGCCGGACCCCGCAGGCGGGCGTATCGAGCGTGATGCGAAGGGCAAGCCGACGGGCGTGCTCGTCGATACGGCCATGGCGCTCATCGAGAAGAAGCTGCCGCTGCCGACCGCTGCGGAAAGGGCCGCCGCGCTTGAAACGGCGCTCCAGATCATGGCTTCGGTAGGGCTCACCGGCGTTCATGATGCGGGCATCGATCCGGCGACGTGGGCGCTCTACGAGCAGTTTGCGAAGGACGGCAAGCTCACCGTGCGCATCTCTGCCATGGCGGGCGGCGCGGATGCCCTGCGCGCGATCGCGCCGAAGGGGGCGACCGGCTGGCTCTTTGAGGATCGTCTTGCGCTGAACACCGTGAAGCTGCTCGCGGACGGTGCGCTCGGCTCGCGCGGTGCAGCGATGATCGAGCCCTACAGCGACGATCCCGAGAACACCGGCCTGATGATCATCGAGGGTGCGAAGCTACGCAATGTCATTGCGGCCGCCTCGATGCGCGGCTTTCAGGTGAACGTCCACGCTATCGGCGACAAGGCAAACCGCGAGGTGCTGAACGCGTTCGCGGATATCCAGAAGATGGGCCAGCCGCTGGTGCGCCCCAGCATCGAGCACGCGCAGATCATCGCGCCGGAAGACATCGGCCGGTTTGCGAAGCTCGGCGTTATCGCTTCGATTCAGCCAACGCACGCCACCTCCGACAAGGCGATGGCGGAGGACCGGGTGGGGCCCGAGCGGATCAAGGGCGGCTATGCATGGAAATCGCTTGTGAACAGCGGCGCGCGCATCGCGGGCGGGTCCGATTTTCCGGTTGAGCCGGCCAATCCGTTTTACGGCCTCCACGCCGCCGTCACGCGGCAGGACCGCGATGGGCAGCCGCCGAAGGGCTGGTATGCGAACGAGGCGCTGACCTTGCAGCAGGCCTTCGCAGCCTTCACGACGGGTGCGGCCTATGCCGGGCAGCAGGAACGCAGTGTGGGGACGCTGACCCCCGGCAAGTGGGCCGACTTCATCCTCGTCGACGGCGATGTCTTCAAGATACCCGCTGGGGATATCTGGAAGGTGAAGGTGCTGGAGACGTGGCTTGCGGGGAAGCGCGTCTACACGCGGGACTGAGGCGGCCTACTGCTGCTTCAGCACGGGGATGATGCTCGCGAAATCGTCGGTCCAGGGTTGCAGGTCGGGCCGTTCGCGCAGCATCGCCCAGCCTGCGGGGCCAGCGCCGCCGCCGTACATCAGATCCTGCATCCGCATTTCCGTGGGCGTGAGCGCGACCCAGATCGATCGCGAATAGTCGATGCCGGGAAGGCCGGGGTCGTAGGGCGTGTGGTCGCGCACGCGTGCCGTCCAGCCCATGTCGCTCGCGATGGCGGCGATCACCGGCTGCAGGTCGATATGGCGGTTCGAGATGTGCACCATCAGCACGCCGTCCGGCTTCAGCGCGCCTGCGTAAACCTTGAACGCCTCTTCGGTCATCAGGTGCATGGGGATCGCGTCCGACGTGAAGGCGTCGATGGCGATGAGGTCGTACGTGTGCCTGGGCTCCTTCGCGAGCGAAAGGCGCGCGTCGCCCATGACGATGCGAAGGTCCGGCGTGCAGCGGGAGATATAGGTGAACAGGCGCTCGTCCTTCGCGATCCGCACCACAAGCGGATCGATCTCGAAGGCGGTCCAGCCTTGCCCCGGTTTCGCGAAGCAGGAGAGCGAGCCTGCGCCGAGCCCGACGTAGCCGACCTTGGCGAAGCGCCCCGCGATCTTGGGCAATGCCTCGAAGGCTTCCGCGACGCCGCTGCCCTTCGCATAATAGGACTGCGGCTCGCTCTGCAGATCCGGGATCAGGCTTTGCACGCCGTGCAGCGTCGTGCCGTGCTCCAGAAGGCGGATGAGCCGCTCGCCGTCTGCCTTCACCGTGTAAATGCCGAAGAAGCTGCGCTCGCGCGCAAGTTCGATACGGCTGATCGCGATCGCCTGCCAGCCGCCGAGGCCGAGCATCAGCGCGCCGAAGCAGGCCGCGAAGGTGAGCCGCCGCCCGATCGACAGCACGGCGGCGAGCGCGATGAGCGCAAGCGCGGGCGCTGCGGTTTCGGCACGGTCGGCGAGGATCAGTTCGGTGTGTACCCACCATGAGGCGGCGAGGGCGATGATTGGCAGGGCGATATCGAGAACGAGACCCCGGCGGCCTTGCCACAGCTTTCCGATGCGCTTCGTCAGCGGTTTCGCCGGGATCAGCGCGGCGGCGCACACGAGCAGGATCGGGTGTTCGTATACCCAGTCGAACACGAGCGGCGCTACGATCGCGGAGAAGAAGCCGCCGATGACGCCGCCCAGCGATATCCAGAGGTAGAAGTCTGTAAGCTGCGACGGCGGCGGGCGTCTCTCGGCGAGGTGGCCGTGGAGCGCCAGCGCGACCACGAACAGCAGCACGAGGTTGGTGAGCGCCATCAGGAGCGCGAACACGCCCTGCGCGAGGAACGTGTAGCCGCCGAGCAGCAGGAGCAGGATCGGCGACGCCATCTTCGCCTGCTTCACGAAGAGCGCGCCGCCCATCGAGAAGGCGACGATGAAGGTGACGAGGTAGAGCGCGAGCGGCACTACCCACAGCAGCGGCACGGCGACGATGTCCGTCGTCAGGTGCGTCGTCGTCGAGAGCAGCAGGCCCGAAGGCACGGCGGCAAGCGCCGTCCAGACCGCGCGCTCGCGCCATGTGGCGGGCGGGGCGGCCTCGGCGGCGGGTACGGGTTCACGCGCCGGGCGGCGGGCGCAGAAGGCGACGAGAAGGGCGAGGATCACGAACCCGCCGGACCAGAGCCATGCCTGCTCCTTGAGGCGCAGGTAAGGTTCGACCGCGAACGGATAGGCGAGGAGCGCGAGCAGGCTTCCGGCGTTGCTCGCCGCGTAGAGGAAATAGGGGTCCGCCGCCGCCGGATCGTCGACGCGCGCGTACCACGACTGCATGAGCGGCGCCTGCGCGGCGACGACGAAGAACACCGGGCCG
The DNA here is from genome assembly GCA_016793845.1 of Sphingosinicella sp. GTDB lineage: Bacteria > Pseudomonadota > Alphaproteobacteria > Sphingomonadales > Sphingomonadaceae > Sphingosinicella > Sphingosinicella xenopeptidilytica. The sequence goes on from JAEULI010000160.1 coordinate 6,502, forward strand.
ATCGAGGCGGCGAGCAGTGCCAGCAGCCACAGCATTGGCGGCAATGTCTCGCGGCCCCCGATGTCGGCGAGGCTGATCGGCAGCGTGAGCGCCGCGATGGCGAAGACGGCGAGGTGGACGATGGTCTGCCGGCGCTGCGCCATGCGGCTGATCGCATGGGCGTAGACGTAGCCCGCGAGCAGCATCGCCTGATAGAACAGCATGGCGACGTTCCACACCGCAGGCGCGCCGCCCAGCGTCGGCAGCGCCATGCGACCGAGCATCGGCTGGATGAGGAACAGGAGGAACGAGCCGAGGAAGATCGTCGCGATGAACAGTGGCCGTGCCGCCAATCCCCGCGTCTGGACGCCCTCGGCGGCTGTCATCCGAGCAGCCGTGCCGCGTCGCGCGCGTAATAGGTGAGGATGCCCGAGCAGCCCGCGCGGCGGAACG
>JAEULI010000164.1 GCA_016793845.1 Sphingosinicella sp.
TGTCGATCAGGCGGATGAGCGCGTCCGGCTGCAGGCTCGGGCCGGCCTTGAGGCCAAGCGGGTTGCCGACGCCGCGCAGGAACTCGATATGCGCCGAGCCCTCGAAGCGCGTGCGGTCGCCCACCCACAGCATGTGCGCGCTGGTGTCGTACCAGCGGCCGGTGAGCGAATCCTGCCGCGTCATCGCCTGCTCGTAGCCGAGCAGCAGCGCCTCGTGGCTGGTGTAGAAATCGGTGCCCTTCAGCTGCGGAACCGTTTCCGGGCTGATACCGCACGCTTCCATGAAGGCGAGCGCGTCGCCGATGCGGTCGGCGACGTCCTTGTATTTCTCCGCCCACGGCGAGCGGCCGACAAAATCGAGGTTCCACTTGTGGACCTGATGCAGGTTCGCAAAGCCACCCTGCGCGAAGGCGCGCAGCAGGTTGAGCGTCGCTGCCGACTGCATGTAGGCGCGGAGCATACGCTGTGGGTTCGGTTCGCGCGCCGCGCTTTCGAAGTTGATGTCGTTGATGATATCGCCGCGATAGCTCGGCAGCGAGACACCGTTCAGCTCTTCCATGTCCGTAGAGCGGGGCTTAGCGAACTGGCCGGCGAGGCGGCCCACCTTCACCACCGGCATCCGGCTCGCAAAGGTCAGCACCACCGCCATCTGCAGAAGCACGCGGAACGTGTCGCGGATGTGGTTCGGGTGGAACTCCGCGAAGCTCTCCGCGCAGTCGCCGCCCTGGAGCAGGAAAGCCTTGCCCGCCGCAACGTCGGCAAGCTGCGCTTCGAGCACGCGTGCCTCGCCCGCGAAGACGAGCGGCGGATAGCTCGAAAGCTCGCCTTCCACGGCCGCAAGCGCTGCCGCGTCCGGATAGGTGGGAAGCTGCCGCGCTTCGGAATTGCGCCAGCTGGCCGGGGCCCAGGATCGCTCGGACGTCTTCATCGCGCGCCTTTTGGCGTGTGACTTCAAGGAGCGCAAGCAATGCTTTCTTGGGGATCGGATGCTTACGCCAAGCCATTTGCGGCAGACATTTTTCCATCATGGTTAATGCTCTTGTAACAATTCATCGCAAAAGATGAGGCTAAGACAATGAATGCACTTGATATTAATCATTGATGCGTACATTGTTCACATGTTCCGGGGGGACGAGGGAAAACTCCGATGCTGAAACAGTCGCCGGTTTTTGAACGCAAGGCACCAAGCAGCTACCATCACGGCAACCTTCAGGAGGCGCTGCTGAACGCCGGTCTGGAGCTTCTGGAACGGCGCGGTTGTGCCGAGCTTGCGCTGCGCGAAGTCGCGCGCGAGGTGGGTGTGAGCCCCGCGGCCGTCTACCGTCACTATACCTCGAAAGAGGCGCTGCTCACTGCGATGGCTATTGAGGGCTTCAAGCGCCTCACCGCTGTGCAGATCGAGCCGGTCTCGAATGCCGTGGTGACGCCGGTACGCTTCGCCGACATGGGCCGCGCCTATGTCCGCTTCGCGGTCCGCAATCCCGCGCTGTTCCGCCTGATGTTCAGCGACCAGATTGATTCCAGCCGCGATGCCGCGCTGATGTTCGCGATCGAGCCGCTCACCGCCAACATCGAGGATGCCGTCGCCCGTCTGGCGGGTCCGCGCTTCTCGTCCGCGATGCGACGCAAGGCGGCGCTGCGCGCCTGGTCGCTGGTGCACGGCCTGTCCATGCTGCTCATCGACGGCCAGCTGCGCATAGCGCACAGCGAGGTCGACCGCATGATCGAGGCCGTCGTCGACCCCAATCACGCACTCGCCATCTAACGCATCAAGACGAGTTCTTCCGCCATGGTCGGGTGAACGGCCACGGTTTCATCAAGCTGCGCCTTGGTGAGCCCAGCCTTCACGGCAATCGCGAGCGGCTGCATGATTTCGGCTGCCTCCGGCCCGATAATGTGCGCGCCGAGGATACGGCCGGAAGCGTCGTCGACGACAAGCTTGTAAAGCGACCGCTCCGTGCGACCCGCCAGCACGTTCTTCATCGGCCGGAAGTCAGAGGCATAGACGCGCACCGAACCATAGGCATTGCGCGCCTGCGATTCTGTGAGGCCCACCGCGGCGATCGGCGGATGGCTGAACACGGCGGATGGGATGCAGCTATGGTCGACCCGCCACGGCTTGCCGCCGAACACGGTGTCGGCAAAGGCGTGGCCCTCGCGGATCGCGACCGGGGTCAACTGCACACGGTCGGTCACGTCGCCGACGGCGTAGATGTTCTTGACAGTGGTGCGGCTGTCCGCATCGACCTTGATTGCGCCGTTTTCGGCAAGTTCAACGCCGATCGCCTCAAGGCCCAGCCCGGCGCTGTTTGGCGGCCGGCCGATCGCGTAGACGAGGAGGTCGGTTTCGATCGGCGCATCCTTCCCGGCGTGGACGAGGAGGCTGCCGTCCGCCTGCTTCTCCACCTTGCTGAACGGCGCGTTGAAGCGGAAGTCGATGCCCTTCGCGGTACTGATCGCCTGCAAGCGCTCGGCAAGCTGCTGGTCGTATTCGCGTAGCAGCCGGTCACCGCGCAGCAGCAGCGTCACCTTCACGCCGAATGCATTGAAGATACCTGCGAATTCGTTGGCGATATAACCGCCGCCGGCGATCACCATGCGCTTCGGCAGCGCCTCCAGGTGGAACACCTCGTTCGAGGTAATGCCGAGCTCGGCACCCTCGCAATCCGGGAGGCCGGGCCGTGCACCGGTTGCGATCAGGATCTTGTCGGCGGTGACGGTCTTGTCGCCGATCCGCACCGTGTGCGCGTCCTCCAGCACGGCGCGGCCGTGGAGGATCGTCACCTTCTGACTCTCGAGCGTCGAGATATAGGCCTTGTTGAGCCGGTCGACCTCTGAAAGCACGTTGTCGCGCAGCGTCGCCCAGTCGAAACGCTTCGCTTCCACCGTCCAGCCAAAGTTGCGCGCATCTTCAAGGTCTTCGGCAAAATGCGCGCCGTAGACGAGCAGCTTCTTCGGCACGCAGCCGCGAATCACGCACGTGCCGCCGACGCGGTACTCCTCTGCGATGGCCACGCGCGCGCCGTAGCCCGCAGAAATCCGCGCCGCGCGCACCCCGCCGGAACCGGCGCCGATGACGAAGAGGTCGTAGTCGTATGCGTTCATATTTGCGGTCCGGCCCTTTGTGGCGGTAGATTACGGCTGTGTAGCGATTGGCGGACACATCCGGCAACGTCTACGGGGGAAGGTAGGGTGAGATGACAACGGTCGCAACGGCGCCCCAGGACATACCTGCCCGGCGCAAGATTCTGCTTGTAGAGGATTCTCCCCTCGTCGCCATGTCGCTCGAAACGCTGTTCGAGGACATGGACTGGGAGATGCAGGGCCCGGCCACCCGGCTTGAGGAAGCGCTCGCGCTTGCCGAGACGACGGACGCTCATATCGCGCTCCTTGATGTGAACCTCGATGGCGAGATGAGTTGGGCAGTCGCGGACGTGCTCAAGACGCGCGGCGTGCCGTTCGTGTTCGCAACGGGTTATGATGGCGCATCGATGTTGCCGGAAGCGCACTGCGACGCGCGGCTCGTGAGCAAGCCGTTCCAGATCGCGGCGCTGGAACAATTGTTGCGGGATATCGTCGGCGACGACGCCTAAAACAGCCGCCCGCCATTCGGCACGTTTTGCGCCGGTGTGAGCAGGACAACCTCGCCGGTTTCGTCCGGGAAGCCGAGTGTCAGCACTTCCGACACGAACTTGCCGATCTGGCGGGGCGGGAAGTTGACGACAGCAGCGACCTGCCGTCCGATAAGGCCTTCGGGCGTGTAATGCGCGGTGATCTGCGCCGATGATCGCTTGCGGCCGATCACGGGACCGAAGTCGATCAGCAGCTTGATCGAAGGCTTGCGCGCTTCGGGGTAAGACGCGGCCTCCACGATGGTGCCGACGCGGATATCGACCGCGAGAAACTGCTCGAAGTCGATGGCATCGGCGGCGGGTGCAGTGGGATCGTGGTTCAGGTGCATGGCGAAAACTCAGAGAAAGCGCTGCATGACGAAAGCGTCGACCTCGCCCTCCGACGGGTGATCGAAGGCACGGGGCAGGCGTCCGACGATGGAAAAGCCCATGCGCGCCCAAAGTGCAACCGCACGCACGTTCGTGCTAACGACGAAGTTGAACTGCATGGCGCGGAAGCCGGCCTGCCGCGCGGCTTCCAGTGAATGTTCGCACATGCGCGCCGCGAGCCCCCGGCCTGTGGCGCCTGCGGCGGTCATGTAGCCGCAGTTCGCGACGTGCGCGCCGCCGCCCTGCTGGTTCGCGCGCAGGTAGTAGGTGCCGAGCACTTCGCCTTCATCCTCGTAGACGAAGACGTGGTGCACGGGCGAGAACCAGTAGGTGAGCGCCTGATCCCGGCTCCAGTCGCGCGGAACGACATAGGTCTCACCGGCGGCGAATATGGGTCCGATGATGGACCAGATGGCGTCGTGATCGTCGCTCCGCGCCGGGCGTATGCTCACTCGACCGTAACGGATTTGGCGAGGTTGCGCGGCTGGTCGACGTCCGTGCCTTTCGCCACGGCGACGTGGTAGGCGAGCAGCTGCACCGGCACCGCGTAAACGAGCGGCTGGATCAGCGGGTGGCAGTCCGGCATCTCGATCGTCGCGACCGCGCCGTCTCCCGCCTTGGCGATGCCTGCCGCGTCGGAGATCAGCACGATGCGGCCGCCGCGCGCCGCGACCTCCTGCATGTTGCTGACGGTCTTTTCAAAGAGCGGCCCCGAGGGTGCGATGACGATGACGGGAACGCTGTCGTCGATGAGCGCGATGGGTCCGTGCTTCATCTCGCCCGCGGCATAGCCTTCGGCGTGGATGTAGCTGATTTCCTTCAGCTTCAGCGCGCCTTCGAGCGCCATCGGATAGTCCGGGCCGCGGCCGAGATAGAGCACATCGCGGGCAACCGCGACGAGCGGCGCCATCTTCTCGATCTCCTCGTCATGCGCGAGCGCGGCGTTGAGCGCGGCAGGGGCTTCGGCGAGGTGTTGGACGATGCCGCGTTCCTCCTCGGCGGTCATCTTGCCCTTGGCGCGCGCGAGGTTCGCAGCAAACGCCGCGAGCACGGCAAGCTGACAGGTGAACGCCTTCGTCGAGGCGACGCCGATTTCCGGGCCGGCATTGGTCGGGAGCAGCAGGTCGGCCTCGCGTGCCATCGAGCTGGTCGGCACGTTGACGACGACGGCAATTTTCTGCCCCTCGGCGCGGCAGTGGCGGAGCGCGGCGAGCGTGTCCGCTGTTTCGCCCGACTGGCTGATGAAGAGCGCGAGTCCGCCGGGTTCCAGCACCGGCTCGCGGTAGCGGAACTCGGAGGCGACATCGATGTCCACCGGTACGCGCGCGAACTTCTCGAACCAGTATTTGGCGACGAGGCCCGCGTAGTAGCTGGTGCCGCAGGCGACGATGGTGACGCGCTTCACCTCCGCGAGGTCGAACTCGGGGATGGGGAGCGCCACCTTGCCGTCGAGCGGTTTGAGGTAGGCTTGCAGCGTCTGCGCCACGACCACCGGCTGCTCGAAGATCTCCTTCTGCATGAAATGGCGGTGGTTGCCCTTGTCGATCATCGCACCGGAGACGCCCGACAGCGTCACTTCGCGCGTCACCGGCTTGTTGTCGCGGTCGAAAATCTCGATCTTTTCGCGGCTGAGCACGGCCCAGTCGCCTTCTTCGAGGTAAGCGATCTTCTGCGTCATCGGTGCGAGCGCCAGCGCGTCGGACCCGAGATAGTTCTCACCCTCGCCGAGTCCGACGACGAGCGGAGCGCCGAGGCGGGCGCCGACGAGCAGGTTATCGTGGCCCTTGAACATCATCGCGAGCGCGAAGGCGCCGTGGAGGCGCGGCAGCACGGCCTTCACCGCCTCGATCGGAGCCTTGCCGCGCTCGAGCTCGCGCGCGACGAGGTGGGCGACCACCTCCGTATCGGTCTGGCTCGCGAAGGTGCGTCCCTCGGCCGAAAGCTCGTCGCGCAGCTCCTTGAAGTTCTCGATGATGCCGTTGTGGACGAGCGTCACGTCGCCGACGATGTGCGGATGCGCGTTGTCCTCGGTGGGGGCGCCGTGCGTCGCCCAGCGTGTGTGCGCGATGCCGATGTGGCCGGGCAGGGGATCAAGCGCGAGCTTCTTCGCGAGGTTGTCGAGCTTGCCTTCGGCGCGGCGGCGATCGAAGTGCCCGTCGACGATCGTGCAGACGCCCGCCGAATCGTAGCCGCGATATTCGAGCCGGCGGAGGCCCGCCACGAGCTGGTCGGTGACGTCGCCTTTACCGAGAATGCCAATGATGCCGCACATTACTTCGCCGCTTTCTTCTTGGCCGTCATTGCCTCGCGGAATCGCGCGGCCCAGCCGGGTTTGCTGTCCTGAACGCCACGCGCCACTGCGAGCGCGTCGGCTTCCACGTCCTTCGTCATCACCGAGCCCGCACCGACGATGGCACCGTCCCCGATCTTCACCGGCGCAACGAGCGCGCTGTTGGAGCCGATGAAGGCGCCCGCACCGATCTCCGTCTTGTACTTGAAGAAGCCGTCATAGTTGCAGGTGATTGTGCCTGCGCCGATGTTGGCCTTCGAGCCGATGGTCGCGTCGCCGATGTAGGAGAGGTGGTTCGCCTTCGCACCCTCGGCGAAAACGGCCTTCTTCGTTTCGACGAAGTTGCCGATCTTGACGCCTTTCGCGAGGTCCGTACCGGGGCGAAGGCGTGCGTAGGGTCCGATTTCAGCCTTTTCGCCGACCTTCGCGCCTTCGATGTGCGAGAAAGCATGGATGCGCGTGCCCGCGCCCACGGAAACTCCGGGGCCGAACACCACGCTGGGCGCGATGCTCACGTCCGCAGCGATCTCGGTGTCGAAGGCGAAAAACACGCTGCCGGGATCGGTGAGCGTGACGCCTTCCTTCATGAAATAGGCACGCCGCTCGTTCTGAAAGCGCGCCTCGGCGACCGCGAGTTCGGCGCGGCTGTTGATGCCCATCACCTCGGCCTCGGCGG
>JAEULI010000166.1 GCA_016793845.1 Sphingosinicella sp.
GATCCGGCCCTGCCCCGATCGCGCGAGGTAGGGCGCACACGCACGGGCCAGCCACCAGGCCGCGTCAAGATTGACGGCCATGACGGTGCGCCAGTTGTCCTCGGTCCCGAAAGCATCCCCGCTGTCTGTGCCGAGCGTGCCGGCGGCATTGACCAGGACATCAACACCTCCGAACGTATCGAGCACTTCTGCGAACGCAGCCTCCAAGGCTCTCCGGTCGCACAGGTCCACCGCGACCGAAAGCAGAGAGCCCCTTTCCCTCTCTTCAACCGGACACCCCGCGCGATCCAGACAGGCAACCTTGTAGCCATCCCGAAGCAGATGTTCGACGATTGCAGCGCCGATCGCCCCCGCAGCGCCTGTGACAACAGCAGTCTTCATTATCGCCTCTTTGGTATATTTTTCATGCCAATAGACCATAATCTTATACCTTGCAAGGGGATGAACACCCACGTACGATCACACCCTGCTCTGCGAATTGCTCCTTTCCAAACAATGTTTTAAATACAAGTGGATGCGACGACCGATGACCCAAGCGTTGAGCCCGGTTCAGGCGAACGCCGCCTACGAAATCGTCGTCGAGAATCTCCGCCGCGCGTTGTTGCTGGGCCGCTTTCTCCCCGGAGAGAAGCTCCCTCCTGAACGGGAACTCGCCTTACAGCTCCAGGTTTCCCGTACGACCCTGCGAGAAGCACTCCGGGTTCTGGAAGGCGAAGGCCTGATCGAGAGCAAAAGGGGCGCGACTGGCGGTATTCTGGTCAAGACCCCGAAGCTATCCAAGCGCGAATCGATGGCCTTCCTGCGCAGCCGCATCAACGAGCTTCGCAAGCTGTATGAATATCGCGAGGTCATTGAGGTCGCAACGGTACGCCTGGCAGTCACCCACCGTACGATCGAGCAGCTCGATCGTATTGAAGCCGCCCTCGTGAAAATGCGTGTCCTGACCGGAAACAAGCAGGAAGAAGACACGCCGATGGTCATCGCAAGATTTCTTGCAGCCGATGCGGAATTTCATTCGGCCATCGCGGCCGCCAGCGGAAATGAATATCTCATGAGCGCCGTTGAAGATATCCGCGCCTCGAAATTCCTGCCCGTCGGCGCGGTGTTCACGAAGATGGACGCCAAAGCCAATGCGGGCCACGAAGACATGCTCACAGCCTTGCGGGAACGCGACGCCGACCGGGCGGCGGAACTGATGGTCGAACACATCCGCGGGACGTTCGAAGGCATTTGCAAACTCGTGGGCGCCACACCCTGATTCCGGATTTCCGGATTTGACAAAGGCCGGGGAAAGTTCAAAAGGTATTTTAATTATACCTTTGGAGATCTCGGTGCTGCACCCAGCCCTTACACCCCTCATCAATCCACCCACCGATGTCGGCCGCGACCTCGAAGACTTGCGGCCGGAAGGAACGATCGAGGAAGCACGAGAAGCATTCCACGCCGAAGTCGCCGCACTGGACGCGATGGCGATCATGCCTTTGCCCGACGTGAACATTGCGGAGGCCGAAATCCCCGTGGAAGGCGGCACGATTTCCTGCCGCGTCTATCACCCCCACGCCTTGAAAAGTGATATGGCCGCCCCCGCTGTGCTTTACCTTCATGGTGGCGGGTGGATTTTTGGCAACCTGGAAACCCACGACGACATTTGCAGGATGCTGGCGCATCACACGCCATGCGTTATTGTTTCCGTGGCTTACCGCCTGGCTCCCGGAGTGCATTTCCCGGTCCCGCTCGAAGATTCACTGGCCGCGTACTGCTGGCTCCGCGACAAGGCGGCAGAGCTGAGCATCGACAATAGCCGGATCGCCGTTGCCGGCGATAGTGCTGGCGCCAACCTCGCCTTCGGCGTGTCTAGGCTTGCCACGCGGGCAGGCATCGAGCCCCCCCGTTTCCAGCTCCTGCTCTACCCTGTGTGCGATCTTATCGCCCTCACGACCTCTCGCAAACGCTACGCGCGCGGCTACTGGCTCGATAGTCTCGATTTCCAGATTTCCTGCTACATCGGCTCTGAAGCCGATCGAAACGATCCTCGCGCATCACCCCGTCTTGCGCGGGATCTCCATATAATGCCGCCAACGCGGATCGTGACGGCGGGCTATGATCCACTATGCGATGAAGGTATCGCGCTCGCCGAGCAGTTGCAGAACGCCGGGGTCATCACTGAGCGGGTACACTTTCCCCAGTATATTCATGGCTTTGCCTCGTTGCGCGGGCTACTTCCGGAAGTCGACGATGTCCTGCGCGAACAGGCTGCCGCACTTTCTCGTTGGTTGGCAGCTTAAGTTCGTCGTCAGTTCTTTTGGATGCGGAAGCGGTCCAGATAGGTACTGTGCTGGCTTGAAGCCAATCTTCTGAGGGATAATCCTCCTCTTTGCGGTTCGGTCGGCATACCATCGGGCAAAGCTTGCGCGAGGCCGGCACGCTGTGGCGGTTGCGTTCGAAGTGGACGAGATAGGTCGGGGAGTCCCGCTTGCCATGTATTCGACAAAGCCGACAAAAGGCCGGCCCACCGGTATCAGCTCTCCGCATTGTTAACCGTTTCGAGTCCGTGCCTCGGCAACCAAACCGATTTTTCAGCCTATTTTTTCCAAAGTGACAATCTTCACAACTCCTTGATTTAAAATGATCTGTGAAGTTCGCATCGGTCATAGGTTGGAGTCCGGGGTTGGTGAATTTTTTTGGGGGCCACGGCGGGGCCGCACGAAAAAGAATGACAAAATTTGTATTATTTTTCAAATTTTTACACCCCAATTTAGAGTCCGACACCCCACCAGAAGCCTTCCACCGTGGTCCATATTTCCTGAAGCGCCTGCCGTGTATGTGCGTTTCCAGCTGGCGCTTGTTTCGGTGAAGAGCATATCCTGCACCCACGGCCCGCATTGCGGACTCTTGCGGCGAAGTGCGGTCTTTTGTGGCGGCAAGCGCGCCCTTCGCTTCTCCAGCCCGGAGAGCAACGCATAGGCTTCGACAACAAATTCATAGCCTTCGACAAACGCCGCGAGGCCCCACGGGATATGGTCTCTCAAGGAGGCAGGAACGCACCCGCCCCGTACGCAAACAGGGGGGATCACGCCAATGAAAAGGTCAAACACGCACCGCTTCCGCACAATCGCCAGCGGACTCGCGCTTGCGATGACGGTACCGGCGACCGCCGCGCACGCCGCCGCCAATCCGGATGAAGAGATTGTCGTTACCGCCGAACGGCGCGAGCAGGGCGTGCAGGATATCGCGCTTCCCATCCAGCTGTTCAGCGGACGGACGCTCGAAAGGCTCGGCGCCGACAAGTTCGAGGACTATCTGCTTCAGGTCCCCGGTGTCAGCCTGCGGTCGCAGGGCAATGGCGCGAGCCGCATCGCCATTCGCGGCATCTCCAACATTGCCGCGTCGGACGTGGGCGGCGGCAACACGCTCTCCACCGTGGGCCTCTATCTGAACGACGTGCCGATCCAGGGCACATCGGTGCTGCCCGATCTCGCGCTCTACGACGTGCAGCGCATCGAGGTGCTGAAAGGACCGCAGGGCACGCTGTATGGCGAGGGCGCGATGGGCGGCGCCATCAAGATGCAGCTGACGCCGCCCGACATGAGCGCGACATCCGCGCGAGGCGAGGCAACGCTTTCGACCACGGACGGGGCGACCACGCTCAGCTATGCCGCACGCGGCGTGCTGAACCTGCCGCTGGCGCAGGACCGCGTGGGGCTCCGGCTTGTCGGCACCTACAAGTCCGACGCCGGCTTCGTGAACAATATCGCGACCGGCGAGCGCGACTACAACGATCGGCGCTCCTGGTCGGTGCGCGGCATCCTCGCGGCGAACATCGCTGAAGGCTTCGACGCCGAACTCCTCGCCATGAGCGAGCACGGCGAAGCCGACGGCTTCGACAACATCGATCATACGCCCGGCGATCTCCGCGTGCGCTCCGTGGAAGACCAGCAGGTGAAATCGGATTTCAACCTGATCGGCCTCACGCTGCGCGGCGATCTCGGCTTTGCGGAGCTGGTCTCCACAAGCTCCTACTACACGAGCGAACGCTATTTCGTGGAACGGCTGCCGCTGATCGGCGCGGTGTTCGCCTCGATCGGCATTCCGGGACTTCAGGAGCTTCCGCAAAGCTACGAAAGCGATCTTGAATCCTTCGCGCAGGAAGTGCGGCTCGTCTCGCGCGGCGACGGTCCGCTGCGCTGGGTACTCGGCGGCTTCTTCCGCGACAAGACCAACGATATCGTCACGATCAGTTCGATCGGTCCGGCGGATGTCGTCACCGTCAACGCCAATCTCACGGCGCGGGGGCTGACCTCGCTGCTCATTGCGCCCGACGGGTTCGGCCTCAGCCGCGAATTCACCGAAGGTTTCCGCCAGATCTCCTTCTACGGCGAAGGGACGCTGGAAGCGCTTCCCGGCGTCGAGCTGACAGCCGGCCTGCGCTGGTTCCGGGAACGGCTGCAGGTTCGGGACGACCGCACCGACACGGCCGCCATCTTCGCGGCACTCCGCGCGACACCGCCCGACATCAGCGAATCCGAGAACGGCATCGTGCCGCGCTTCCGCGTGTCGTGGGCGCCGTCGGATGACGCGCTGTTCTACGTTTCCGCGGCCAAGGGCTTTCGGTCGGCGGGCATCAACGTCAATGCGGTGCCGCCGACGCAGGTCGGGCCGCCGCTGTTCGGCTCGGACGATCTCTGGACCTACGAATTCGGCGTGAAGACCAGTTGGCTTGAGAACCGGCTGACGCTGAACGCCAGCCTGTTCCGCTCCGACTGGTCGGACATCCAGGGAACGCAGACCGCGATCTCCCCGACGCTCGGCACACCCGCCAGCTTCACCGGAAACGCCGGCGACGCGCGCATCGAGGGCGTGGAGATCGAGGCCGCGTTCACGCCGGTCCCCGCGCTCTCACTCTACGGCAATCTGGGCTATCTCGACGGCACGCTCATTCGCACCACCGGCCTGTCGGTGGCGGGCGCGCGGCTGCCGAACGCGCCCGAATGGACAGCCTCGGGCGGCATCGAGTACCGCGCGGAGATGGACGGCGGCGCGAAGGGTTTCGTGCGCTTCGACGTTCAGCACGTCGGCCGGCAATTTTCGCGCCTCGTCACCGTCGCCGAGCCGACCGGCCAACCGCTGCGCGCCTATACGCTGGGGCAGGTTCGCGCGGGCATCGACCTGGAAAGCGGCTGGGGCGCGACGCTTTTCATCGACAATCTGTGGAACAAGCGCGCGGAACTGGGGCGCGGCTATTCGCTCTCCAGCACCTTCTCCAACCCGGAGCGCTACAGCATCGCCAGGCCACGCACGATCGGGCTGGTCGTGCGCGGACAGTTCTGATCCCGCCGATGGGTGGCAATGGAACATTGAACGCCGGGATCGCGGCACAGCTCGATGATAGCATGCGGATCATCCTCTCGCCGGCGATGACGGGCGCCTACGCGGCCGTCATCGGGGCGGAGGACGCGCGCTGCTTCGACGACAGGGATGGCGGTCCGCTGGCGCATCCACTGCTCGCCGCGCTGTTGCCGCAGCGGCTGATGATGGGCCTGCCGCAGAAGGCGACGCAAGGCGGCGCCGGTGCCTCGCTTTTCTCGGCGCCGCTGCACCGCAGCCAATCGCTCCGTATTCACCGCGCGCTGCGCACGGGCGCTCCGATAACGATCGCACAGCATTTCGCGGGCGCCCGTGTGCATCCGCAAGGCGCGCTGGTCATGTTCCGCTATGCGGCGCGTGACGCCGAGGGCGCGCTGTTCGATGCGGGCATAACCCTGCTGCTGCGCGGTGTCGCATGGCAGGGAGAGGAGATCGCGGCAGCGCCCGCTCAACCACCGCTTCCCGGCACTGCGCGCGAAACCGCCGTTTCCGTCGCACGCGGGCTGCCCTGGCTCTACGACGCGGTCAGCGGGGTTCCCTTCCCCATCCACACGTCACGCCGCGCGGCCATGGCGGCGGGGCTTCCCGATGTCATCCTGCAAGGCAGCGCCACGCTCGCGCTCGCCGTGGGCGCCATCCTCCGCGACCGCTGTCTCGCGCCCTTGGCGATCGGCGGTCTCGATGCGGATTTCCGCGCGCCCGTGCACCCCGGCTGCACCCTGACGGTCGCGCACGCGCCGCACGGCGGCGGCATCGCCTTCGCCGCGCGCGACGCACAGGGCCGCGCGGTCATCGCGGGCTTCCTTCAGCTTTCGGACGAGACCTGATGCCCAGCTTCCCCTCCCTCACCTGGCAACATGCCGAACGCTGGGCCCGGGAGCGGCCGGCGGAAGAGGCCATCGTCTTCGGCGAGGTACGCATCAGCTGGGCGCAGCTGTGGCAGGAGATCGCGCGCACCGCCGCCGCGCTTCACGCCGCGGGTGTGCGGCCGGGAGACCGCGTCGCCATGATCGCGATGGCGCGGCCGGAATTCATCGTCAGCTATCTCGCGGCCCACCGGGTCGGCGCCGTCTGGGTCGGCTTCTCGCCCAAATATCCGCTCGGCGAGATCGCGCGGATGTTCGAATCCTGTCGGCCGGTGATCGTGTTCAGCCTCGCGCGATACGGCGACATCGATCTCGCGCCGCTGGCCTCGGCGCTGCGTACCCGCTTCGACTGCGTGCGAAGGCTGGTCGCGATCGAAGCCCCGATGGAAGGCGCACAGACGTGGGACGCCTTCGCGGCGACAGGCGACGGCGCGCCGTTGCCGCCCGCCTCGGACGATGCCGAAGCGCCCGCGCTGATGATCTATACGTCGGGCTCCACCGGCCAGCCGAAAGCGGTCGTGCACCGGCACAGCAACATCCTCGCCAATGTCGAGCGCGAGATCGCGCACTGGCGGATGGATGCCGACACGCGCGTGCTGCTGCACTTCCCGATCAACCATGCGGCGGCGAGCGTCGCCATCGGCATGGCGGCCGTCGCGGCGGGAAGCTGCATGGTGATGATGGACCGTTTCGACGCAGAGGCGACACTGCGCGCTGTCGAGGCCGAACGGATCAGCATCCTCGGCCAGGCCCCGGCGATGTTCATGCTCCAGCTCGACAGTCCATTGTTCAACGCCGGGACACTACGCTCGGTGCGCCACTTCATCTGGTCGGGCGCGCCCGCGCCGGTCGAGCTGGTCTGCCGCATCAGCGAGATCTGCGCGGAGACCGGCGCCGGCATACTGACCGGCTACGGCGCCACGGAAACCTGCGGCTGGATCACCTACACCGATCCGGACGCGGATTTCGAGACGCTGTCACGCTCGGTCGGCCGGATCGCAGCGCCTTTCGAGCTGGTTCTTCTGGATGCCGGCGGGGCGCCCGTCCCGCGCGGCGGCACGGGAGAAATCTGCGTGCGCGGCGCCTTCCTGATGGCCGGCTATCTGGACAACGAAGCGGAGACGCGGCGCGCGATCGACGCCGGCGGCTTCTACCACAGCGGCGACCTCGGCCGCGAGGATGACGCGGGCAACCTGATCATCACCGGCCGGACCAACGAGATGTACAAGAGCGGCGGCGAGATCGTCTATCCGCGCGAGATCGAAAGCGTGCTGGAAGCGGAGCCCGACGTTCTGATGGCGGTCGTGGTGAACGTGCCCGACGCCGTGTTCCAGCAAGTGGGATGGGCCTTCGTGATGCCCGCCGAAGGCTGCTCACCGGACCCGGCGGCGCTCATCGCGTCATGCCGGCGCAGCCTTGC
>JAEULI010000168.1 GCA_016793845.1 Sphingosinicella sp.
GGCCTCAAGGCCGTCGCGGCCTATGCGGACGGCATCGGTCCCGAAAAGACGCTGGTGATCCCGCGCGGGCCGGACATGCGCCTCGTCGCGCCGACCCGGCTGGTGGCGGACGCACACGCGGCAGGACTCAAGGTGCATCCGTGGACGTTCCGCGCGGAGAATTACTTCCTCCCCGCGGACCATCGAAAGGGCAGCGACCCGCGCGCGCACGGCGATCTCGGCGCGGAAATCAGGGCCTATCTCGCTGCGGGCGTCGACGGCGTGTTCAGCGATTTCACGGCCGAAGCCGTGGCAGCACGCTAACGATCGAAGGGGTTCTTGCCGCCCCGCAGCGTCAGCCGGATCGGCACGCCGGTGAAACCGAGATCGTCGCGGAGCGAATTCGCGAGGTAACGGCGATAGCTTTCGGGAAGCTCGGTCAGGCGGTTGCCGAAGATCACGAACGACGGCGGACGCGACTTCACCTGCGTGACGTAGCGCAGCTTCAGGCGCTTGCCGTCGGGTGCGGGCGGCGGATTGCGCGCGAGCGCGCCTTCGAACCAGCGGTTGAGGCGGCTGGTCGGCACGCGCTGGCTCCACGCCTCGCGCTGCTCGAAGGCGGCCTTGATGAGCGTATCGAGGCCCTTGCCGGTCATCCCCGAAACCGCGAGCAGCGGCACGCCCTTGATCTGCGCGAGGCCCTCGTCGAGCGCCTTGCGGACGCCCTGGAACAGCCGCGACTGATCCTCCGCCGCGTCCCACTTGTTGAGCGCGATGACGAGCGCGCGGCCTTCCTCGATCACCATGTCGGCGATGCGCAGGTCCTGCGCTTCGAGGCCGAGCGTGGCATCGAGCAGCAGCACGACGACCTCGGCGAAATCGATGGCGCGGCGCGTATCGGCGACCGAGAGCTTCTCCAGCTTCTCGTGCACCTTCGCCTTCTTGCGGACGCCGGCGGTATCGATCAGGCGCACGGGGCGGCCTTCCCAGTTCCACTCGATCTCGATGCTGTCGCGCGTGATCCCCGCCTCGGGGCCCGTCACTAGCCGGTCCTGCCCGAGCAGCGTGTTGATGAGCGTGGATTTGCCCGCGTTCGGGCGTCCGACGATGGCGAGCTTGAGCGGGCCTACCGCTTCGTCCTCGCCCTCATAATCGTCGCCCGCCGCGGCGACGGCGGCATCGACATGCGGCGCCAGCGCCTCGAACAGATCGGCGAGCCCCTCGCCGTGCTCGGCGGAGATGCCTACCGGTTCGCCGAAGCCGAGTTCATAGGCTTCGAGGATGCCCGCGTCGCCCGAGCGGCCTTCCGCCTTGTTGGCGACAAGCACCACGGGCACCTTCGCGGTGCGCAGCCAATCCGCGAAGTGCCGGTCCATCGGCGTGAGACCGGCGCGCGAATCGATGACGAGCAGCGCCGCCGACGCGTCTTCGAGCGCGGCTTCGGTCTGCGCGCGCATCCGCCCCGAAAGCGTTTCGGGCCCGGCATCCTCGAGCCCCGCCGTGTCGACGGCGATGAAATCGAGATCGAACAGCTTCGCCTCGCCCTCACGGCGGTCGCGCGTTACGCCCGGCGTGTCGTCGACGAGCGCGATGCGCTTGCCGACGAGCCGGTTGAAGAGCGTCGACTTGCCGACGTTCGGGCGCCCAATGATGACGACCTTGGGCTTTTTGCTGGTCATGGTTCTAACGGTAGGCGCTCAGGCGGCCGTCCTCGGAGAGGATGTAGAGCGTGTTGTCGGCGACCACCGGCTCAAGGAAAATGTCACCCGCCACTTCGTTCGTGGAGAGCACGCTGCCGTCGGCCGGTGACACGGCGACGAGATCGCCTTCGCTGCTCGTGAGATAGAGGCGATCCGACGCCAGCACCGGTCCCTGCCAGATGATCGGGTTCTTGCGCTTCTTGACGTTGCGCCACCGCGGCAGCTGCGTCACCCAGCGCACACGCCCGTCGGCGCGCTGCACCGCCACGAGTTCGCCGTCCACGGTCACCGCGAAGATATATTCGCCCGCCACCCACGGCATCGAGGTGCCCGCGAGGTTGCGTTCCCAGACACGCTGGCCGGTCGAAAGGTCGAGCGCCACCATGCGGCCGCCGTGCCCGATCGCGTAGACCCGGCCGTCGCTGATCACCGCCGAAGCATCGATGTCGCTGAGCGCGGCGAGCGAGGTCGTGGAGCCGGTGCGGTTGAGCGCATCCTGCCAGACGCTGCGGCCGTTTTCGACGCGCAGCGCAATGAGCTCGCCGCTCGAGAAGCCGACAACGGCGGTGCCGAGCGCAACGGCAGGCGCCGCCGTGCCGAGCAGACCGGCGGGTTCGACCGTCGCGGCATTTTCCCACAGCGTTTCGCCGGTCGCGGTGGAGAGCACCTGCAACTGGTTATCCTGCGTCATCACGAAAAGCTGCGCGCCCTCGACAGCAGGCGCACCGCGCAGCGGCATACCGATGTCGACGCGCCACGCCTCCGCGCCCGATGCCGCATCATAGGCCGCGACGAGGCCATAGCCCGAGGTCGCGTAGATGCGGCTGCCGTCGGTGGCGACGCCGCCGCCGAACGCGACATTATCGGATTCGCCCGCCTTGCGCAGCGTTGCCGACCAGAGCTGGCCGCCGTTCGCGGCGCTGAACGCGCGCACCACCGCCTGGGTATCGATCGTGTAGACACGCCCGCCGGAAACCACCGGGCCCGACGTCAGCCGCCGTGTCCGGTCGCTGCCGCTGCCGATCGAGACCGACCACGCCCGCGAGGGATTGGCACGCAGGCTGAGATGCCCGAGCGCCTTCGCCGCGCTGCCGCCCGGCTGTGTCCACTCCGCGTTGACGATGGGCACCGGCAAGGAAACCGTGGTGTTCGCAAGGTCGGGGTCGGCAGTGGTCCGCGCCTCGTAGGTGAGCACGGCAAGGCGCTCTCCGGCGATCTTCGACTTGTTCTTGTCTCCGCCGCCGCGGAAGATTCCGCAGCTGGCAAGCGCCACGACCAGCGGCACGACGACGATAAGCGATTTACGCATCAATTCTTTCCGGTTGTCGGTTCGGCTGCCGGAGCATCCGCCGCGGGGGCAGCGTCGGGAGCAACGTCGGGGAGGCTGCCGAGCGAGGCGGCGAGCTGCTGCGCGCGCTGGCGGAGCGACGGTGCGATGGTTTCGTCTGACGAGATCGCGGCGAAGATCGGCCCCGCGAGTTCGGGCTTGCCTTCGGCCATGTAGGCGACCGCGAGCATCTCTCCGGCAACGCCAAACCAGGGCGCGCCGGGCTGCGCGAGCGGCTTCAGGCGCTTAACGACTTCGGCCGGTGCCAGCGTATCATATTCGACGCGCACGGCGGTGATCGTTGCAAGATCGCGCAGCGGCTGCGGCAGCTTCGTATCGGCGGCGAGCGCCTGATACTCCGCGAGCGCAGCGGCATTGTCGCCGTTTTCGACGGCGCGCGACGCCTTGGTGAAGCGCGCGAGCGTCGTGTAGCCGCCGTGGTTTCCGGCCGCGAAACGCTCGATATCCGCCACCGCCTTGGCGTTGCCAAGCTCCAGCCCCTGCTGCGCCGACGAGAATTCCTCGCTGAGCACGCCGACATTGCGGACCTGCTCCTCGCGCCACCAGAGGAACCCGGCAAGCGCGACGAGACCGATGCCGACGGCAATGACGATCCAGCGCCCATAGCGGTTCCAGAAGCCGGTGAGCTGATCCCGGCGATATTCCTCGTCAACCTCGCGGATGAAGGCGTCTTCGGGCGCTGTGCCCGATGGTTCCCTGGCCAATGTCGTGCCT
The DNA here is from genome assembly GCA_016793845.1 of Sphingosinicella sp. Classification (GTDB taxonomy): domain Bacteria; phylum Pseudomonadota; class Alphaproteobacteria; order Sphingomonadales; family Sphingomonadaceae; genus Sphingosinicella; species Sphingosinicella xenopeptidilytica. Next base: position 3,742 of record JAEULI010000168.1, read on the forward strand.
CTCAAATTGTGCGCGGGACCATAGCGATGGCCGCGCGCGCACGCAAAACCCTATTTTTCCTCGTCGGCCCGGTAGAGGTTGTCTTCCGTGGGGAAGGTCCGCGCGCGCACATCGGCCGCATAGTCCTTCACGGCATCGGCCACGACCTTCGACATCGCGCCGTAGCGCTTCACGAATTTGGGCGTCCGCTCGAAGAGGCCGAGCATGTCTTCCGTGACCAGCACCTGCCCGTCGCACTGCGCTGAGGCACCGATGCCGATGGTGGGGCACGCCACCTTCTGCGTGATCTCGATGGCGATCGGCTCCATCACGCCTTCGATGACGATCGAGAAGGCACCGGCATCGGCCATCGCCGTGGCATCGGCGACGATCGACCGCGCCTCCACATCGCTCTTGCCGCGCACGCCGTAGCCGCCGAGGATGTTCACCGCCTGCGGCGTGAGGCCGACATGCGCCATCACCGGGATGCCGCGCGAGGTGAGGAATTCCACGGTCGGCGCAAGTACCTTGCCGCCTTCAAGCTTCACGGCGGCGGCGCCGGTTTCCTTCAGAAGCCGCGATGCGTTGGTGAACGCCTGCTCGGGCGAGGCCTCATAGCTGCCGAACGGCATGTCGACGATGACGGCGGCGTGATAGCTGCCGCGCACGACGGCGGCACCGTGCGCGCACATCATCTCCATCGTCACCGCCACCGTGTGCGGCAGGCCGTAGATCACCTGCCCCAGCGAATCGCCGACGAGCAACATGTCGCAGTGAGGGTCCATCAGCTGCGCCATGCGGACCGTGTAGGCAGTGAGCATCACGAGCGGCTCGCCGCCCTTGCGCTGCCGGATACGCGGCACCGTGAGGCGCTTCATCGGCGCCGGGGTGGGGTTGGCACGGCTCGTCGAGGTGTCGAGCGTGAGCGTCATCGAGGTCGTAGACATGGGGCGGCTTGTAACGCCTCCGTGCAGGGGTGGAAAGCGTGCGGGAACGCTCAGCGGATCGCGGCGGCGTAAACGTCGGGCTTGAAGCCCGCCAGCCGCGTCTTGCCGGTGTCGAGAATGGGGCGCTTGATCATCGAGGGCTGCGCCAGCATCAGGTCCACGGCCTTGCCTGCATCCAGGTTTTCGCGGTCCGCATCCGGCAGCTTGCGGAAGGTCGTTCCGGCACGGTTGAGCACGGTTTCCCAGCCGAGTTCCTTGACCCACGCCTCAAGGCGGGGCCGGTCGATGCCGGCCTTCTTGTAATCGTGGAACGCGTAATCGACGCCGTTCGCTTCAAGCCACGTGCGCGCCTTCTTCACCGTGTCGCAGTTCGGGATGCCGTACATCGTCACCATCGTCTCGTACTCCTGCTCCATTTTCCGGGCTCGGCCCGCATTGACCTGCCGTAGTCCATCCGCGAGGCTGGGTACCCATGAAAAACCTGCCGCTCGCACGCGTCTACCAGTTGCTCGAACCCGGCCCCGTGGTGCTGCTGACCACAGCCGCGAAGGGCCGCAGCAATGTGATGACCATGTCGTGGCACATGATGGTGGAGTTCACGCCGCCGCGCGTCGCCTGCATCGTCAGCCCCGCCGACCACAGCTTCAAGGCGCTGCGCGCGACGAAGGAATGCGTGATCGCGGTTCCGGCCGTGGACCTCGCGCCGAAGATCGTCGGGATCGGCAACTGCTCGGGCCGCGATGTCGACAAGTTCGACCGGTTCGGGCTGACGCCGGTTCCGGCGCGCATCGTGGCAGCGCCGCTCGTCGCCGAGTGCTTCGCCAATCTCGAATGCCGGGTGGTGAACACGCGGCTCGTGAACGCCTACAGCCTGTTCGTGCTGGAGGTGGTGAAGGCGTGGATCGATCCCGCGCAGAAAGACCCGCGCACCATCCACCACCAGGGCTACGGCCGCTTCGCCGTGGACGGGGAAACCATCACACTCGCCTCGAAGATGCCCTGACGGCCTCACGCCGGCCGCCTTACTCCCACTCGATCGTGCCCGGCGGCTTCGACGTGTAATCGTAGACGACGCGGTTGATGCCGTTCACTTCGTTGACGATGCGCGTGGCGACGGCGCTGAGGAACGCGGCATCGAAGGGATAGACATCGGCGGTCATGCCAT
>JAEULI010000050.1 GCA_016793845.1 Sphingosinicella sp.
TGGGGCGTCCCCCTCGATCCCGAACCCGGCCTGCGCATCCCCAACATGCTCGACGCCGCCGTCGACGGCACGTTCAAGGCGCTCTACGTGCAGGGTGAGGACATCCTCCAGTCCGATCCGGACACGAAGCACGTCGCCGCCGGCCTCGCCGCGATGGAATGCGTGATCGTTCACGACCTGTTCCTGAACGAGACCGCGAACTACGCGCACATCTTCCTGCCCGGCTCCACCTTCCTCGAAAAGGACGGCACCTTCACCAACGCCGAGCGCCGCATCCAGCCGGTGCGCAAGGTGATGTCGCCCCTGAACGGCCTGTCGGACTGGGAAGTGACACAGCGCCTCGCGCAAGCCCTCGGCCTCGACTGGAACTATACGCACCCGTCCGAGATCATGGACGAGATCGCCCGCCTTACCCCCAGCTTCGCGGGCGTCAGCTTCGAACGCCTCGACGCGGAGGGGTCGATGCAGTGGCCGGTGAACGACGCCGCGCCGGACGGCACGCCCGTCATGCACATCGACGGTTTCGTGCGCGGCAAGGGCAAGTTCGTCGTCACCGACTACGTGCCCACCGACGAGCGCACGGGGCCGCGCTTCCCGCTGCTGCTCACCACGGGCCGCATCCTCAGCCACTACAATGTCGGCGCGCAGACCCGCCGCACCGCCAACGTCGCTTGGCACCCGGAGGACCGCCTCGAAATCCACCCGTCCGACGCCGAGAATCGCGGCCTCAAGGACGGCGACTGGGTGAAGCTCGCCAGCCGCTCGGGCGAAACGGCATTGCGCGCGCTGGTGACGGACCGGGTGGCGCCGGGCGTCGTCTACACCACCTTCCACCACCCGGCGACGCAGGCGAACGTGGTGACCACGGACTATTCGGACTGGGCCACCAACTGCCCCGAATACAAGGTGACGGCGGTGCAGGTGAGTGCCTCCAACGGGCCGACGGATTGGCAGGAGGATTATTCGCGCCATAGCGAACGCGCGCGCCGGATCGAAGGAATCGCGGCAGAATGAGTCCCGCAGAGAAGCTCGTCTACATGGCGAACCAGATCGCGCGGAACCTCGAAACCGCAGGGCCGGAGCACGCCGCCCGGCAGACGGCGGAGCACATCATCGCGTTCTGGGACCCGCGCATGAAGGACATGATCCTCCGCCACTTCGACACCGGCGGAAACGGCCTTTCCGACATCGCGCGCGCCGCGATCGCCGAGGTCCGCGCGAACGTCGATGCCTGACACGTCCGCGCGGCAAACGCGGTTCACGGAAGTCTTCGCGTCCGGCGACGACACTGAAATCACGCGCGACATTCCAGTCGAAGCCCCTGTCGCGCTCGAATTCAACGGCATCGCCTATGCGGTGATGATGGCGACACCCACGCACCTTGCCGATTTCGTCACTGGCTTCGCGATCACCGAAGGTCTCGTGAAGCGCGCAAACGAAATTGGCGGCATCGACATCGCGGAAACCGACAAAGGCTGGATCGCCCGCGCGCAGCTTTCGGCCGAGGCCGCCGAGCCCGTGATGGAACGCGCGCGCCGCCGCGTCTCGGAAAGCAGTTGTGGGCTTTGCGGTATCGAGAATCTCGAACAGATCGCCCGGCCCCTGCCGCGCATCGCCGCGCCGCTCGCCGTGGAGCCGCAGGCGATCTTCGCCGCGCTCGGCGCGCTTCGCGATCATCAGGCGCTCGGCCGCCGCACCGCCGCCGTCCACGCCGCCGCCTTCTGCGACCTCGGCGGCGCCATCCTCGCCACGCGCGAGGACGTCGGCCGCCACAATGCGCTCGACAAGCTGATCGGCGCGCTCGCTGTCGCGGGCATCGCGGCGAGCGACGGATTCTTCCTGCTCACCGCCCGATGCAGCTACGAGCTTGTCGAGAAAACCGTCGTCGCGGGCGGCCGCGCACTCGCCACCATCTCCGCGCCGACAACGCTCGCGATAGACCGCGCAAAAGCAGCCGGGCTCGCGCTCCATGTGCTGACAAGGGAAGATTCACTCTTGCGCGTCATGTAGCGATTGGTTCTCAGGGGATATGTCGATGGAATCCAGTAACATCTGCACGCTGACGCTGTCGTGCGCCGACAAGCCGGGCCTCGTTGCGGCGGTCGCCACGCTGCTTGCCGAAAGCGGCGGCAACATCCTCGATGCGCAGCAGTTCAACGATCAGCTCACCGACCGCTTCTTCATGCGTGTCGTCTTCGATCTCGACGCATCGGCGCAGGCGGGCTTCAAGGCGCGCTTCGCGGCGCTCGCCGCCGAACACGCCATGGACTGGCGCGTGCGCTCCGCCGCCGAGAAGATGCGCGTGCTGCTGCTCGTCTCGAAATTCGATCACTGCCTCACCGACCTGCTCTACCGCCAGCGCATCGGCGAGCTGGAGATGGATGTGGTCGGCATCGTCTCCAACCACCCGAAAGACCCGATCGCGCCGATCAACGGCGGCATCCCCTTCCATCACCTGCCGATCACGAAGGACACGAAGGCCACGCAGGAAGCCGCGATCAAGCGCATCGTGGACGAAAGCGGCGCAGAACTCGTGGTCCTCGCGCGCTACATGCAGATCCTGTCGGATGATCTCGCGGCGTTCCTCACGGGGCGCTGCATCAACATCCACCACAGCTTCCTGCCCGGCTTCAAGGGCGCCAAGCCCTATCATCAGGCGCACGCGCGCGGCGTGAAGATCATCGGCGCCACCGCGCACTACGTCACCGCCGACCTCGACGAAGGCCCGATCATCGCGCAGGATGTCGAGCACATCAGCCACACGGACACGCCCGACGACCTCGTCCGCAAGGGCCGCGACATCGAGCGCCGCGTGCTCGCCCGCGCCGTCCGCTACCACCTGCAGGACCGCGTGCTGCTCAACGGCGCCACCACGGTAGTTTTCCGCGACTAGGCTCGGTGGACTCACCGCCCGAATCTGCATAGCCTCGCTGTTCTTCCGTCAACAGGAGCAGGCCATGAAGATCGATCGCAAGGGTTCCGCGCACTGGGAAGGCGGCCTCAAGGACGGCCGCGGCAGCATCTCCACGCAGAGCGGCGCACTCGACAAACGCCCCTACGGCTTCGCGATGCGCTTCGAGGGCGTGCCCGGTACCAACCCCGAAGAGCTGATCGGCGCTGCGCACGCAGGCTGCTTCACGATGGCGCTGTCACTGATCCTCGGCGAGGCCGGGCTCACCGCCGACAGCCTCGACACCACGGCCACGGTGACGCTGGAGAAACTGGAGACCGGCTTCACGATCACCGCGATCCACCTGAAACTGGAGGCGAAGGTTCCGGGAACGGACGAGGCCGCTTTCCAGGAGCTTGCCGCCAAGGCCAAGGCAAACTGCCCGGTCTCGAAGCTGCTGAACGCGAACATCACGCTCGACGCGGCGCTCGTCTGACTCTTAAAGGGCAGGCGTGAGCGACAGCCTGCCTATCCAAGCCGTTCTACCCGCGCTGCTCGGGGCGCTGCGCGAGCGTGCATCCGCCGTGCTCGTCGCGCCGCCGGGTGCGGGCAAGACCACGGCAGTTGCGCCCGCGCTGCTCGGCGAAGCGTGGGTAGCATCAGGGCAAATCCTGCTGCTGTCCCCGCGCCGCCTCGCCACGCGCGCTGCCGCCGAACGCATGGCGGAGCTTGCGGGCGAACCCGTCGGCAAGACCATCGGCTATGCCACCCGGCTCGACAGCAGGCACGGCAAGGACACGCGCATCCTCGTGCTCACCGAGGGCATCTTTCGCAATCGCATCCAGGCCGACCCCGAACTCTCCGGCGTTTCCGCCGTGCTGTTCGACGAGATCCACGAGCGCAGCCTCGACAGCGATTTCGGCCTCGCGCTCGCACTTGATGCACAGGGTGCGCTACGCCCCGACCTCCGCATCCTGCCGATGTCGGCGACGCTCGATGGCGCGCGCTTCTCGAAGCTGCTGGACGGCGCTCCCGTCATCGAAAGCGCGGGCCGCAGCCACCCGCTCGACGTCCGCTATCTCGGCCGCAGCGCCGAGCAGCGCATCGAAGATTCGATGGCCCCGGCCATTCGCCGCGCGCTCGGCGAGACCGATGGCGACCTCCTCGCCTTCCTGCCCGGCGTCGCCGAGATCGAGCGTACCGCCGAGCGACTGGAAGGGCTCCCCGGCATCGCGCTCCACCGCCTGCACGGCAGTCTCGATCCCGCCGCGCAGCGCGCCGCGATCCGCAAGGGCGCGCCCGGCACGCGCAAGATCGTGCTCGCGACCAGCATCGCCGAGACCAGCCTCACCATCGACGGCGTCCGCATCGTCGTCGATTCGGGTCTCGCGCGCCGCGCCCGCTACGATCGCGGCGGCGGCATGACACGCCTCGTCACCGAGCGCGCCAGCCAGGCCGCCGTCACACAGCGCGCGGGCCGCGCCGCGCGGCAGGCGGCGGGCGTGTGCTACCGGCTATGGGAAGAGGCCGCGACGGCGGGGATGCCGCCGTTCGATCCGCCCGAAATCCTCGAAGCCGATCTCTCCGCGCTGGTCCTCGACTGCGCGATCTGGGGCGCCGCCGATCCCGGCACGCTGCGCTGGCTCGACCCACCCCCCTCCGCCGCGGTGGCGGAAGCACGCGAGCGGCTACAGTTGCTGGACGCGCTCGACGCGGAGAACCGCCCGACGCCGCACGGCCGCGGCATCGCCGAACTGCCGCTGCCCCCGCGCCTCGCACATATGATCCTCGCGGCGTCCGAACGCGGCTGGGGCCGCACCGCCGCCGAGGTCGCCGTGCTGCTTTCGGAACGCGGGCTCGGCGGGAATGACACCGATCTCGAACAACGCCTCGCCCGCTGGCGCCGCGAACGCGGCACGCGCGCCGACGCCGCGCGTGGCCTAGCCGGACGCTGGCAACGCATGGCGGGCGGTGATGGCGCCAAAGGGGGCGAAGGCCCCGTCGCCGCCTGCATCGCACTCGCTTTCCCCGACCGCATCGCCAAACGGCGCGGAAACAATGGCGAGGACTGGGCCTCTTCCGGCGGGCGCGGCTTCCGGCTCGATCCCGCCTCGCCGCTTGCCGCGCAAACGTATCTCGCCGTCGCCGAGGTGCAGGGCGCGGCCTCGGGCGCGCGCATCCTCGCCGCCGCCACCATCGCGCCCGATCTCATCGAATCGCTGTTCGCGGACCGCATCGAAACCGTTCGCCGCGTCCGTGCCGATGGCACGGGCGGCATCCTCGCGACCCGCGAACGCCGCCTCGGCAGCCTTGCCCTGTCGTCCGGGCAAGACGACAGCCCCGATCCCGCCGCCATCGCCGCCGCGCTTCTCGAAGCCGCGCGTAAGGCCGGTGTCGCGGCGCTGCCCTTTTCCGACCACGCCCACGCGCTGCAACGCCGCGCCACCTTCGCTCGCCGCGTCGATCCCGCGATCCCGGACATCGGCGACGAGGCGCTCGCTGCCGACATGGAAGACTGGCTGCCGCCGCTCCTCGACGGCAAAAGGTCGCTCGGCGCCATCAGCGCGTCCGCGCTCACGCAGATGCTGGAAACGCGCCTCGGCTGGGCGGGCAAGTCCGCCATCGACCGCCTCGCACCCGAGACCTTCGTGTCGCCGCTCGGCAGCCATCATGCGATCGATTATGCGGCGGAGGGCGGCCCGGCGGTCGAGCTTCGCGTGCAGGCGCTGTTCGGCCTCGCCGCGCATCCCGTGGTCGCCGGAAACGTGCCGCTCGTGCTCCGCCTCACCTCGCCCGCAGGGCGCCCGATCCAGACCACGAAAAATCTGCCCGGTTTCTGGTCGGGCAGCTGGGCGGCGGTCGCGAAGGAGATGCGCGGCCGCTATCCGAAGCACCCGTGGCCCGATGATCCGGCGGCCGCCGCGCCGACGCTCCGCACCAAGCGCGCTTCAGGTTGAAGCGGCAGCCCGTCGCCAGTCGCGCGGCGACAGGCCGGT
>JAEULI010000057.1 GCA_016793845.1 Sphingosinicella sp.
CGTTTCGGCGCTGTCACGCTTTCCCTGTCAGGCGCGGCCGGTCAGCACGTGCCGCAGGATCGCGAACTGCCGTCCGGCCGCCCCGCGCGGTTCCCGCTTGCCGGCGGCATCGCGCCGGGCGACGGCGGCAAGCGCGGTGACGGGCCGGACAGGCGGCGAGAAGCGCATCCCATCCGGCATCGAAACGGCGGCCTCCGCACCCCGGCGGCGCGCGTTTGCCTGCGCCCAGAAGCGGCCGGCATCGGCGAGCCCGGCATCGTCCTCCGCCCCGAGCAGCGCAGCGGCGCAGCGGAAAAGCTGCGCTCCGCTCTCGCCGATTTCGGCGCCGTCGAGGACGTCCATGTGCGCCTCGGCCAGCGCCGCGAGCCCTCCGGTATCCAGTGCGGCAGCCGCAACGGCGGCGAGAACGGGCTCTCCTGTGATTGGCTTTTCGCGCGCGCGCTCAACACTGTCGCGCCACCATGCGAGCCGGATCATGCCGATCTGCGGCTCCGTGGTCGTGCGCACCACCTCGGCGAGCGCAAGATCGAAGGCATGGAGCGCAAAAAGTTGCGGCCTTGCGGCAGCCGGAGCGAACAGCGTCGCGACGTAGCGATCCCGATCTTCGGCCCGCACAATCGCTTCCACTTTGGAAATCGTTTCGGCAACGCCCGGAATTCCGCCGATCCCGTCTGTCATTAACCAGTCACCTCAACGGCTTCTTAGGCATTTCCCGTTATGCATCCTTGATCATGCGCCTACTTGCAGGCGGCGCAATTCGGGGGTGAACACTATGTCGCTGGGCAGCAATACGCCGGGCAATCGCATGAAAACCATGCAGTCGTCGACCTTTCTTTCGCGCCTGAGACGTGACCAGAAAGGCAACGCGCTCGCCATCGTGGCCGCATCCGTGATCCCGCTCGTCGGCGCGATCGGCGGCGGCGTAGACCTCACCCGAGCCTACATGGCAGAGGCCCGCCTCGCCCAAGCTTGCGATGCTGCCGCGCTCGCGGGGCGGAAGGTAATGACGAAGGACGACACCGACAGCGGCGGCACCGTGCTCGACAATTCGACCGCCGATCAGGAAATCCAGAAGTTCCTCGATTACAACTTCCCCGAAGGCAAGTTCGACACGAGCGAGATCACGCGTACCGCACAAGTCGATGATGATGGCGAGCTCACGATCACGCTCGCTACGACGATCTCGACACAGTTGCTGCGTATTGCAGGAATCCAGTCGATGGATATCAACGCCGAGTGCTCGGCGCGCCGCTCCGGCGTGAATGTCGATGTCGTTCTCGTCGTTGACGTAACCGGATCGATGGCATGGGACGTCAATAAAAACAGCGGAAGCGACAACGAGCGCATGATCGCGCTGCAAGGCGCTTCCAAGGAATTTCTCGACATCCTCAAAGAGCTTCAGGATCAGCTGAGCAGCAGCGGACTTCGTGTGCGCGTTGGTATCGTTCCCTATTCGCAGGGCGTGAACGTCGGCAAGCTGCTCTACGCTGAAAATCCCGACTACATCGATTACTCGGGTGAGCCGTATTCAACGAATATCGGTGAGCCGTACATGGCGACCGTGAGCGGAAAATACGCTTGGAAGAACTATTCCGTGACGGGCTCTTGGGACGATGAAAATCTGGACCTCGACCAGTTTGTTTCCCTCGGGCTTGCAGAAACGACGCCCGCCAACCCCTACGCGTGGAAAGGTTGCGTCGAGGCCCGCAGCACCGTCACGACCATCAACGCATCGAGCGCCCCCTACACGACCACTCCCGCGAGTGCGTGGGACGTCATCGACGCCGTGCCGGGAGCGGAGCTCGATGGAAAGGTCGCACCGAAATGGAGGCCGTACTTTGCTTTGCCGTGGACCGGGGACAAGGTCGGGAGCGCGACCGTTACCGGCAACAAGTACCGGCCAAATGCGACTTACATGGACATTACCAAGCAACCATGGGCCAACGTCAACTGGCGAATGCAGAACGACAGCAGCACCTACACGAGCAAGGCAGTGCGCTATGATACGAGCTACTCCAGCCTGACAACGACAAGCCACTACAAAAACGGCGTCGCCACGACCGGCCCCAATAAAAACTGCCCGAACGAGGCAAAGCTGCTTACGCAGATCGATGCGGACGGCGTGACGACGTTGGGTAGCTATATCGACGCCCTCAAACCTACAGGCGGCACCTATCACGACCTCGGCATGTACTGGGGCCTCGCGCTGATCAGTCCCGGCGCACCGTTCCCCAACGACAGCACTTACCTTGCACCCGGACACACGGGCGAAGAACGCGGCGTCAACCGCTATATCGTCTTCATGTCCGACGGTGAAATCGACCCCGGGATCAGCTATTCGGCATATAATCAGTATCTTTGGGATCACCGAACCAAATCCGACACCGCGGAACCCAAGGCCGAGCACAGGGGGCGCTTCCTCATGATCTGCAAAGCGGCTCAGATGCAGGGCATCAAGGTTTCGACGGTGGCCTTCTCCACCTCGATCGGCACGACGGACAAAAACGCGATCAAAGAATGCGCGAGTTCGGAGGACGATTACTACGTTGCGGAAACCGCCGAAGATCTGAACGAGGCCTTCCAGAAGATCGCGCAGAACATCGGCTATCTGCGCGTGTCGAAGTAGGCGCGCCATGATGCGCCTCCGCAATCCGCTTCGCCGTCTCCGCCGGGACGAACGCGGCAGCTACATCATCGAGTTCGCCTTGCTGAGCCTGCCGATGATGACGCTGCTGATGGGCGGGATCGAGCTTGGCTATCTCGCCTATGCGAAATCAAACGTGGAAGGCGCGCTTCGTGAAGTCTCGCGTCTCGCCGCGACCGGCGGCTCGACCGCGGAGGAACTTGACGCGATCCTCGACGCGAAGATCGGGCAGATCAAAGGCGCCCATGCAGAGATCGATCGCAGGAGCTATTCCAGCTTCGGTGCCGTCGGGCAGCCCGAACCGCTTTCATCCGATGTCGCGCCGTTTGGTGGCGAGCCAGGGCCGGGCGACTGCTACATCGATATCAACGGGAACGAACAGTGGGATGCAGATCGCGGCAGCGACGATCTCGGCAATGCCGAAGACATTCTTTATTACGGCGTGACGGTTACCTACCCGATGATCTTCAAGCTGACCTCAGGCATCATCAACGGCGGCAATGCAAACATGACCATCGAGGCCAATGCCATCATCAAGAACGAGCCGTTCAGCAATATCGAGGTGCCCGCCCCTGAGGAGGAGTGCATTCCTTCATGACAACGAAACGGGTTCGCCTCTTTCAAAAGGTTCGGACACCACTTCGTGACGACGAGTCCGGTGTCGCGTTCATGGAGTTCGCGTTTGCGTTGCCGTTCCTGATGGTTGCGCTGCTCGGCGGCCTTGAGCTTGTCCACCTCGCGCTGACCCACCAACAGCTCTCGCGCATCGCAACATCGACCGCCGATCTTGCCGCACGTTATCGGGCAAGTATCGACGAAGTGGACGTGAACACGCTGTTCATGGGTTCGCAGATGTCTGCATCGTTCGACGATTTCGATACAAATGGTCGCATCGTGCTCAGTTCCGTCACACGCAATGCCGACGACGACGGGCACTGGATCCGCTGGCAACGCTGCGAGGGCGATCTCGCCCGGGCGAGCGCAATCGGCGAGGAAGGCGATGGTGAGGACGACGATTCGATCGACGAAGTAAACGGCATGATCGTCACGGACCCAAACAACGTGCTCGTCGCCGAAGTGACCTATCGCTACACGCCGTGGTTCTTCCCGGTGAGAAGCAGCATTCTGCGCAGCATCGCGCCGATATTCACGGAACGCGACATCACCTATACGTCAGCGTTCATCGCGCGCGAATTGACGCTCAGAAACATCACGAATACCACCAGCCTTAGCGACGGAGACCGTAGGCTCTGCGACTGACGTACCCTTACCGCGTGAGCTTCTTGTAGCTCATGCGGTGTGGGCGGTCGGCTTCGTCGCCGAGGCGGCGGCGCTTGTCTTCCTCGTAGGATTCGAAGTTGCCTTCGAACCATTCGACGTGGCTGTCGCCTTCGAACGCCAGGATGTGCGTGGCGAGGCGATCGAGGAAGAAGCGGTCGTGGCTGATGACCACGGCGCAGCCGGCGAAGTTCTCCAGCGCCTCTTCGAGCGCGCGCAGCGTTTCGACGTCGAGGTCGTTGGTCGGTTCGTCGAGCAGCAGCACGTTGCCGCCCTTTTGCAGCATCTTCGCCATGTGAACGCGGTTGCGCTCACCGCCTGAAAGCTGGCCGACCTTCTTCTGCTGATCGACGCCCTTGAAGTTGAAGGCGCCCACGTAAGCGCGCGTCGAAATATCGTGCTTGCCGAAGTAGAAGCGCTCGTTGCCGCCGGAAACCTCTTCCCAGACGTTCTTGTTCGCATCGAGATGATCGCGGCTCTGGTCGACATAGCCGAGCTTCACCGTGTCGCCGATCTTGATCGAGCCGCTATCGGGCGTTTCCTGCCCGGTGATGAGCTTGAACAGCGTCGATTTACCGGCGCCGTTCGGGCCGATGACGCCGACGATACCGCCAGGCGGCAGCGTGAATTCGAGGTTTTCGAACAGCAGCTTGTCGCCATAGGCCTTGGTGAGGCCCTTCGCCTCGATCACCATGCTGCCAAGGCGCTCGGGAATCTGAATGAGGATCTGCGCACCGCCTGGACGGCGATCATTCTGCTTTTCAACGAGTTCGTCGAACGCCTTGATACGCGCCTTGGATTTGGTCTGACGCGCCTTGGGCGACTGCCGGATCCACTCCAGCTCTTCCTTGATCGCCTTCTGGCGGCCCTCTTCCTCGCGGTCTTCCTGCTCCATGCGCTTGGCTTTCGCTTCAAGCCACTTGGAGTAGTTGCCTTCGAACGGGATGCCACGGCCACGGTCCAGCTCCAGCACCCAGCCGACGACATTGTCGAGGAAGTAGCGGTCGTGGGTGACGAGGATGACGTTGCCCGGATACTCGATGAGATGGCTTTCCAGCCACTGCACGCTTTCCGCGTCGAGGTGATTGGTCGGCTCGTCGAGCAGCAGGACTTCGGGCTTTTCGAGCAGCAGACGGCAGAGCGCGACGCGGCGCTTCTCACCGCCCGAGAGGTTTTCGACGCCCGCGTCGCCCGGCGGGCAGCGCAGCGCGTCCATGGCGATTTCGAGCTGGTTGTCGAGCGTCCAGCCGTCAACCGCGTCGATCTTCTCCTGAAGCTCGCCCATCTCGGTCATCAGCGCGTCGAAGTCCGCGTCCTCGGGCGGATCGGCCATGATGGTCGAAATCTCGTTGAAGCGGTCCATCATGTCGGCGACCGGGCGGACGCCGTCCATGACGTTTTCCTTCACGGTCTTCGTCGGATCGAGCTGGGGCTCCTGCGACAGATAGCCGACGCGGACGCCGTCTGCGGCCCACGCCTCGCCCTGGTAGTCCTTGTCGTAGCCGGCCATGATCTTCATCAGCGTCGACTTGCCGGCGCCGTTCACGCCGATGATGGCGATCTTGGTGCCGGGCAGGAACTGCAGGTGAATGTTGTTCAGAACCGGCTTCGGCGCGCCGGGGAAGGTCTTGGTGAGACCCTTCATCACAAAACTATACTGGTAGGACGCCATGCCGCCGCCGCCTTCTCACGTGATCTTTCGGATTTGCGGGCGCGTTTAGCGTAGCCGCTCGGCGATGTCGAGGATGCCGGAGAGGTACGCGTCGATGCTCGCTTCGCTTACCGTCCGGCCGTCCAGGAACCGCCGCAGGCGATATGGGTTCGTACCCGGCGCGTTCAAGCCTTCGGTGACGAGCGTTGCGGATTTGATCCCGGCTTCGGCGAGCATCGCCTCCCCGCGCGCGTCGAAACCGCCGCTTGGGTAGCAGAAATGGTCGTGATGCCCACCGCCGAGCATGGCGCCGAGCGACGCGCGGTTGTCGGCAAGTTCCTGCGGCAGCGCATCGATGTAGCGGTGGAGGCCCTTGTGGCGGTGTGTGTGGAGCTGGATGTCGAGGCCGCGGCGGGCGGCATCCTGCACCTCTTCGGGGCGCATCAGGTGGAACTGGCGCCCGGACCACCACGGCTCCGTGCCCATGCCGAGCCGGTTCGCCACTTCGGCGAGGCCGACCATGCGGGGCTGGAAACCGACATCGTCGACGGCGGTGCGGAGCCGGTCCCCTGCCCGGTCGCGGCTCGCTGCATCGCCAAGCACGAGCGGCGCTTCGAGGCCGGGAAGGACGCCGGCGAGGTTATAGGTTCCGGCCGGCGCGCGTTCGGCAAGATAGTTGGCGACGACGTTCGCCACCGGGCCGTCGTTTTCGACATAATAGGTCGAGACATAGACGGTCGCCGCAAGGCCGCAGGCTTCGAGCGCGGGCAGCATGTGCGTGTATGTGGAGGACCAGCCGTCGTCGATGGTGATGACGGTGGCGCCCTTCGGCAGCCTGTCTTCGGCGAGCATGTCGACCGCTTCGCCGAGCGGCAGCACCGGATAGGGCGAGGCAGCAAGCCACCTCATCCGATCGGCGAACTGCCGGTGCGGCATGAACAGGCGGTTGCCGAACGGCCGCGCATCCAGCGTCCAGAGGCCATGGTAGCAGAGGATGCGCAGCTTTCGCGCCGTCAGCGCGCGCGCCGCCGCAAAACCGCCGAGCGCGCGGATGGACCCGAGCAGCGCCTGCTTCACCGTGATGCGTCCTCGAACGCTTCGTCGACGCGCCGTACTGCGGGATGCTGCTTGCCGTAGGCGGCAAGACCTTCGCGCAGCTCGCGAATCCGCGCCTCGACATTGTCCGGCGTCAGCACCAGCCGGTCGTCGAGCGAGCTATTCATGATGAGGACCATGCGGTCTCCGAGTGCGGGTTTGAAATGACCGGCCTCCCAATACCACCGCATTCGCGTTTTCGTATCCCCATCTTCGGGCACGGCTTCTCCGGTCACCTCATCGACGCGCGTGAACATATAGGTGAGGATGCCTGTGCGCGCCGAAAACGCCGCCAGATCGCGGAGCCAATCCTCGTAGGCAGGCCACAGCCCGGCCTTCTGGTAGCTGAGCAGCACGTCGGCATGGTACGGGTAGGTGAAGAAGGTGAGAGAAATCTGCCGGGCCTTCGCCGTCTGCACGAGATCTTCGAGCGCGTCGAACTCCGGGTTCTGCTCGGGGCCCCAGCGCACACGCTTCGGGCCTGCCAGATAGTATTCGAGATTCTCCTGGTTGCGTTGGCGAAACAGCGCCGCATGGCCCTCCCCCGCTATGATGGCGGGATAGATGCCGGTGCCATAGAAGCCGGCGGGCGTTATCGTTTCGGGCGAAGCGCTGTGCTGTTCGAGAAGGGCGTCCACCGTATCGGTGAGCGCATCGAGCGATAGCAACAGCTTCGCATTGAGCGCCGCGCGCTCGGCGAAATCCGGCTTGGGCGGCAGCGCAACAGGCCCGCCCTTGTGCCAATCAGCCTGTTCCACCGTGAAGTTCATGAAATCCAGCCCAACGAAAAGCGCGCGAGGCTGGTGAGTGAAGAGCGCGGTTTCGACAGCCTGGACGACGTTGCGCATACCGACGCTCGGCAGGCCGAGGTTGTAGACGGGCTGCATTTCGGACGGCCAGGTGCGCGATCCGGGGTCGATCCCGACATAGACGCGGCTGTTTCCGGCAACGAGCGTGTTCGGCTGCATCCGTTCGTACTGCCGCAGCTTCACGGCGAGCATATGCTTCCCGGCCGCGGGACGGTAGCGGTTCACGCCATCGATCACCGGCGCATTCCAATAGGCATAGGGATCGACGAGCCATGCCAGACCCGCGACGCCGGTGATAATCACCAGCACCGTGGCGGCAAGGATGGCGAGATAGCGTTTCACGGGTGCGGCCTTCAGAACTGGAAGTAGAGGAATTCGGAAACCTGATTGAGCGCGAGCAGCCCTGCGGCGGCAAGCGCGCCTGTCAGGATGGCCCAGCGAGCCGCGGGCCGCCACAACAACTGCACCGCGCCTGCAGCCTCGAAGCCGAGACCGGGGCGGTATCTGCCCATGATCTGCTGCGTGTTCGGCGCAAAGCGTGCGAGCGCGAACAAGGCGGCGATCCAGAGCCACACCGCCACGAACGCACCGCCCCCGCTGGCCGAAGCCTCGATCCCGAGCGCCTCCAGACCATCGCGCAGCGGCCCGAGGCGCACGAAGATGGCGGTGGGCAGCGACACCCCGTTCAGCCCCGCCATCCCGGCAAGGATTCGCCCGGCGCCATCGAGCGTCAGCGCACGGAACGGCACCCACGCCGCGACCACGACAAGGAAGGTCAGCAGCCACGCCGCCACCGGATAGAAGCGCGCACCCGTGAGCGCGGCGGGCGCAAGCCGCCGCCACGCATGGTTCACGACAAGGAATGCACCGTGCAGCACGCCCCAGAGTACGAAGGTCCAACCCGCGCCGTGCCAGAGGCCGCCAAGCAGCATGGTCGCGAGCAGATTGGCATAGCGGCGCGCGCGTCCCTTCCGGTTGCCGCCGAGCGGAACATAGAGATAATCGCGCAGGAACCGCGACAGTGTCATGTGCCAGCGCCGCCAGAAATCGATGATGTTCGCCGCCTTGTAGGGCGAGTTGAAGTTGAGCGGCAGCCGGATGCCGAACAGACGCGCGGCGCCGATCGCCATGTCCGAATAGCCGGAAAAGTCGAAGTAAAGCTGGAACGTGTAGGCGAGCGCCGCGCTCCAAGCGGTGAGGAGGTCCGGCGAGCGGCCAGCCTCCGCCGCATCGAACACCGGCGTTGCGTAGACCGCGATGCCGTCTGCCAGCACCGCCTTCTTGAACAGGCCGATCGCGAAGATGGTGATGCCCACCGCGAAGTTTTCGGCGATCGGCCGGAATGTCTCGGGTAGCCGGAACTGCGGCACCACATCTCGGTAGTGGACGATCGGCCCGGCGATGAGCTGCGGAAAGAATGCCACGAACAGCGCATATTCGAGCGGCCCCACGTCTCGCGCGAGGCCGCGATGGCTATCCACGAGAAAGGCAATCTTCTGGAAGGTGAAGAAGGAGATGGCGAGCGGCAGAACGATGGGGCCGATCGCCCAGTCCGCGCCGGTGAGCGAATCGGCCGTCGACACGAAGAAGCCAGCGTATTTGAAGTAGCCGAGCGTGCAGAGATCGACGGCGATCCCGAAGCCCAGAAGCCAGCGCGACGGCCTTCGGGACAAGGCACGCCCGACAATATAATTGAAGGCCGCGATGCCGATGAGAAGCGGCAGATAGGCCGGGTTCCACCACCCGTAGAAGACCAGCGACACAGCCACGAGCCAGCCCATCGCCGCCCGCGTGCTGGCGCCCGCAAGCACGAAGAATCCCGCCACGGAGACCGGCAGGAACAGCAGGATGAATTCGTAGCTGTTGAAAAGCATCGTTGTCCGCGCCTCTATAGCGCGGAAAGTCTTGCCAAGAGATGCACTTTGCAAGCCCGGACAGCGCTCACAGCCCCCTTGCAGGCATCTCTGCACCCCTCTAACCGGAAACCATGACTGCCGAGATCGATCCCTTCCACGCCATCGCCATCAGCCGCCTTGCTCATCGCCTTTCGGCGGAGGGGCGCCAGGTCATCCACATGGAGTTCGGTCAGCCTTCGACCGGGGCGCCAGCAGAAGCGATCGCCGGGGCGCACCGCATCCTCGATACCGACGGCATGGGCTATTGGGAAAGTATCCCGCTCAAGACGCGGATCGCGCTGCACTATAAGGAAACCTACGGCGTCTCGCTCGATCCCGAGCAGATCATCCTCACCTGCGGCGCCTCCCCCGCCTTTGTGATGGCGCTCTCCTGCCTGTTCGACCCCGGCGCGCGCGTCGCGCTGGCGCGGCCCGGCTACGTTGCCTATCGCAATACGCTGAAGGCGCTGCACATGGTGCCGGTGGAGCTGCCCTGCGGCGAAGCGGAGCGCTACCAGATCACCGCCGCGGCGATCGAAGCGCTGGAGTCGGCGCCCGACGGCCTGATCGTCGCGAGCCCCGCCAATCCCACGGGCACGATCATCCCGAAGAACGAACTCGCCGCGATCACCGAGGTGTGCCGCCGCCGCGGCATCCGCATCATCTCCGACGAGATCTACCACGGCATCAGCTACGTGGGTCCGGCGCATTCAATGCTGGAGTTCTCGGCCGACACGCTGGTGGTCAACAGCTTCTCCAAATACTTCAGCATGGCGGGCTGGCGGCTCGGCTGGCTGGTGGTGCCGCCGGACCTGATCGGCGCGGCGCGGGCGCGCATGGGCAATCTGTTCCTGACGCCGCCGTCGCTCGCGCAGCACGCCGGGCTCACCGCCTTCGAGTGCCGCGACGAGCTGGAAGGGCACATCGCCACCTACACACGGAACCGCGACCTGTTGCTGGAGGCGCTGCCGAAAATGGGGCTGCGCCGCATCGCCCCGCCGGACGGGGCCTTCTACATCTACGCCGACATCAGCCACCTGACCGACGACGCGATGGCCTTCTGTATGCGCATCCTTGAAGACACCGGCATCGCCACGGCGCCCGGCATCGATTTCGATCCGGTGGAAGGCCACCACTTCATGCGCTTCAGCTTCGCGGTTTCAACCGACCGGGTGGAGCGCGCCATCGCGCTGCTCGAACCGTGGTTCGCAAAGCAGAACGCGCGCTGAGCGCCTACTCGGGCTGACCGAACGGGATGTAGAGCGCGCTCGGGTGCACCTTGTCGTGGAGCAGCTTCACCGTCACCGACCGCGCATCCGCCATGGTTTCGTCCGCAACCACGCCGCCCGAATTGTAGTTCTTCTGCGTGTTGATCGAGTTGATCGGCCCGACGACGAGGCGAAGGCGGCTGCCCTTCGCGATCTGCCGCGACACGAAGGTGAAGCGGTTGAAATCGTAGCGCAGTGGCGCCTTTGAGGTGACGAGCTTCGCTTCGCGCAGCGACTCGCGGTAGCGCGCGCGGAGGATGTCGTTGGTCAGCAGGATGCTGCCGCCGTCGGGGGTGATCTCGTAGACCGAGGCTTGAAAGTCCGTGTCCGGCTGATCGATCGAGATCCACGCGGACAGGCGGAAGAAGCCGGAGACTTCGGTGGGCTTGTCGAAGGACGCGCTGTGATAGACGAGCTGCTTGCCGTCGGCCGCGAGTACCAGCGTCTGGTCGGTGAGGAGGCTCGGGTCGAGGCCCGCTTCCAGCGCCGCGCCCGACACGTCGCGGGGATCGTAAACATAGCTGTCGGCGCTGCCCTTGCCGGCTGATGCCGGTGAGAGCGATCCCGACGCCATCACGCGGTTGGCGTTGGCGGTGGAATCGAGGAAGTACGGCTTCTCCTCGGCGGTCACGCCCTCCAGCGTGTCCGCGTAGCGCCAGCGTTCGGCGCCCATCACGTAATAGGCGACGCGCTTTTGCAGGAAGTCCGGCTTCGCGCCCCCGGCCATCGCCCAGTTGTACCACTGGACATGCAGCTTCGGCAGGTCGACGAGGCTTGCAGGGCCGAAGGTCAGCCCGCCGACGCTCGCCTGCGGCGTGCGCGTGCCCGCGTGGTCCCACGGCCCGACGATCAGATAGTGGTTCGCGCGCGCCTTCTCGGAGCCCAGCTTCATGTGCGTCTTGTAGAATTCGAAGGCGCCGGGCTGGTCGCCATCGTAGCTGCCGGTGATGGTGAGGATCGGCATGTCAAACGCGCGGAACTGCTCGGGTGTGGGCGCGTAGCTGTCGTACCACGCATCGACGGCGGCGTGCGAAATCCACTCGACGAGCGTCTTATGCTCGCCGCCGAAGATGCGGGGCAGCGTGCTGAACGCCTCGCCCTCCTCGAAGCGTTCGCGGGCGATCGATGCCCAGAAGGCGGCATCGCCGAAGATGTTCGCCTGCGAGGCCTTGCCGTCCGTGAAGGTCAGCCATTGCATCAGATAGGGGTAGGCGATGTTGTTGCGCGCCGGGAAATCGGCGCCGGGATAGGGCGAGGCGACGGGGACGATGGTGGCGAGATGCGGCGGGGCTTCCTTCGCGGTCGCCCACTGGTTGTACCCGGCGTAGGAGCCGCCCCACATCGAGACCTTGCCGTTGCAATAGGGCTGTTTCGCGAGCCATTCGACGACGTCGTGACCGTCCTTCGCCTCCTGGATGAGGGGACGGAATTCGCCTTCGGAGTTGCCGCGTCCGCGCACGTCGACGGTGAGGAACGGCAGGCCGTGCGCCGCGAAATAGACGCCGCGGTCGTGGTAGCTCTGGGCGATGTAGGGCGTCAGCGTGAAGATGCAGGGCGCGGGCGCCGCCTGTCCCTTCGGCAGGTACACGGTGGCGCTGAGCTTGACGCCGTCGCGCAGCGGGATTCGCTCGCCCCAGCGCATCTCGACCTTGCTGGCTTCGGCCGGCGCCTCCGCCCGCGCCGCCACGACCGGCCCGAAACCGGCGGCAAGCGCCACGCCCAAAACCAGTGCTGCCTTCATCGCGCGCCTCCCTGACCCATCCCCGGAAACAATCCTGATCAGGATCATCATTTTCCAAACGGGATATGTCAATCGGGAGAACGCCGCTTCAATCCAGAAAGTCGAGGACGGCGGTGCTGAAGGCTTCCGGCTGTTCGACATTGGAGAGGTGCGCGGCATTGAGCATGACCTGCCGTGCGCCGGGGATCGCCTCCACGATGAGCGCACTGTCGGCGGGGGGTGTCGCGGGGTCGCGGCTACCGGTGATGACGAGCGTCGGCGCCGCGATCCAGTTGAGCAGCGGTCGCAGGTCCATGTCGCGGATGGCAGCGCAGCAGCCGGCGTAGCCTGCCGGATCGGTCGCGAGCAGCTGGTCGCGGACGAAGCTGGTCCTTTCCGGCACGGCGCGGAATTCCGGCGTGAACCAGCGTTCGAGGATGGCGTCTGTGAGTGCCGCCATTCCCTGCTGCCGAACCGTCACGATCCGCGTGTCCCATGCCGATGGCGGGCCCATGACGGCGGCGGTGTTGGCGAGGATGAGCCGGTCGATGCGATCGGGGGCGCGGGCGCCGAGCCATTGCCCGGTCATGCCGCCAAGCGACAAGCCGCAGAAATGGACGTGATCGATCCCGAGGGCATCCAGAAGCTCGACGGCATCGCGACCGAGACGATCGAGGCCGTAGCCGCCCGGCGGCGCATCGGAACGGCCGTGACCGCGCGTGTCGTAGCGCAGGATACGGAAACGAGCGGCGAACGCGGCAAGCTGCGGCCGCCACATCTCCATCGTGGTGCCGAGCGAGTTCGACAACATGAGGACCGGGGCACCCTCCGGCCCATCGAGCGCCCACGCGATGCGGCAGCCGTCGCCGAGCGTTGCGATACCGGTCGTCATGCGGTCCTCCGAATGGGTGCGCCTGTGCGCTCAAGGATTTCGGCGGCGGTCACGCCGGGCGCGCACTCCACCAGGGTGAGCCCGCCGTTCGCCTTGTCGCAGGCGAGAACGCCGAGATCGGTGATGATGAGATCGACGACACCGATGCCGGTGAGCGGCAACGTGCATTCCGGCAGGATCTTGGGTTCGCCGCTGCGGCTGCAATGTTCCATCACCACGACGACGCGGCGGACGCCCGCGACGAGATCCATCGCGCCGCCCATGCCCTTCAGCATCTTGCCCGGAATCGTCCAGTTGGCGATGTCGCCGCGCGCGCCGACCTGCATTGCGCCAAGGATCGCGAGATCGATGTGGCCACCGCGAATCATCGCGAAACTCTCTACGGACGAGACAAAGCTGGAGGTCGGGAGTTCGGTGATCGTTTCCTTGCCGGCGTTGACGAGATCGGCATCCTCCTCGCCTTCATAGGGATACGGCCCCATGCCGAGCATCCCGTTCTCGCTTTGCAGCGTCACGCTGATACCGGGCGGAATGAAATTCGCGACGAGCGTCGGGATACCGATGCCGAGATTGACGTAGTCGCCGTCGGCAAGCTCCTGCGCGGCGCGCGCGGCCATCTGTTCGCGGGTCCAGGGCATCAGGCGGCCACCGGACGCGGGCGCGTGGTCAACTTTTCGATGCGCCTCTCGTACCCCCTGCCCTCGACGATCCGGTCCACATAGATGCCGGGCGTGTGCACCTCGTCGGCGGCGATGGAACCCGCCGGGACCAGATGCTCGACCTCGGCGATCGTCACCTTCGCGGCGGTGGCCATGACGGGGTTGAAGTTGCGCGCGGTTTTCCGGAACACGAGATTGCCTTCGGGATCGCCCTTCCACGCGCGGACGATGGCGAGGTCTGCCCTCAGCCAGCGCTCCATCACGTAGCGGCGGCCTTCGAACACCTCGGTCGGCTTGCCTTCGGCAACGACGGTGCCGACGCCGGTTGCCGTGAAGAAAGCGGGAATGCCCGCGCCGCCTGCGCGGATGCGCTCGGCGAGCGTCCCCTGCGGGACGAGTTCCAGTTCCAGCTTCCCGTCGAGATAGAGCTGCTCGAACAGCTTGTTCTCGCCGATGTACGACGAGATCATCTTGGCGATCTGGCCGTTCGCGAGCAGCGTCCACAGGCCGAAACCATCGGCGCCGCAATTGTTGGAAACGATCGTCAATCCCTTAACGCCGGAGGCGCGGAGCGCGGCGATCAGGTTCTCCGGATTGCCGGTGAGGCCGAAGCCGCCCGACATGATCCTCATGCCGTCGAACAGCACACCTTCCAGCGCCGCCTCGGGACCAGAAAAGACCTTGCCTTTCATCAGGCCGCCTGCGCCGGGGCGCGGTGCCGCGCCATCAATTCAGCCTCCGTGCTTTCCGCCGCGTCGTGCAGCACGAAATCGAAATCGATCTCGCTGAACGGTCCGTTGAGCTGCTCGGCGTGGATCGCTTCCGGATCCTCGCGGCGCACGACTTCGGGGATGAGATCGTTGTGCGTGGCGAAGGCGAAATCATCGTAGAGATAAGGATCGCCCTTGATGTTGATCTGCGTCGTCAGATGGCGATGGCCGGGGGCCGACACGAAGAAATGAATGTGCGCGGGCCGGTTTCCATGCCGCCCGATCGCCTGCAGCAACTGATCGGTGCTGCCCTGCGGCGGCACGCTGTAGCCGGAGGGGATGACGCTGCGGAATACGTAGCGTCCGTCGGCATCCGTCTCGATCCGGCGGCGGTTGTTGTAGGACGCCTGCGAGGGATCGAAGGTCGAATAGGCGCCCTTCGTGTTGGCATGCCACACGTCCACGATCGCGCCCGCAACCGGCTTGCCACGCACATCGCGCACCTGCCCGCGCATGATCAACACCTCGCCCGCGTCGCTGCCGTCATCAAGACGCGCGCGGCCCTTTTCGATGGGTGCGCCGGGCACATAGAGCGGCCCTTCAATCGTGCGCGGCGTACCGCCCGAAATGCCCGCCGCGCGATCGGCAATGTCCATGCGCACATCGAGGAAGTGATCGAAGCCGAGACCGGGGGCGATCAGGCCGAATTCGGGCGCGGCCTGCTGCATGAAATGCAGCGCGTGCCAGAACTCCTCCGCGCTGACATCGAAATCATCGATCGTGGTGAAGAGATCGGAGACGATCCGGCGCACGATGGACTTGGTGCGCGCATCGCCGCCCGTATCACCGAGGCCGGCGATGCGATCGAGATAGGCCTGCATTTCGGCGCTCTGGACCAGTTCGGAACCCATGTCATCTCTCCCCTTGGTATTCTGGATTCAGGAAACTCAGCGATCGTCCGCGTGGATGGAGGACGGGTGCCGGCAAAGCGGCGTCACCCGGATTTCCATGAACGGAAACAGCGGCAGCCCGACGAGAAGCTCGTGAAGCTCCGCATTGCTTTCCACGTCGAAGATGCTGGTGTTCGCGTACTGCCCGGCGTGGCGCCAAAGATGCCGCCACTTGCCGCTTTTCTGCAGCGCCTCGGCGCGGGCCTTTTCCTCGGCCTTGAGCGCATCAAAACGCGCCGGGTCGAGTGTATCCGGCACACGCACGTGCATTTCCACCTGGAAGAGCATCAGGCTTTCTCCGCTGCTACGATGCTGAGGGTTGGACGCGGCTGCGCGTCCCGGCGAAAGAATGCGATCTTTTCGAGATCGAGCGCGATGCCGAGGCCGGGGCCGCGGGGCACGGTGAGCTCGAAATCGGCGTAGAGCGGCGGCGTTTCCAGAATCTCCTCGGTGAGGAGCAACGGCCCGAACAGCTCGGTTCCCCACGGCAGGGCGACGAAGGTGGCGCAGAGATGCGCGGCGGCGATGGTGCCGACACCGCCTTCGAGCATGGTGCCACCGTAAACGGCGATATCGGCAGCTTCGGCGATGGCGGCGACCTTTGCGGCGGCATGAAGCCCGCCCGCCTGCGGCGCCTTCACCGAGAACACGTCTGCCGCATGGCGCCGCGCGAAATCGAGCGCGTCAGCGGGGCCCTGCAGCGCCTCGTCGGCCATGATCGGGACTTCCGAGCGTGCGGTCAGCCGTTGCATCCCGGCGCGGTTGGCACGCGGCAGCGGCTGCTCGACGAGATCGACGCCCGCCTCCGCGAGCATCGCGATGCCCCGGCGCGCAGTCTGCTCGTCCCAAGCCTGATTGATATCCACGCGGACGCTGGCGCGATCGCCGAGCGCCTGCTTGATCGCGCGGACGTGCGCGACGTCCGCCTCGACGTCACGCTTGCCGATCTTCAGCTTGAAGATCCGGTGCCGACGCGCTTCGAGCATCGCTTCGGCCTCTTCGATGTCGGTTTCGGTGACGCCGCTCGCCAGCGTCCACAGCACGGGAAGCGTATCGCGGACACGTCCGCCGAGGAGTTCGCTGAGCGGTAGGCCCGCGCGCTGCGCGGCGGCATCGAGCAGCGCGGTTTCCACCGCGTTCTTTGCAAAATGATTGCCGACGACGTGCTTGCGAACCAGCGCCATCGCCATCGCCGGAGAGTCAGCCGCAGCACCCAAGAGCAGCGGCGCGAAATAGGTATCGATGGCAAGCTTGATGCCTTCCGGGCTCTCGTCACCGTAGCTGAGGCCGCCGATCGTGGTGCCCTCGCCGAGCCCGACGATGCCATCCGAACAGTGCACGCGAACGATCACCATCGCCTGGCTTCGAATCGCCGTCATCGACAGGACGTGCGGGCGGATTGTCGGCACATCGACAATCCAGGTATCGATCTTTTCGATCGTCAGCAAAGCAATGACCCTTCCATATTGCATGACTTCCGCCATTTGGTAGGTATTGCACCGTGCGGCGTAAACGACCGTCTCGGTAAGCCGCGAGACCTGAAAGGTATCGAATGGAGCTGAGGCACCTGCGCTACTTCGTTGCGGTCGCCAACGAACGGAACTTCACGCGCGCGGCCGAACGGCTGAACATCGCGCAGCCGCCGCTCAGCCGACAGGTCCGCCAGCTGGAGGAGGAACTCGGCGTCGACCTGTTCGACCGCGAGGCGCGGCCCATCCGCCTGACCGAGGCGGGGCGCCTGCTCTACGAACAGGCCGTGCAGGTGCTCGCCGGAGTCGACCGGATACGCGAGGTGCTGCGGGATCAGGCTGGCAAAGGCCGCAAGCGTTTCGTTATCGGCTTCGTCGGCTCGACGCTCTACGGCCTGCTGCCAGAAGTGATCCGGCGTTTCCGCGAATGCGCGGCGCGCAGCGACGTTTCCGTGATCGAGCTTTCGACCATCGAACAAATCGCCGCACTGAAGGACGGACGCATCGACGCCGGCTTCGGCCGCCTGCGCTTCGAGGATGCCGCGATCCGCCGGATCGTGCTCGCGGAGGAGCCGCTGGTGGCGGTGATGCCGATCGATCATCCGCTTGCGGGCGGCGGACCCGTTCACCTTGAGGCACTGCTCGGCGAACCGCTGATCGTCTATCCGCGCCCGGCACGGCCGAGCTACGCCGATCAGGTGCTCGGCATCTTCCACGATCTCGGGCTGCAGCCGCGCATCGTGCGCGAGGTGCGCGAGGTACAGACGGCGATCGGGCTTGTCGCGGCGCATGTCGGGTTCAGCATCGTGCCCGCATCGGTGCAGCGCATGAAACGCGACGACGTCGCCTACGTGCCGATCGTCGACAGCCCCGCGCACTCGCCGATCATGATGATCCACCGCGCCGGAGACGTTTCGCCGGAGCTTGGGCAGCTCGTAGCGATCAGCGAGGCGCTCTATGCCGGGCACGGCCAGGCCAGCATCGACCGATAACGGCCCCTCGATCATCGCGGCTGAGGCGCCAGAGGCAGTATCGTGTCCAGAACGCGTCTCCCCATGTTTTCTGATACCGTCCACCGTGCGGGAGAAGCTGGACGCCCACTATCCCCGCCCCGCAGCGGGTGGACGCTGAGTGCGGATTTCGCAGGGGGCATCTGAACCCGCGCGGGTGCGTCCATCGGCAGCCGGGACATGACGATACCCTACAGGTCTGGTGATCGGGCGAATGGGTATTGGACAGAGAACCGCGCGGGACGCAGCTTCTGCAGAGGATATCGAGCCGGTGACACGCAACTGCCGGGCCCGTTGGATGCCAGCGCTTCGATACCTGAGACGGGGGAGTTCAGGGCCAGTGCAAAGGTGGGTCACGCCGGTGGCCGGCGCATCGAATCGTCGCTTGATCGCAGGGGCAATGTGCGAAATGCTGCCAGGCGGGAGAGGCCGGGAAACAGGCCAAGCGGAGGTGGGAGCATGTTGATCACGGATGTGGAGACGGCCCGCCGCTGGGCGGGCGACGGGCTGCCGCTCGCGGAGCGGGCAAGGCTGGTGACGAACGACATCGACGAGGTGCATCAGCACATGAGCGCGATGTTCTGCCCACACGACCTCCGGATCGAAGGCGGCGTACCGCCGCTCGCGTTCCGGCATCATCAGGCGGCGCTACGGTCGCTGACCTTCAACGCGACCGACTACGGCAATCCCTATGGCCGCGTCGTCGTCAACATTCCGCCGATGGATGCGCTCTATCTCGTGCAGTTCTCGCTGCTGGGCGTCGCGCAGATCGTGCAGGACAAGAATACGTTCGAACTGCATCCCGGCGAAATGTGCGTGATCAGCCCGGACGCGAAGGTGCGCCAAGTCT
Organism: Sphingosinicella sp.; assembly: GCA_016793845.1. Classification (GTDB taxonomy): domain Bacteria; phylum Pseudomonadota; class Alphaproteobacteria; order Sphingomonadales; family Sphingomonadaceae; genus Sphingosinicella; species Sphingosinicella xenopeptidilytica. The sequence goes on from JAEULI010000057.1 coordinate 18,901, forward strand.
TCGGCGAGGGCTACAAGCACTTCACCGTGAAGATTCCGAAAAGCGGCCTTGAGGCCGTGCTGGCACAGGAGCTGGGCTTTCGGCCGGGCGATCTGCGCTTTTCGCCGCGTCCCGTGCGGCTGCAGGGCGCGGCGGCGGCGTTCGCGCAGCTCGTGCGCACGGTTTGCGACGGGCTCGATACCGGCGCCACCGGTTATACGCACGCACGCGCCTGCGGCTCCGTGGAGGAAACGCTGGAGCGGCTGCTGCTCGCCGCCGTGCCGCACAATCATTCCGACCTGTTCGATGCGCCGCCTTCGGGACCGGCGCCCTATTATGTGCGCCGCGTGGAGGAATTCGTGCGCGAGCACGCGCGCGATCCGATCACGCTCGGCGAGATGATCGATGTTTCGGGCGTCAGCGCGCGGTCGCTTCATGCCGGGTTCCGGCGTTTCCGCGACACGACGCCGATGGCGTATCTCAAGAACCACCGCCTCGACCTCGCGCACCGGCAGCTGAAGGCCGGCGCCGATCTCGGTCTGTCGGTCACCGACGTCGCGCTCGCCTGCGGCTTCACGCACCTGTCGAAGTTCGCGCGCGACTATCACGACCGCTTCGGCGAGCGGCCTTCCTGCACGCTGAAACGCCTGAGCAGCTGAACTAGGGCGCGAGCAGGACCTCGCCGTCCTCGACCGTCACCGCGTAGGTCCGGAGCGCGACCGAACAGGGTGCGCCCGTGGGCTCGCCGGTGCGGATGTCGAAGCTGCCGAGATGGAACGGACAGAGGATGTTGCAACCCTCGATCTCCCCTTCCGCAAGCGACGCGTCGCCGTGCGTGCAGAGATCGTCCGTCGCGTAGAACGCGCCTTCCAGATGATAGACGGCGAGCGCGCGGCCATCTTCGAGATCGACGCGCAGTATCTCACCCTCGGCGATGTCGCCGACGGCGCAAAGACGTACGCTCACCGCGCGACCGGCTGCTTCAGATACCATGGCGGGTTCGCTTCGCCCTGGAGCCGTATCTCCAGACGTACACTGCTGAATTTCCATCCGTCCTCAGTCCACTCCGCTTCGCTGTCGTACCATCCGCCGAGCCATTCATCACGCTGACCCGCGTCCCCGGCCATGGTGCACAGTTCCCAAAGATACCAATGGCACCGCGCCGATCTTCCGTCGGGCGCGAGCACGATGTGCGGCGACACCATGAAATGGATCGACCACAGCACCCGCAATGCCGCGATTGCCGCAAGCCCCTTCGTGATCGCTTCGCGGCCTTCGAGCGCCGCGAAACCCGCCGCCGACCATGTTGCATCCGGCGTGAAGAGCGTGCGCATGATCGCGGGATCGTTGCCGCGATCCGCCCCGTGCGCATAGCGCGCGACGAGGTCGCCGATTTCGGCGCGCGCCTCCAGCCGCGCCAGACGCGCCTCGGCCGAAAGCGCCATGCTCAGATGCTCGCCATCGGGTGCAGGCCTTGCCATGTCGGCTGCGCGCCGTGCACGGCGATGAAGCGGCCTTCCTCGAACGCATAGGGCACGCCGGGCGAGCCGCCGTAGAGCTCGACATGCGGCGCCACCTCGGCGAGCGCGAGCGCCATGTCGTAGATGGCGTGATGGCTCTCCGGCAGGCCGCCCAGCGGATATTTGTCGACCTCGGCGAGGATCGCCTCCAGCCTTGGCAGAAGCGCGTCGTAGAACGCCTTCAGCGCCTCCCGGCTGGCATGGCGGCGCTTGGTCTGGCGCTCGTCGGCGGTGGGCAAGGCCCAGTCGAGGAACGGCGCGAGATCGGCGAAGGCGGGCGGCAGCGTGGGTTCGGTCATGATCGTGCTCCGCTCAGGCGTTGACGTACTGGTCGACGACGACAGCGCCGTGGCGGATGAGGATCTCGTCGTCCTGAAGATGCTGCAGCGTCTTGGCGCGCGACTGCATGGCGCGCTGCGTGTCCTCCATCGTCGCGGTGTCTTCGAGCCAAGCATTGCGCTGCAGCGTCATCGCGTGCTCGATCGCCCAGCGCTCTGCATTGGTGGTCGGCGCCTTCACGTAATAGCGGCCTTCCCACAGCGTGCGGTTGTGCGCGAGCGGCCAGAACTGATGCGTGAACCAGATGCCTTCCGACACATGCAGCAACGTGTTCGGGAAGATGACGCTCAGCTCGAACGCGAAATCGCTGCGGTGATCGGGATTGATCGTTTTGGGCAGCATCGATTCGCCGCGCTGCGAAACGAGGCTGGCGCCGGCCATGCGATTGGCGATGCCAGCCACCGGCGTCGGCTTCGCATCGAGCGTCAGACACACCGCGCAGGTGCGGTGCGGCCCCATCAGCTTCACGTTCTGGAGGCCGGTGGAAAACACGTTCGGAAACGATCCGGCGTGGATCGTATCGACGTGATACGCCTCCGCGAACGCATCGTGCGCGACCTTCCAGTTGCATTCCAGCTCGGTGCGATAGGTGAAGCCGTAGTCGAGGCTGTCGAACGGGTAGCCCCGGAAATGCTCGGCATAGTCGCCGAGGAATTCGCCGAGCGTCGTCTCCGGTGTTTCGGCGACGTTGATGAACATGAAGCCTTCCCACAGCGACAGATGCACGGGCGTCAGGCCGTTGTGCCCCTTGTCGAAGCAGGAATAGAAACGCTGTTCGCTCGGCACGCTCCTCAGCGCACCGTCGGCGCCGTAGACCCAGCCGTGGAAGCGGCAGGTGATCACGGCCGCCCGGCTTTTGCCGTAGGTTTCCTGGCCATGTTCGGTGACGACGGTGTTGCCGCGGTGCGCGCAGACGTTGTGGAACGCCCTCACCTCCCCGTCCTTGCCGCGAATGAGGATAACGGACGTGCCCGCCGCCTCGATGCGCTTCACCTTGTAATCACCGGCCTTGGGCAATTCGTTCGCGCGGCCGACGCACAGCCAGACCTTGCGGAAGATCTTCTCGCGCTCCTTCTCGTACCAGTCGGGCGAGATGTAGGGTTCGGTCGAGATCGGGTTCGATCCCAGCTCCGGGTATTTTTCCAGCCAGCGATGTTCAACGCTCATGGGTTCGCTTCCTTCGGGTTTGGCCGGCGCTTCAGTCGACGAAGATGTCGAGCGGCAGCACGGCCGAGACGATGATGTTGGGAACATCGACGAGCTGGCCGATGCGCAGGTCCACCGCCGCGGCGGCGACCGCATAGGCCTGCTCGCGCGTCAGCCCCTTGTTCTCCACCATCCAGTCGATGATCCGGATGAGCGCATCGCGCGCGGCGAGCGTCAGGTCTTCGGACAGGTTGGTGAGCGCGGCGACCTTCGGGCTGTCGAGATAGGCGAGATGCGGCGGCACTTCGCCCTTCTTCTTCACCGGCATTCCAACCACCGCGTGAAAACGCCCCGGCTCCGTATTGCGGAGCTGGCTGCCGCCCGTGACGTGCGGGAACACGATGTTCTTGCCGCCGCCCTTGATGACCTCGCACTTCAGCGTGACGCGCGCCGCCATCTCGACAGCGGTGCCGCAGACCTCGCCGTCGCCTTGCGCGAAGTGGATATCTCCGGTCCACAGGCCCGCACCGTCGACGAGCACGGGGAACAGGATGGTGGTGCCGACCTGCATGGCCTTGATATCCATGTTGCCGCCGTTCTCGCGCGGCGCGACGGTGCGCAGCCCCTCGGCAGCGTAAGGCGCGCCCTCGGCGAACAAATGCGCGGGAAGCGCGCGGCCGGGATCGGGCATCAGCACGAAGCCGCCCGCCGCCGCGAGCGCGCCTTCGCGTTCGAGCGCGGCGGCGACCTCGGGCTTGCCGGGGAGCACGCCGATGGAGCCCGGAAACGCGCACATCGGAATGCGCACGCCCGGGATCTGCTCGGAGACCGCGCAGAGCCGGTCGAGCTTCCAGTTGGCGATGAACGGCCCGGGAATGATATCGCGAAGGAAACCGAAGCCCGGCACGATCACCGTGTAGCCGTAAGCGGACGGGGCGATATCGACGATGGTGACGGCGAGCGCGTCGCCGCGCTCAGCGCCTTCGATATAGACAGGACCGGTCATCGGGTGGACGCGGTTCAGATCGCAGGCGGCGACCTCCGCTGGCGTCGTCGCGAAGTTGAACTGGTCGTCGAACGCGTCGCGCGTCTCGTAGACGATATAGTCGCCCGGCCGCGCCTTCGCGACCGGCTCGATCGCCCAGTGCAGGCGGTTGAAGCAGTTGGGATCGTCCTTTGCGGTTTCCCCGCTGCGCAGCACTTCGACAGTGTTGGTCATGAGTCTTTCCTGGCTTGCCGCCAGCCGGAGCCGGCCCGTTTCGTGGAGAGATCATGTCGGCAGGGTGCCGCCGGCGGCTATCCCGCTGCCGAGCCTGTTAGCCGGTTACCGCACTAAAGCGGTGCAAAGCACCCTTGCCGGGCCGCGGAAACGTGACAGTGCGGGTTGCACTCGATCGCACTGCGGTGCTGCTCATCGCACCCTTGGGCTAGCGGAAATCGCAGCGTTGTTGTTGCCTTGGGAGTAACAATGGATGGCGCGTGGATGGTTTCCGGTGGGATGGAAACGGCGGGCGCCCCGGGGCGAGAACAACAACGCCGCCGCCGGACAGCGGGGCACCAACAGGAGGGGAAAGACACATGAACGGAGCGACCGGAACAAAGATGCGGGGGGCTTGCGGTTTGCTGCTGGGCGTATCGCTGCTCGGCATCGCGGGCACCGGCCCGGCACTGGCACAGGATGCCGCGCCCGCGCAGGCCGAAGCCGACACGGGCGGCCTTGAGACGATCACCGTGACGGCACGCCGCCGCGCGGAATCGCTGCAGGACACGCCGATCGCGATCTCCGCCGTCACCAGCGAGGGCCTTGCGCAGCGCGGCATCGAGACCGTGACACAGATCGGCGATTTCACGCCGAACGTGAAGTTCAACAGCTCGGTTCCGGTCTCCGCGAGCAATGCAACCGCGGCCATCTTCATCCGCGGCATTGGGCAAAACGATTATCAGCTCTCCGCCGACCCCGGCGTCGGCCTCTATCTCGACGGCGTCTACATCTCGCGCGGCGTCGGCAACGTGCTCGACGTGATGAACGTGGAGCGGATCGAAGTGCTGCGCGGTCCGCAGGGCACATTGTTCGGCCGCAACACGATCGGCGGCGCGGTGAGCGTGGTGACGCAGAAGCCCACGGACACGCTCGGCGGCAACTTCGAGGTATCGACGGGGAGCCACAACCGCGTTCAGCTGAAAGGCATTCTCAACCTGCCGCTCGCCGAGGGCATCTACAGCAGCGTGGCGGGCTTCTATCACAAGCGCGACGGCTACGTGAAAGGCGTGGTGGATGGTGCGCCCGACCTTGGCGATACGGACAACCTTGCCGGCCGCTTCGCGCTGAGGCTTGAACCTTCCAGCAACCTGACGATCGACCTTGCCGTGGACGGATCGCGCACGCGCGAGAATTCCGCGCCGAACGTGATGCTGAGGGTCGACGAGAATGCGCCCGCAGCGCAGGCCTGGAACGCCGCCTATTCGGGCGCAGGCGCCATCTGCGCCGATCCGCTGAACCCCGCGCGCCTGACCGACCAGCGCTGCTACAACAGCCAGTGGGCGCTGGCGCCCTATCGCCACGGCGGCACGTTCAGCGCGATTTCGGACGTGTTCGCGAACGGCAATCCGAAGCCCTACCAGTCCGGCTCCGATGTCGACATCTGGGGTATTTCCGGCACGATCGAATGGAAGATCACCGACGACCTGACGCTGAAATCGATCACCGCGTACCGCAAGGTGACCGGCTTCTGGACGCGCGATTCCGACCATAGCCCGGCCTCGATCGTGCAGACCAACAGTGACTGGAAACAGGACCAGTTTTCGGAGGAATTGCAGCTCCTCGGCGAGACCGGCGACGGGCGCCTGAACTGGGTCGTCGGCGGCTATTATTCGAGCGAAAGCGGCAACCACAAGGATCTCGTCAACCTCATCGATGCGGTGTTCCTGAGCGGTGCGGTACTCGACGGCGAAAGCCTCGCCTTCTTCGGCCAGGCGACCTACGAAATCGTCGACAACCTGAACCTCACCGCGGGCATCCGCTGGACCGAGGACAAGAAGACCTTCGGCAACGCCAACCAGTATGTCGTGGAGGCCGGTTTCCTGACCGGGCAGCCGTTCAATCCGGACGGCTCGGGCCTGCAGAACGGCGACCCGCTGATGGGGCCGCTCGGCCAAACGGCCACGATCACAGACCGTGCATGGACGCCGATGGTGAGCCTTGCCTATCGCTGGAGCCCCGAGTTGCTCACCTACGTCTCCTATTCGGAAGGCTTCAAGGGCGGCGGCTTTACGCAGCGCGTATTCCCGCCGTTCGCCTTCATTCCTTCGTTCAAGCCGGAAACGAGCACGACCTACGAATTCGGCTTCAAGTCCGACCTCGCGGGCCGGACGCTCAGGCTGAACGGTGCGGCGTTCCTGAACGACTATGACGATCTCCAGGTAACCGTGAACGACCCGACGCTGGGTTTCGCGCCGATCATCCAGAACGCCGCGAAGGCGCGCATCAAGGGCATCGAGCTTGAGCTTGAAGCGCGGCCCGTGGATGCGCTCCGCATCGAGGCCGGCATCGGCTATCTCGATGCGAAATATCGCAGGGTCGACATCCGCGCGCTGAACGCCGGCGTCACCACCGACACCAAGCTGCAGAACGCACCGAAGTGGACGCTGAGCGCGGGCATCTCCTACCTGATCGAGGCGCCCGGCCTTGGCAGCTTCCAGCCGCGCGTCGACTGGTCGTACCGTTCGCGGGTTTACAACGATGCCGTCAACAACCCGCTGCTGGTGCAGGACGGCTATCACCTCGTGAACGCCTCGATCGCCTTCAACGACGAGAGCGAGCGCTGGGGTCTGTCGCTCGGCGTCAAGAACCTCACCAAGGAAGTCTATCTCGGATCGGGCTACGCGGACGCGTTCGGCGGTATCACCGAAGGCGTCTATGGCCGCCCGCGCGAGTGGTACCTGAGCGCACGTTACAAGTTCTGACCTTCCCCCGGCGGGCCTCCCCCTCCCGGAGGCCCGCCCCCTTACGCGGGAGCCCTGCGATGCCGAACCCGACGCTTGAAGAGCGCGTGCGCAGGCTGGAAGCACTGCGCGCCATCGATGTCCTGATCGGCGACCTTGCTCGCGCCTTCGATGCCGGCCCATCCGCGGAAGCATTGCTGCCGCTGTTCACGGATGATGCGCTGTTCCGCATCGACCGCTACGGCGACCTCGTGGGTGCCGCTGCGATCGCCGGGGGCGTTGCCGGAAATGCCGAGCAGGGCTTCCGCTGGACGCTCCACTATCTCGTCTCTCCCAAGGTGACGCTCGACAACGACGACGCGGCCGCCGATGTCGATTTCATGCTCTGGGAAGTCGCGACCGCCGCCAGCGGCCGCGCATACTGGATTGGCGGACGCTATCTCGCGCGCGCCGTCGCCGCGGACACCGGCTGGCAGTTCGCTCGCCTCGAACTGCAGGCAGATCTGATTTCACACTACCCGGCCGGATGGTCACCGAAGCCCGACGCGCTCGGTGACGCCTGACCGGCCTGTCTCACGAAGGAGAAATGACATGAGCGTGACCACCCTGCCCGGCGCGAAAAGCGCGGAACAGCTGCGGCACCTCAATCGCTCGGTTGCGGCCATCCGCGATGAACTCGGCGTCGATCCGGTTTCAGTTGACGCGATCCGCGATCCCGCCGTCTACGAAATCGAGCGCGAGAAGATCTTCCGCAAGACGTGGCTCAAGGTCGCCACGAGCTGGGAACTGCCCGCAAACGGCGATTACAAGGTGAAGGAGCTTCCCGTCGCCGATGCCTCCGTGCTCATCGTGCGCGGCAAGGACGGCAAGATCCGCGCTTTCCACAACGTCTGTACGCATCGCGGCAACAAGGTGGTGCCGACCTCGGATTTCGAGACCTTCGGGCGCGCCCGCGCGGGCGTCGTCAGCTGCCGCTTCCACGGCTGGGTGTTCGGCACCGACGGGCCGCTACGCTCGGTTCCGCTCGAGGAGCATTTCGGCACACTCGACAAAGCCTGCCTCGGCCTCCGCGAAATCGCCTGCGACACGTGGGAAGGCTTCGTCTTTATCAATTTCGCACCGGAGCAGACGCTGCGCGAATATCTCGGCGATTTCGCCGATCTCTTCGGCGGCTATCCCTATGCGGAATCGACGACCGCCTTCCGCTATTCGACCGTGCTCGAATGCAACTGGAAGGTCGCGCTCTACGCCTTCTCCGAAGGCTATCACGTGCCGACGATCCACGCGGGCTCGCTGCCCGGTTT
>JAEULI010000107.1 GCA_016793845.1 Sphingosinicella sp.
CTGGCACCCGCGAACAGATCGAAGGCGCTGTCGGCATTGATGCGGATCTCGGCGCCACATGGAAGCTGCGTGCGCACTACAGCCATGGCGAGATCGACTGGGCCCAGCGCGTCCACAACACCCGCATCGTCTCGCGGTTCAACAATGCGATCAACGCGGTCGAGAGCGGCGGGCAGATCGTTTGCGCAATCAATGCCGACGCCACGACCGCCAACGACGATCCGGCCTGCCGGCCGCTCAACCTGTTCGGCTACGGTGCCCCATCCGCTGAAGCGCTCGCCTACACGCACGGCACGCAGCACAACGACACAACGAACAAGATGGACGCTGCCGCTGTCGAAATCCAGGGCGACCTCTTCTCGCTGTGGGCCGGCCCAGTCACTGTAGCGTTCGGCGCCGAAGGCCGCTGGGAAGAGCAGACTTCAAAGAGCGGCAGCCTCGATCTCGCGGGTGCCTACGGGCCGCTCAATCTATACGGCGCACCCGTCAATGGCGGTTTCAATGTGAAGGAGGCGTTCGGTGAAGTGGCGCTTCCGCTGCTCGACATCGAGGGCACGGCCAAGGTCGATCTGAACGGCGCGGCCCGTTATTCCGACTATAGCCGCAGCGGTGGCATCTGGTCGTGGAAGGGCGGTGCCACGATCGGCCTGTTCGACACGTTGCTGCTTCGCGGAACACGCTCGCGCGATATCAGGGCGCCCACCATCACCGAACTCTTCACGGTGCGAGGAATCAACGTCGGTCCGCTCGTGGACCAGGACTCTGCGGGCCGCGCGGCAGCAAACCCGGCCTACAATCCGACGCCGGCAGCCGTGACGACCTACTCGGGCGGCAATCCCGACCTGCTACCCGAGATCAGCCTTACCACCACGATCGGCGCGAGCTTCTCCCCCAAGTTCATGCCGCGTTTCAACCTGTCGGTCGACTACTACGACATCACGATCAAGGGTGCGATCACGACGCTGACGGCATCGAACGTGACGCTCGCTTGCGCGAGCGGGAACACCTCGGCTTGCGATCGGATCACGCGCGATGCAACCGGCACGGTAACCGAAGTGCGCTCCAACTCTCAGAATATTGCGCGCTTCGAAACCTCGGGCTTCGATATCGAAGCATCGTATCTTGCCGACCTCTCTGAGGTCAGCAGCAGCTTGCCGGGATCGCTCCGCATCCGCGCGCTCGCAACCCACGTTCGCAAGTTCGTCTTCGACACGGGCATCTCGCGGGTCGACACGGCGGGCGACGTCGGTAGCAGCACGACCAACGCCATACCGAAATGGCGCGGTGTGCTGAGCTTCACCTACGAGACCGAGCGGCTGGGGCTTGATGCTCGTATCCGCTATGTCGGCGGCGGGAAGTTCAACCACTTGCTGGAGGGTGTGCTCGTCAACAACGACGTCAGTGCGCGCACCTATCTGGATCTCGGCGCCCAGTTCAAGGCAGGCGACAGGCTCACACTGTCCGCCAGCGTCAACAACGTGTTCGATCGCGCGCCGCCGATCAGCCCGACGGGTCCGGCGTTTTACGACGTGATCGGAACTTATTTCACCATGGGCGCTCGCGTCGCATTCTGATCATGCCCTCCCCCCTCGGCAGGCGGCATTGCCGCTTGCCGAGGTTTCTATTGAGAGCGGCCTCGCGCCTCGATCGGCCATATATCCACGAGGCGGTCGCCCTGGACCACGTGGTAGGCATCGTAGAGATTTACGGTCGGGTCGCAGTGGGGAACCGAGCAGGTGATCACGGCGCCGATCGCGAGCGTGGTGCCCGCTGAGAGGGTCAGGCCGCCCTGTTCGTCGCCGTAGAAGAAGTAGGTGGTGCCGGATGGGGCTCCAGCCAGAATCCTGGGAACCTCGGCATCGGTGGCGAAGGCTTTGTAGCCGGCGTCGACTGTGGCGAGGCTGGGGTGGTTGGTGCTGATCACGGTGGTTTGGACGAAGAGCGACGAGCGATACGGTGCGGGCTCGCCGGCGGTGACCCATACGTCTGCGTACTGGCTGTCCATGAACGGATAGGAACCGGGCTGGAGTTCGGTGAGCAGGCCCATTTCGGTATCAATGACGAGGCTGCCCGTGCCGCCGCCGGTGGTGAGCGGTAGCGGGATTCCTCTTTTCTGAAGCGCCGCGAGCGGCGCCATCGCGGCTTCCAGGGCGGCACGGCGGGCGGGTGTACCGGCGACGTGCATCAGATGCCCGGCATAAGCCTGCACGCCCGCGAATTCGAGCGCGGGATGCGCGAGGATCGCGTGGATGAGTGCTTCTGCGGCTTCGGGCGTCTCGGCCCCGGTGCGATGGAGACCGACATCGAGATCGACGACGAGCTTCAGGCGCCTGCCCGACGCGGCGGCGGCATTGCCGATGCGCGCGAGCACGGCGGGATGATCGACGACCGCGCTGAGATCGTCGAGCCGGGCATTGAGCGCAATGAGGCGCGCAATGCCATCATCGGTGACGACCGGCGAGGTCACGAGCAGGCCGTCGATACCGCCCTCCGCAAGCGCCTCCGCCTCCCCGAGCTTGGCGCAGCCCTGCCCGACAGCGCCCGACGCGATCTGCCGCCGCGCGACGCTGACTGAACGATGGCTCTTGGCGTGCGGGCGGAACGTGCGCCCGTTCACACGGCAGAATTCGGCAACCGCCGCGATGTTCGCCTCGAACGCATCGAGATCGAGCACGAGCGCGGGGGTCGGGATCCGCCAGCGGCTTCCCGGCTTGCCGATCAGATCCCAGATATCAGAAACCGGCATGGGCGGCCCAGCGGACGGCGCGGAGCGCGGCCCTATCCGTTCGGTCGAGCGCGAGCGGCGTGATCGTGATGCGCCCGGCGCGATAGGCGGCAACGTCGCCGGCCGCAGGCGGCGCGGTTTCTTCTGCAATACGTGCCCGGTAGAGCGTCACGCCCTCGCCCGCGTCCGCCGCATCGAACCCGGCGATACGCACGGTCATGCCGCGCGCGGGCGCGATCGTGACACCCTTGGGGTTCATCGGAATGTTGACGTTCAACATGACCCCTTCCGGAAGCCTCTTCGCAAGCGTCTTTCGCACCAGCTTGCGGGCGATTTCGGCGGAAGCAGCGTAGTCGCGTCCGTACCCCGTGTCCTGCGAAATGGCGATGGCGGGAACGCCGCGCACCAACGCCTCGACCGCCGCGTTGACCGTGCCCGAATAGAGGTTTGCAAGGCCCGTGTTCTCGCCGCGGTTGATGCCCGAGACGACGAGATCGAAACGTCTGCCGTTCGACAGCGCAGTAAGCCCGAGCCCGGCAGCCTCCGCGGGTGAACCTTCGACGGCATAGCCCGTGCCGCTACCCACCGCGACGCTGCGCACCCTGAGCCCATCGCGCACGTTCGGGATCGCATGGCTCGCGCCCGATTGTTCACCGGCAGGCGCGGAGACGACGACCTCGCAATCCGCCCGCAGCGCATCGGCGAGCGCGGCGATACCGGGGGCGCCGACGCCATCATCGTTGACGATGAGAAGACGGCACTCCCCGGCGGCCGCCGGGGACGCAGCGGCAAACAGAAACGAGACGGCAATGACGGGCTTCAACATGCGGACCTCCCTATTGGACATCGAACGTGCGCCACGGCGTTTCGCAGGGCGGCCCGGCGGCGACATGCAGGCGCGGCGGGCTGCCGAGTTCGTAGATCATCGACCCCGCCGTGAACCCGATCGGGCTGCCGAGCACGTCGCGATGCGTGCGCGAAACGGGGTTCGCAGGATCATCGTGCGCGGAGAGCGCGGCGCGCAGCGCTTCGAGCGTGGCGGCACCGCCCTGCTCGACACGCCCGGCGATAGAAAGCAGTCGCTGGCGGCTGTTGTTGAACGTGGGCCGTTCGGTTTCGGGAAGCCCGGCGATACGCGCCTGAAAGGCGCCGAGATCCGAACTCGCGAGCACATGGTTCGTGTGGCAGATGCGGCCAGTCTCAGCGCCGCCGGGACATTCGGTGACGCTGAGCGCCGAACATTCGAAGCTGCCGACGCGGCGGGGCGCGGAGAGCAGATAATTCTGCCCCGAAGCATGAGGTACGGCGCGCAGAAACGTCTCGGCCTCCGCGAAGCTGCGCGCTTCGAGCAGGCGGCGGACGATGAAGGCCACCGGCAACCCCGAGCGCGAAGGCTGGAGCTGGTTGAGCGAATTGCAGCAGAGGCCGAGGCGCGAACTGTTGACGCCGTTCAGCCCGATCATACCCGCGAAGCTGAAGACGAGCGCGACATGCCCGTCCGGTTCCCGAATGCGCATCAAAATCTGGTGCCCATCGAACATCGGCGGAATATCCATGTTCTGCCCGCCGTAGGTGATGCCCTCCCCCACGATGCCGAAGCTGGAGCATTTCTGCCGGGGATGTGCCGGTTCGTGATGGAAGAAGCCGTACTGCCACTCTTCGTCGCCGAACTGCGTATAGACGACATCATCGGGATCGAGCCCGGCACCTTCCGCGATGCCGATCGCCTCTTCGAGAAGGTGCGGCGCGTGTGCGCGAACAGTGGGCAGGAAATCCGCATAGCGCCGGAAGCCCGCGTAGAATTCGGCGGGATCGAGATCGTAGTAGGCGCGCACATAATCGCGATATTTCGCGCGCAGTTCCAGGATGTTCGCGCGCAGCGTTTCGCCGTGCGCGCGGCCGCGTTCGCGCGGCGTGCCCTCAAGATCGAGGACCGGAAGTTTAGCAGTATCCATGACGGGTCTTTCAGATTGCCCGGGTGCGGGATTCGATGCGGCGGCGGATGATGTCCTGCCGCTTGCGGGTGATCGGGAAACGCGTCGCCATGACGGCGGCGGCGGCCCAGAGGAGAACCGGGAGGCCGACGAAGACCGCAATGAGCCCGCTTGCCGCAAAACCGGTATTCACGCCCGTCGCACTGTAGCCGATCAGCCCGAGCAACAGGAAAGCCGCACCGCCGCCGATCGCGAAGTTGAGCTTGGCGATCAGGATCATGAACGAGAAATAGCTGCCGGAGCGATCGACACCGCTGCGCCAGGTTTCATAATCGACGATATCGCCGACCATCGCATAAGGCGCGACCTTCGTCGCCGCTTCGGCAAACCCGAAGGCGAGCGCGAGACCGATCATCGGGATAAACGCCGCCTCCCCTTTCGGCACCGCTAGCATGGCGAGTTGGACGAACACGAGGCTGCCCCAACTGAGCGCGAGCGCACGGTGGCGCCCGATGCGCTGCATCACGCGGTGCCAGAGCGGCATACCGGCGAGATTGGCCGCGGCGGACGCGACATAGAGCATGGCGAAGCGATCACCGATGCCGAGGTGATTATCGACGAAGAGGTAAAACACCGCCGTGAACGCGCCGGTGCCGAGGCCGCCGAAGATGAAGGTGACGACGAAGATGAAGAGCGGGCGGTTTTTGGCAAGCGAGCGTATCGCTTCCAGCCCCGTGCTGCGTTCTTCGGGCAGCGCATCGCCTTCGGGAACGCGCCAGACGGCGAGTGCAACGCAGGCGGGAAGCAGCACGGCGATGACCACCGCCATGAACATCATCGTCTGCGGGCCGATTTCCGACGAGGCGAAGATCGGCAGCATTGGGATCGCCATGAACAGCAATGTGCCGAGTGCGCCCATCACCGCGATCGCCGTAGAGATCTTCGTGCGCTCCGCATAATCGCGCGAGAGTTCGACGCTCCACGCGCGATAGGGGATTTCGAGCATCCCCCAGCCGAGGAACAGCGCCATAGACGCCACCATAAGCCAGCCGGCTCCAGCATCCGGCGCGGGCGTGAACAGTGCCCAGACAGCAAGGACCATCACGACCGCACCGGCCACCACCCAGGGCTTGCGGCGCCCGAACGGCCCGCGCGTGCGATCGCTCATATGGCCGATGACGGGATCGATCATCGCATCGAAGATGCGCGAAACGAGGAACACCGAACCGATCGCCGCCATCGAGGCCGCCGTGTGCTTCGCATAGAAAGACGGGATGATCGCACCCACGGGAATGTGCGCCATCATCACCGGCAGCGCCGGAAGGGCGAACAAAGCGATGCGCGAAGAGGGGATGCGCGGCGTCATGGCAGGTGCCAGCCGACAAGATTGAAATAGAAGAGCGCGGCAGTGAGCAGCGCGCCGCCGATGGCGAGCGCCACGAGCCAAACGCACCGCCCCCTGCCCGGCCCGTCACCCTTGAGCCCAGCGAGCATCGCGAGCGCGAGAATCAGTGTGGATGCCGCAATGAGGTTGCCTGCGACCGTGAGCGCGGCGAACAGGCGCGTATCGGCGAAGGCCCACGCGAACACCGGATTGCCGAGCCATGCCGTCCCCGCAACCGGGATGAGCATGGCGCCAAGCGCGCCGAGCCCGAGCATGAGCGCCGCCCATCGCGCGACCTTGTGGAGCCCGCGCCGGGGGCGCCAGAAGAGCGCGGCGATGCCCGAAAGCGAAAGGACGAGACCCACGCCGCCTGCCGTCCGCGCCTGCGCGGGACTGAACTGCGCGGGTGCGAACATTTCGATCGCCACGTGCGTCGCGGCGTAGCGGACCTTGCCGTCGCCGTCGGCCGCGAAGGCATAGAGATCGGAGGCCCCGGCATCCGGCACATATTGCGTCACGTCCGCGCGGAAAAAGCGCCCCGGCGCATATTGCCGATAGCCGGATATGCCGTTGATCGTGAGCGTACCCCCGGCGCCCGCGCGCGCATCGATCACCGCGCCGGGATTTGTGAGCGCTTCGGGCGTTGTCGCGGGGCGGCGCGCGGCGCGGTAGAGCCCGGCGAATTGCGCCGCTGGCGGCAGCGGGCCTGCAACGGCGGGCGGCGTGTAGATGCCGAGTTCGCGTTCGAGAAAGCTGCGGCGGATCGCGAACATGTTGAGGCTGGTTTTGGCGTCCAGCGTCTTGCCGGAGAGTTTCGCCGCAAACTGTTCCCACGCCGACGGGCCCGCGTAATCGCCCATCACCAGCACGACGAGCGCGCGGTCGCGCCCGGGAAGCAGGATGAAATTGGCCTGAAAGCCGGGACCGGAACCGGCATTCTCGACGATGCGCGCGCCGTTCCAGTCGCTGACGACGAAGCTCATGCCGAACCCCGACACGTCGGGCGCATTGGCGACCATGCGGCTGTGCATCAGCTTCGTGGTCTCGGCATTCGCGATGCCGGGTGCACCCGCCCGCTCGGCGGCGATCTGTGCCGCGGCGAAGCGCGCCATGTCTTCCGCTGTCGAGACGATCGCCGCGGAGGGCGCAATGTAGGGGTGATAGGCCCACGTTTGTGGTACGGGCGTGCGCTTGCCGTCCGTATGCAGCGTCGTGGGCAGCGCGATCGGCTGGTCCGGCCGCGTGCGCACGAACGACTTCGCCATGCCGAGCGGACCGAAGACATGGCGCGCGACGTAATCCGGATAGAGCTCGCCGGTGACGTCCTCGATCAGCAGACCGAGGATCGCATAGCCGTTGTTCGAATAGACCGACACGTCACCGGCGCGGCGTACCTGCGGCGGCAGGCGTTTTTCGATCGCCTCCGGCGGCAGCGGCACCTTCACCGGGACGGGTGTCGCGAGGCCGTAGGTGCTGTCGTCGAAACCCGCGCGGTGGGTGAGGAGATTGCGCACCGTGATCTCGCGGCCGCCGCGCGCGGGCAGATGGACGCGCTTCAGATAGCGGTTCGCAGGGTCGTCGAGCGATGCGATGCGGCCGCTTTCCAGAAGCTGCGCGATCGCAGTCGCGGTGAACGACTTCGAGACGGAGCCGATCGAGAACGGTGTGCCGTCCGGCGTGACCGGTTGGCCCAGGTCTTCACCATAGGCCTTGAGGAACACGGTTTCGCCGTGCTCGACTATCGCGACCGCCGCGCCGGAGGCACGCCCCTCCGCGACAGCGCGGCCCACGACCGCGTCGGACCATGCCGCGAGGTCGCCGCTCGCCGCTGCCGCCGGAACCGGCGACAGGGCGAGAAGCAGGGCGGAGAGAAGACCGGGAAGCCGCATCAGAAGGCCGCGGCCAGGCGGACGCCGTAGGTACGCGGCGCGCCGTAGTTCACATATTCCTGGCCGAGGAGACCGCCGAGCACAGGCGTACCGCGCGCATTCATATAGCGCTTGTTGGCGAGGTTCTTGCCCCACAGCTCGACCGTCCAGCCGCCATCGGCGGTCGTGAAGCCGAGCCGGGCGCTGTAGAGCGTGTAGCCGGAGATGCGGTCCGCCAGGGCGTTTTCCGGATCGACGAAATAGTGCGCGCGGTAGGTCATGTCGCCGCGCAGCGTCACGCTGCCCACGCCGATATCGTGCGTGTATTGCGCGCCGAAACTCGCCGTCCAGCGCGGCGCTTCGGGGAGGCGATTGCCGTCGTAGTCGACGCCCGCGCCGCCCGCGTTCTTGAAGCTGTCGAACGTCGCGTCGAGATAGCCGACGCTGCCGTCGAAACGCAGGCCCACGATCGGCGATGCTTCGAAATCGAGCTCTACGCCCTTGATCGTCGCCTCGGCGGCGTTCGAGATGTTGAAGCCCGCGAACTGCTGGAACTGGATGACCTGCAGGTCGCGGTAATCGGTGACGAACACGGCGAGGTTCGCGCGCACGGCGCGATCGGGCGAAACATATTTCGCGCCCGCTTCATAATTCGTCGCGCTTTCGGAATCGAAGTCGACGAGCGCGCTCGGCACGTAATCCGCGTTGAAGCCGCCGGATTTGAAACCCTTCGCGACCTTTGCGTAAAGATTGAGCGTGTCGTTGGGGCGCCATGCGAGGCCCAGCGTCGGCGACAGATCGTCTTCCTTGTAGCGATGGCCCGAAAGCGAGACGGTCGCGATACCGAACAGCGGCGAGCCGACGAGATCCATGTCGAGCGTCTTCTTCTCCGACGTGTAGCGCAGGCCGCCGGTGAGCGTCAGTGCGTCGGTGATCTTGTAGTCGAACTGGCCGAAGGCGGCATAGCTGTCGGTGAGCACCTTTGCGTCCAGCGTCACGTCGATCTGGAACGGCAGCAGGTTCGTGAGGCGCGACAGGCGCGAGGTGGTGACGCGCTGGTGGAAATAGTAAAGGCCCACGACCCATGAGAGGCGCGTGCTCCCGTTGGAAGCGAGGCGGAGTTCCTGCGAGACCTGCTCCTGATCCTCCTTGAAAAGGCCGGTGAGGAACGGGTTCGACGAGCCGTCGTCGTCGGTGAGGAATTCGATATCGGTCGTGCGGTAGGCGCTGATCGAGGTGAGCGTCGCGGGGCCGAAATCGAGGTTGGCGGTGGCGCTGGTGCCGAAGACGTCGCGCTCCTGGTAGACGGGCGTGTCGATGTCCACGTCGCGCGGCGTACCGGTGGCGCCGAGCCCGCTCGCCATCTCGTTGACGTTCGGGCGGTAGCGATCGTGCAGGCCGTCGACGGCGATCTGGAGATCGAAGCCGTCCGTGGGCGTCAGCAGCAGCTTCGCCTGCGCGCCTTTCGAATCTTCGGTGTAGAGATCGCCGCCCGTGTGGAGATTGTGCTGGTAGCCGTCGCGCTTGCGCATGTAGCCGCCGACACGAATCGCGAGCTTGTCCTTCACGATCGGGCCGCTCGCCGACGCGCGGACGCGGAGCGCGTCGTAGTTTCCGTACTGGAGTTCGAGATTGCCTTCGAATTCCTGCGAGGGCGCGCGCGTGATGATGTTGATGGCACCCGCGGTGGTGTTCTTGCCGAACAGCGTGCCCTGCGGGCCGCGCAGCACCTCGACCTGCGCGACATCGAGCATGTCGACGCTGAACGAACTCGGGCGGCCCGTGTAGACGCCGTCGACATAGAGGCTGAGGCCGCTTTCGAAACCGATGTTGCGCGCGTCGCTCGAAATGCCGCGCAGTGAGATCTGCGGGCTGACGACGTTGTCGACGCTGGTGAACATGAGGTTCGGCACGGAATGTTCGAGATCGCGCAGCGCATTCACGCCGCGCGCGGCGATATCTTCCGCGTCGAACACGGTCATGGCGATCGGCACGTCCTGCACGCGCTCTTCACGCTTGCGCGCGGTCACCAGGATTTCCTCCGGTGCGACGGCGGTTTCCGCCGCAAGCGCCGGTATCGCCAGCGGTGCGGCGAGCGCCGCGAGTGCGACGCCTGCGAGTGAGCGGCCCGAAACCATCATCGAAGACCGCATAATAGCCTTATCCCTGCTGAACATCGACTTTCCCCCTTTGCTGGTGATCGCCCCTCCCCGGGGACGTGGTGATGACGCCCGCCCCGTCCGCGAAGGGATCGGGATCGAACGGCCATTTCGGACGGCTGAGATGCCGGTAGCGTGCGGCATCGCCGGTGAGACTGAGAACGCCGGGCGATTCGACGTAGGCGATACGCCCCGCGATCGCTTCGAAACCGGCGACGAAATGCTGTGCCGACTTGACGACGATGACGCGCGCCGCCTCCGGCATTGCGCCCAGCATACGGAAGACCGCAGGATCAACGCATTGCACGCGCCGGTCGCACACGGCGAGGCGGACGCCGCCGATCTCCAGCAGCACCGCGTCGCCCATCGGCCAATCCCATCCGTCGGCGTGCTGCACGGCGTCGCGCACCACCGAAAGGACGCGCGCATCGACATCGAGCGGCGGGCCGGACCACGGCGATGCCTTGCCACCGATGCGAAAGCGCGCCTCGCCGCCCGGCCCGAGCGCCGCTGCCTGGCGCACCAGCATCGGATCCCAGACGAGCCCTGCGAGCACACCTTCGATGCCCGCGTCGATCAGAGCCCCGATCAGCCATGTCGCATCACCGGGCGCGCCGCCGCCGGGATTGTCGGCAGCGTCGGCGAGCACGAGCGGTGCGCCTTGCCAGCCTTCCGCCAGCGCGGCGGCTTCGGAGACCGAAAGCAATGGCGGCAGGGTCGTACCGCGCAGCGCGAACAGGCGATGCCCG
>JAEULI010000124.1 GCA_016793845.1 Sphingosinicella sp.
GTTTCCATGTGCAACTACTGGGCGAACCGGCTCGTCTGCGAAGCAGCGGACCGCGCCATGCAGGTGCACGGCGGCATCGGCTACTCGCGCCACAAGCCGTTCGAGCACATCTACCGCCACCACCGCCGCTACCGCATCACCGAAGGCGCCGAGGAGATCCAGATGCGCAAGGTGGCCGCGTTCCTGTTCGGCTATATGGGGCCGCGGAAAGCCGCGTTCGCGGGCGCGTAGATGGCGAAGACGCTCCTCATCGTCTGGCACTCGACAACCGGCGGCGCGCGGCAGATGGCCGAGGCGTTGGCGGACGGTGCGCGCCGCGAAGACGGCGTTGCGGTCGTGCTGAAACCGGCGGCAGAGGCCGGGGCCGACGACCTGCTTGCGGCCGACGGTTACATCTTCGCGTTCCCGGAAAACCTTGCCGCGATCGCCGGCGTGATGAAGGCTTTCTTCGACCGCTGCTACTACCCGGCGCTCGGCCGGATCGAGGGACGGCCCTACGTGACGCTCGTCTGTGCGGGCACGGACGGCACGAACGCCGTGCGCCAGATCGAACGGATCGCGACCGGCTGGCGGCTGAAACCCGCCGCCGAACCGCGCATCGTCCTTACCCACGCCGACACGCCCGAAGCGATCCTCGCGCCAAAGGTGATCGGCCCGGACGATCTTGAGGCGTGTCGCGATATGGGCCATGCGCTGGCGGCGGGCCTTGCGATGGGCATAGTGTAGGGGAGTGGTGATGGCGGGTTTTTCGTTCGATCTTTCGGGGCGCGTCGCGCTGGTGACAGGCGCATCGTCGGGCTTCGGCGCGCGTTTCGCACGGCAGCTCGCGGCGAGCGGCGCCAAGGTCGCGCTCGGTGCGCGGCGCGTCGATATGCTGAGCGCTCTTGCCGACGAGATCGCGGGTGCGGGTGGCGAAGCGCTCGCCGTGGAGATGGATGTGTCGAACGAGGCCTCCGTGATCGCGGCCTACGACCGCATCGAGGATGCGTTCGGCACGCCGGACAGCATCGTCGCCAACGCCGGCATGAACATCGAAGGCCCTGCGACAGAAATCGCGGTCGAGGACTTCAACCGCGTGATGGGCGTGAATCTCACCGGCGTGTTCCTCACTGTGCGCGAAGGCGCGCGGCGGCTGATGGCGGCGGGGGCGCGCGAGCGCGGGCACGGCCGTATCGTCATCGTCTCGTCGATCACCGCGAACACGGTGGAGCCCGGCCTTGCCGCTTACTCGGCCTCGAAGGCGGCCGTGCAGCAGATGGGCAAGGTGCTGGCGCGCGACTGGGTGCGGCAGGGCATCAACGTCAATTCGATCTGCCCCGGCTATGTGCGCACCGAGCTCAACAGCGAATGGTTCGATACCGAAGCCGGGCAGAAACACATCGCCAAGTTCCCCCGCCGCCGACTGATGGCGGAGGACAGCCTCGACGCGATGCTGCTCTACCTCGCGTCGGACGCCAGCGCGGCGATCACGGGCTCCAGCTTCACGCTCGACGACGGCCAGTCGCTCTAGGCCATCTCGAAGTCCGAAGGATCGGGCTTCAGCGTCGCCGCCCAGTAGTCGACGAGCGCGAACGGCCAGTTCTGGCTGACGCGGCCGGTGGCGTTCTTGTACCAGCTCGAAACGTCCGGCTGGCCCCACGCCATCCGCGCGTTTCCGGCATCGACGCGGGTATTGAACACGTCGTGCACGTCCTCGCGCACGTCGAGCGTCGTCGCCCCCTCTTCGCCGAGCATCGCGAGCGCGCGGACGACGTAGCGTACCGAACATTCCGAGAAGAAGATGATGCTGCCGTTGACCACGATGTTGGTGTTCGGCCCGTAGAGCATGAAGAAGTTCGGGAAGCCCGGCACGGTCATGCCGAGATAGGCGCGCGCGTCGCCCTGCCAGCGTTCGTGAAGCTCCGTACCGCCGCGACCGACGACCTTGAACGTCGAGAGGAAGTCGCTTGCCTTGAAGCCGGTGCCGTAGACGATCACGTCGTATTCGTGCTGCGTCCCGTCCGCCGTTTCGATGCCCGTTTCCGTGATGCGCGCGATCGGCGTTTGGTCGAGATGCACGTTGTCGCGGCGCAGCGCCGCGATCCACACGCCGTTGTCGCGAAGGCTGCGCTTGCCGCCAATCGGATAGTCCGGGATCACGGCCGAGAAGAGATCGGGTCGCCCCTCGCACTGCAGGCCGATCTGCTGCACGAGCGCGTTTCGGAGTTCGAGGTTCATCGCGCCGATCGTGCCCGCCGGGCCGTTCCACCCTTCGTCGGCCTTCACGAACGGGAGAATGCCGTCGGTCATCATCCAGAACAGCCAGAACCTGTACCACTTCTCGTAGAAGGGCACGTTTTCGAGCAGCCACTGGACATTGTCGGTCACGGGATCGTGGTAGTTCGGCGTCGGCCCGCCCCATGGCGGCGTGCGCTGAAACACCGTGAGTTGGCCGACCTCGGGAGCGATCTCCGGCACGAACTGATAGGCGCTCGCACCCGTGCCGATCACAGCGACGCGCTTGCCTTTGAGGTCGACGTCATGCCGCCAGCGCGCGCTATGAAAGGCCGGGCCTTTGAACGTGCCGACACCCTGAATATCGGGGAGGCGCGGCTGGTTGAGCTGGCCGACGGCGCTGATAAGTGCGTCGACCTCGATGCTGCCCGCGTGCTGCCCCGAGAGCGTCAGGTGCCACACCGCGGCGGCTTCCTCCCATTCCGCCTTGTCGACGGTCGTCCCGAAGCGGATCAGCGGGCGCAGGTCGTATTTGTCGGCAATGTCGCGGAAATAGGCGAGCAGCGTCGGCTGCGTCGAATAATGCGCGGGCCAGTGGTGGTTCGCCTCGAACGAGTAGGAATAGAGGTGACTCGGGTTGTCGACGCGGCAGCCGGGGTAGGTGTTTTCCAGCCACGTACCGCCCACGTCGGTGTTTTTCTCGATAATCACAACCTCGTGCCCGGCCTGTCGCAGCCGGATCGCGGCCAGAAGCCCGGACATGCCTGCGCCGACGATCGCGACGCGCTTCTTCACGGGCGCAGGCTCGGGCCGCTTCGGATCGACGCTTTCGACCCCGAGTTCCTCCATCAGGAACGGCACGTAGTGCTTCGGGATATCGGCCCCGGCGATGAAATCCATCATCCTTCGTACGGTTGCCGCATCGGGCGCCGGGGGCAGGGGTGTGCCCGCAAGATGCGCACGGATCGCCTCCGCTGCGCGCTGTCGCACAGCATTCTGTAGCGTGGGCGGCAGGTTGCCTTGCCCGTCGCCGAAGAAATCGTAGGTCGGCCGGTTTTCGGCGAGCAGGCTCGCATCCCCGGTCAGATGGACGAGCGCACAGATCAGCGACGGGATATGCGCTTCGGTGAGTGCGGTTTCGATTCGGCCTCTAGTCATGGCGGTCTCTCCCCAGAGCCACGCCATCATTGCGCCAAATGTTTTCCGGTGCAGGCCCCCCAACTTGAGAGCATCTCGGTTTTGAGAGGGATTGACCTTGCCGCCGAAATGCCCAAGTCGGACGCAGCGATTTGCAGGAGAGACGGCATGGCGGACGTGACGATCGTGGAGGTGGGCGCGCGCGACGGCCTCCAGAACGAGCCGGAGATCGTTTCCACCGCCGACAAGCTCGGCCTCATCACGCGCATGATCGGCGCGGGTGTGCGGCGCCTGGAAGTCGCGAGTTTCGTCAATCCGAAGCGCGTGCCGCAGATGGCGGATGCGGAAGCCGTGATCGCGGGCCTGCCCGATCGGCGCGATGTCTCCTATATCGGGCTCTGCCTCAACAAGCGCGGCGTGCTGCGCGCCATCGAAAGCCGCGAGGGCAACAAGCGCGGCGTCGACGAGGCGGGCTGCGTACTTGTTGCCTCGAACACATTCGGCGAGCGCAACCAGGGCCAGACGATCGATCAGGGAATCACCGAAAACCGCGAAATGCTGCGGCTGGCGCGCGAAAACGGCCTCGTCGCGCAGGTGACGATCTCAGCGGCGTTCGGCTGCCCGTTCGAAGGCTACGTGCCGCCCGAAACCGTGGTGCGCTGCGCCGAGGCGATGGCCGAGGCGGGCGCCGAGGAGATCGCGCTTGCCGATACGATCGGCGTCGGCGTGCCCGCGCAGGTGACGGACCTGTTCGGCCGCGTGCGCGCTGCCGTGGGAGACGGCGTCCGTCTGCGCGCCCACTTCCACAACACGCGCGGCACCGGCATCGCCAACGCATGGGCCGCCTATGCGGCGGGCGTGAACGTGCTCGATTCGTCGCTCGGCGGCCTCGGCGGCTGCCCGTTCGCGCCGAAGGCGACCGGCAACATCTCGACCGAAGACCTGCTGTTCATGCTGGATGGTTCGGGTGTTTCGACCGGCGTCGACCTCGCTGCCGCCATCGCGACGAACCACTGGTTCGAAACCGTGATGGGCAAGACGTTGCCCTCGATGGTGGCGAAGGCGGGGCCGCCGACGGGCGCTTATCCCGCCGCCAACTACTGCGTCTGAATCTCGTCGCGGTCTAGGTCTGAGCCCAGCAGCGGGTTCTTCAGCGAATAGATGAGCATCGCGGCGAGCAGTACCGCGCTCAGCAGGTAGGGCAGCGGCTGCCAGATCTGGTAGAGCGCGATGCCGATCGTGGGCGCGATGATGAACGCCGCGCCGTTCACGGCTGTGATCGCGCCCGCCGCACCGCCCTGATCCTCCAGTCCCACGGCGAGCGACGCTCCCGCGCTGAACCCCGGCCGCGCGAAGCCGTAGCCGAGCGAGGCGATCGCGAACGACAGCACGATCCCGTAGAAATCGGCCGAAACCGCAAGCAGGATCGAACCCACGGCGGCAAGGCCAGCGCCCCAGCGCAGCAGCAGCTTCGGCCCCAGGTGGAACATCGGGATCAGCGCCCACTGCGCGAGCAGCGTCGCCGCGGCCGCCGCCATCAGCGTGATGCCGATGAAGGTCTGCGCTTCGATGGGTGGCAGGCCCAGCCGGTCGATGATGAAGAAGCCGAGCGACTGGCCGCTCGCCGCCTGCGCGTTGCCGATGGCGAGCCCGTAGATCGAAAAGGGCAGGATGCGCGGATCGCGCCACGAAAGGCGGTGGTGTGTCCGCGTCCGCGCGCCATGCGTGCTGCGCGGGCCGGTCGCGACGGTCGGCTCGAGGTTGGCGATCGGCCGTTCCTCGCCCGCGCTTGGCGCATCGGCGGGCAGGCGGCGCGAAACGATGACGAGCGTGACGAGCGCGAAGGCCGCGAAGGCGAACATCGGCCCCGAAAGCGTGACGTAAGGCAGCACGAAGAACGGTGCCACCGCCGGCCCCACGATTGTACCGAGTCCGAACGCGGACGCGAGCACGGAGAGCGCCCGCGTGCGCTCCGAGGGGCTGGTCCGCGAGGCGACATAGGCCTGTGCTGCCGGGTTGGAGGCCGAACCGAACAGGCCGAACAGCGAACGCGCGACGGCGAAGATGATGAACACGGCGATCGGCGCGATCAGGTGCTTGAGCCCAGCGAGGATCACGAACGCGCAGATCAGCTTGGAGACGAAATAGCCGCCGAGTCCCAACAGAATCAGCGCCTTGCGGCCATAGCGGTCCGAAGCATCAGCCCAGCGCGGCGCGGCGAAGGTCCACATCAGCGCCGAAAACGAGAAGATCGTCGCGACCAGCAGGTCGGGGATGCCGATTTCGCGCCCGATCGTGGGCAGCACCGATTGCAGCGCCGTGTTGCCCGCCGCCACGACGAAGAGCACGAGGAACAGCAGCGAGAAATCGCCACGCAGGCTGCTTGCCGGGTTCATGCTGTAACCGCTTTCCGCCGGCCCGACCATGCCGTCATCAGGCAGGCGCCTGCCACGATCGCGCCGCCGAGGACGACCTGTGGCCGCACACTTTCGTCGAACAGCCACCATCCGAACAGCGCCCCCCAGCCGAGCGCAGTATATTCGAGAACCACGAGTTTCTGCGCCTCGGCGCGTGCATAGGCATAGGCAAGGAGCAGGATACCGCCCGTGCCGAGCGCACCCATCAGCGCGAACAGTGGGAGCGCGCCGGGCGCAGGCAGCGGCGCGGCGAACAGCGCGAAGGGCGCCGTATAGAGCGCCGGGAAGGCGGCGGCGAGGAGGCTGATGACCTGCGGATCGTCGCGCATCGCCCGTTGTCTGAGCAAAACGACCGAAAGCGCATAGAGCACCGCCGACACGAACACGGCGGCGACCCCTTCGGTGCGGTTGGGTGTCGGCACCGGGACATGGCCGGTTACCGTCACCAGAACGCCGCCGAACCCCACGAGGCACGCCGCCACATTGATCGCGCGCATCCGCTCGCCGAGCAGCACGCGCGCAAACAGCGGGACGAGCAGCGGCGCGATGAAGGAGATTGCGATCGCCTCGGCGATCGGGATCGCCCAGAGGCCGTAGAAGAACAGGTATGCCGCGGCGGCGATCACGAGCCCGCGCACGGCATGGCCCCGCAAGGTCTCCCGCGAGAACGCGACCTTGCCGAAGCACAGCAGCGGCAGCGCAAGCAGTGTGCCCGCGAAATAGCGCATGAAGGTGACGGTGATGATGGCGTGCGTCTGCGCGCCGAGCTTGATCGCGGCGTCCATCGCGCAGAGCAGCGCGATCGCCAGAAAGGCGAGCAGCATCGGCGGGGCGGAGGACGGGCGCATGTCCTCGCTGCTTGCCGAGGCGCGGCCGGTGGTGTCAATCCGCGCGAAGTGGGAGGGCGGCTATTTTTGGGGTTTCGGCGGGCAGCGCGTCTTGTCGCCGTTCACGCAGGCCTGCCAGTCGGCGATCTCGCGCTGGCGCTGATCATAGGCGGCGCGCGCGGCCTCGTACTCCGCCTGTGCCCTTGCGGTGCTCTCGATCGCGGCCTGATGCTCGCGCATCTGCGCCTGATATGCGGCCTGCGCGGCGGCATACCCCGCATCGGTGGCATCCGTGCGCGCCTTCACCTCCGCGTTAAGCCGCTTGCGGGCGCTGATCGCGGCGGCATCGTCGGGCGTGGCGGCCTCATCCACGGCCGGGAGCGAGGCGGCGGGCGCCGGTTCCGGCACGGCGACCGGCTGTAGCACCTGCGCGGCCATCAGGAGCGCGGCATGGAGCAGGATCATTCAGTCTTCCTTTCGGATCAGCAGCGGCACCCCGTCCGTTCGGTCAGTTGTTGCCGGAAATGCCGTTTATCATCACCTGAACGCTTCTACCTTCAACAATTTCAGCGTAGTTATGTTTCGCAATCACACTGTGGGACGGGCCCTTGCTGCGTACGCGGCGCGCATCGGGGGTCAAAACAGGGAACGCCGCGGGGGAAACTGCTGATGGGCAAAATTCTTGAAAATCTGCATCTTACGCTGGGTCTGGGGCTGGTCCTCGCGATCGCTCTGATCTTCGGGCTGCATGGCGATTTCGCCGCCAACGGCGCACTTTTCGGGCAGACTGTGCTGCGCTGGCTGCACGTGTTCGCGGGCATCACCTGGATCGGGCTACTCTACTACTTCAATTTCGTCCAGATCCCCACGATGCCGGCGATTCCGGCCGAACAGAAGCCGGCGGTGAGCAAGCACATCGCCCCCAAGGCGCTGTTCTTCTTTCGCTGGGGCGCGGCGTTCACGGTGCTGTTCGGCCTGCTTCTGGCCGGACACCTCGGCTACCTCGTCGAGGCGCTGACGCTGCAGTCGCCGTTCCGCCTGATCGGCATCGGCATGTGGCTGGCGCTCATCATGGCGTTCAACGTCTGGTTCATCATCTGGCCGAACCAGAAGAAGGCGCTCGGCATCGTACCGGCGGAAGACGCGGCGAAGGCCAAGGCCGCGCGCGTCGCGATGCTGACGAGCCGCACCAACACGGTGCTCTCGATCCCGATGCTCTATGCGATGGCGGCCTACCAGTCCTGGCCGATCTGAGCCAAGCGCGCGGCGCAAGGCCACGTGAGCGGGGGCGGTCCTTTGGGGCCGCCCCTTTTCGTTCGAGCAGCGTGGCTTAGAGAATATTTACCTTATCCTGCGAGTGTCTCCCGAGCCTCGCGCACCGGTCCGCGCGGGGGCACGGAGTATTCGGATTGTTCGAAACACAGCTGCGCATCCGTTCGCTTGTCTATGCTGGCGCGGCCTCCGCCGTGATCGCCTTGCTGGTGTTCGCCTACAGTCTCGGCTGGCCGCCAAGCCTGCCGTCGGCGGGCTCGCTGCTCGTTCTGGCCGGTGTCGTGATCGCCAGTGCCGCGGCTGTCTTCGCGGCGGTGCATTATACGATGGCGCCGGTCGTGATCGCGGTCGAGAAGATCACCGATTTCGTGCGCCCGCGCCGCGACGGCGACGTTCCGCCGCCGATCCCGCGTACCGTGCGCCGCACGCTCCCGAAGCTGACGGCGGCAATCGAGCTGTTCAAGAAGCGTATCCAGACCAATATCGACACGATCCAGCAGACCGCGCTGCAGGACCCCGTCACCGATCTTCCCAATCGCCTCAGCTTCCGCCGCACCGTCGAGCGCCACCTGCGCAGCATGGCGCGCCGCGAGGGCGCGAAGAGCGCGATCCTGTTCATCGATCTCGATCGCTTCAAGTCGGTGAACGACAGCCTCGGCCACGCGCAGGGCGATGTGCTGCTGGCGATGTTCGCGGCGCGGATGCGCGTGCTGCTTTCCGCCGAATCGAATCGCCGCGGGCCGGGCTGCGGCGAGGCCGTGCTGGCGCGTCTCGCCGGTGACGAATTCACCGTCCTCCTCCCCGATGTGGCGGGTCCCGCCGATGCCACCAAGCTCGCGCGCCAGATCCTGCGCGCCATGCAGGAGCCCTTCGAGTTCGCGGGCCAGTCGATCGTGATCGGCGCCAGCATCGGCATCTGCATCGCGCCCGACGATGGCGAGACCTACGAGACGCTCACCCGCAACGCCGACACGGCGATGTATTACGCGAAGGACAGCGGGCGGAATCAGTATCACCTGTTCGAAGCCGCGATGCACGAGCGCGTGCGCGATCGGCTGCAGCTCGAATCGATGCTGCGCGCGGCGATCGCGGGCGGGCAGTTCGAGCTGCACATGCAGCCGCAGATCAATGCGGAAAGCGGCCAGCTCGTCTCGGCGGAGGCGCTCATCCGCTGGCGCCACCCGGACAAGACTCTGCGCGCGCCGGCTTCCTTCATCGATATCGCCGAAGACAGCGGCCTCATCGTCGATGTGGGCCGCTGGGTGATCGCGGAAGCCGCGCGGATCATCGGCGAATGGCACGCCCGGGGCGACAAGCTCAAGCTCAGCGTCAACGTGTCGCCGCAGCAGGTGGAGCGCACCGATTTCGTGCGGCATGTCCGCGCGTGCATCGAAGCGTCGTCGGCCCCGCCCGAGATGCTGGAAATCGAGATCACCGAATCAACGGTGATGTCGTCCGATCCGGTGATCGTCGATCGTCTCGCCGAAGTGCGCGGGCTCGGCATCAGCATCGCCATCGACGATTTCGGCACGGGCTATTCGAACCTCGCGCGTTTGAAGGATCTGCCGATCGACCGCCTTAAGATCGATCGTTCTCTCGTGAAGGACGTCGCCACCAGCGCGGATTCGCGCACGATCATTCAGGCGATCGTCAGCCTTGCCGGCGGGCTCGGCTACGAGTGCGTCGCCGAAGGCGTCGAAAGCGAGATCCAGGCCGATATCCTCAGCGTCATCGGCTGTGAAATCCTGCAGGGCTACTGGATTTCGAAGCCGATCCCGCTCGCCGAATTCGAAACCTGGCGCGACGCGCATGAGCCGGAGCATCTCGGAGCGGCGCTTTGACCAATGCGAAGGCGCGCTCGGGCTTCAGGGCACGTCTTGAGCGTCTGCCCTTCCGTGTAAAACTTGCGGCAGCGGTTCTGTTCGCGTGTACGGTGGCGCTCGCGCTCGCGAGCTCGGTGTTCGCCTATCTCCAGTATCAAACCGTCGTCGCGGCCACCTACAAGATCCAGGAACTGACCACGCAGGGCGTCGCCAGTATCGCGGCGGGGCCGATCCTCGCAGGAGATACGGACGAGACGCTGCGCGTGCTGCGCCAGCTCGATTCGGTGGAGGTGATCCGGCAGGTGCGCGTCCGCGACGTGTCGGGCAAGGATATCATCACGCTGAAGCGCACCGCGGCTGACCCCACGGGGCGAAGGGCGGTCTCTTCGGCGCCGATCGTCGCGAAGGGCAAGATGCTTGGCTCGATCGAGATCACCACGGTCCAGAAGTTCGAAACCAAGCCCTCGTTCGCTTATCTC
>JAEULI010000139.1 GCA_016793845.1 Sphingosinicella sp.
TGCGAGGAAGAGAAGCGGCAATCAGGCAGCCCAAGCAGCGAGGCGCTAGTGCCTCGCTGCTTGGGCGAACTAACAAGTCTAGGAAGAACGAAATGAGTGCGTCGAGTTCAACTGAGATTGATCCTAAGAAGCTGAAAGAGAAATATGCAGAGGAGCGCGACAAGCGGCTCAACTCTTCGACCGGACGGAAGTATGCGCTTGCGAAGGATTATGAGGGCAGCCTGACCGAGGATCTGTGGCGCAAGCGCGAGAATGACCGGGCTCCTCGCCGTGAGGAAGTCGACGTCCTTGTGGTCGGCGGCGGCATGTCCGGCATCATGACCGCCACGCGGCTGATCCAGAACGGCGTGACGGACCTTCGCTTGATCGAACGCGGCGCGGACTTCGGGGGCACCTGGTATTGGAATCAATACCCCGGAGCCGCCTGCGACAGTGAAG
The DNA here is from genome assembly GCA_016793845.1 of Sphingosinicella sp. Lineage (GTDB taxonomy): Bacteria > Pseudomonadota > Alphaproteobacteria > Sphingomonadales > Sphingomonadaceae > Sphingosinicella > Sphingosinicella xenopeptidilytica. The sequence goes on from JAEULI010000139.1 coordinate 439, forward strand.
CCCACATCTACCTGCCGTTCCTCGACGATACCGGCTACGTGCCGTCGCAGAAATATACCGGCCAGACCGAAATCCAAGCATATCTCAAGCAGCTTGCCTCCTTCGGGGGCGTCACGCCACGGGCATTGTTCAACACAAAAGCGCAATCGTTGACTTGGGATGAAGATAGCCAACGCTGGATCGTAAGAACCGATGTGGGCGATGAATTCCGTGCACGCTTCATCGCACTTTGCGCCGGAAGCTTCCTGCAGCCGAAGCTGCCCTCGATAGAGGGATCCGAGACCTTTAGCGGCCACATGTTTCTGAATTCACGCTGGGACTATGACTATACTGGTGGCGCACCCGGCTACCCCCAGCTGACGAAGCTGCGTGACAAACGCGTTGGCATTATCGGCACGGGCTGTTCCGCCGTACAGTCGATTCCGCACCTTGCCCAGTGGGCGAAGGAATTATACGTCTTCCAGCGGACTCCTTCGATGGTCAATTACCGCGCGAACGCGAAGACAGACCCCGAATGGGCCAAGTCGCTCGAGCCGGGCTGGCAAGAAAAGCGCATGGACAATTTCGAGATTTGCCTTCTCACGCCCACCGAAGCCAAGGAGGATCTCGTTGCCGACGCTTGGACGGAGTTGGCGCGATCGATGGCGGATCTTGAACGGGCGAAAGCGGCTGCGGGAGGAACGGTCGCAGATGATACCGAGCTCATGCAGATCGCGGACTTCCTGACGATGGCGGGATACTGGGACCGGGTGGACGAGATCGTCGCCGACAAAAAGACCGCTGAAGCGCTGAAGACCTATTATTACGTGAACTGCAAGCGGCCGACATTCCACGACGAGTATCTTCCATCGTTCAACCGGCCGAATGTGACGCTGGTGGATACACAAGGGAAGGGGGTCGAACGGATCGCACCGGAGGGCGTTGTCGTCGGAGGCGAGCTTTTCGAACTCGATTGCATCATATTCGCGACGGGCTTCGAGGTGTTCACGCACACCTACGTGACCGGTGAATATACGGTGACGGGCGCCGGAGGACAGTCGCTGCAGGATAAGTGGAGCAAACAATTCGGCACACTCCATGGCATGCTCACGCATGGCTTCCCGAACATGGTGCTGGTCGGTCATATGCGCGACGGAGGAGGGACGACCAACTCGAATTATCCGTTCCACTACCAGTCCACCCATGTGGCGAAAATCATCAAGAGGACGATCGATTCCGGCGCCTCGAGCTTCGACGTGACCAAGGAAGCCGAGGACGGCTGGCGGCGCGCCATGAGGCAGAAGGCGCCGCCGATCCAGAAGTTCCTGGCCGATTGTACGCCCGGCTACTTGAACAATGAGGGCCATGTGGACGATTCCGCTTTGCGGCTTTCGATCTATGGTGGCGGTTCGCTGGAATATGCAGCGATACTGAAGGATTGGCACGCGGGAGAGGGCTTCGAACGCGATCTAGAACTGGTGGGTAGATAAGATCGAGAGCCTATCTGAACCATCGTTCGGTGTGCTGCAGCTTGGTGCCGACAGCAGCTGTTCGCTTCGATTGTGTGGACATTGAACGCGAGGTACGAAAGCTCGAAGTTTATTTGTCGACTTGAAACAGTCTTGTATCGCGCGCTCATACCGACGATGAGATTGAATCGGCTTTGGTGGTGCCAGATTAAAGTTCAGTCGGACGTGATCGGATAATTTTATATGCTCGCCAACGTGGTCCGCGTCGTACTGATCCCATCGGCGGTCTTTCTGTCGGTATTGTTCGGCGGCTCGTTCGGATCGGGGCGTGAAGTCGTCGAGTTCATGAGCGACAACGGCCCTGCTGGCGGATTCATTTCGATCGCGATCATCGCCGCGGTCTATTCGATCTGTCTGTTCCTCAGCTTCGAGCTGTCTCGGCTTTATAAAGTCTATGAGTATCGCGGCTTCTACAAGCTCCTCTTGGGACGCGGTTGGATCATATATGAACTGTTCATTACGCTTGCCGTGATCGTCGCTTTGGCGATCTGCGCATCGTCGTCGGGCGAGGTCCTGAACTCACATTTCGGCCTACCGACGCTTGCCGGCGGCTTCCTGTTGCTGCTGCTCGTGGTTGCACTCAATTATGGCGGGCGCGACATTGTCGAGCGTTCGATGGTCGTCAGCGTGCTTGCGCTGGCGGCGATGTTGATTGTGCTGCTGGCCGCTGTCCTCGCAACCAGGAGCGATGCCATAGCGAGCGCATTCGACATCGAATCCTCGCTCTCGGGCGCCGTGCGAGACGGCTTCAAATATTCGATCACGAATGTCGGATTCATTCCGCTTCTGCTCTACTGTGGAACGCAACTGAAGAGCAGGCGCGAGACGTTGATAGCGGGCATCTGTGCCGGATTTGCAGCGATCATGCCAGCCGTCGTCTTTCACCTTACGTTCCTTGCGGACTATCCGAACGTTATTGCCCAAACCCTGCCCACCTACGTCATGATCGAGGCGCTGACTCCCGCGCTGTTTCTCGACGCCTATGTACTCGTGCTGTTCGTTTTGATCGTGCAGACCGGCGTCGGGATGCTGCAGGGCGCCATCGAGCGCATCGATGGCTGGAGGAAGGAGAGTACAGGGGCAGGGCTAGGCAAGCTTGGTCATGCCGGCTTCGCAAGCGCCGCTGTGCTGGCCAGCGCGGCACTGTCGTCGATCGGCCTGGTGAATCTGATCGCGCAGGGCTATAATTATTTGTCGATCATATTTGCCATTATATTCGTCCTGCCGCTCTTTCTGGTTGGGATTCCCCGGATTGTCAGCGCAGGTCGAGCGAATTCGAGCTGAGCGATCGCGCCCCGTCGCCGTGATTGAAAGCTCGTCTGGGCTGCCGTTAAGCGCAAATTGCTCTCCCATTTGAATGAGAAGATTTCGCCAATACGGTCACGCAAAATGTGCTTACATCAATGGCAGGCTCAAAGCCCCGTGTCTTTTCAGCACCGGGCGTCGCAATGTGGAGGGTGAAGGATATGCAATCCGATTATTCGATGCTGATCCGCAGTGCGATAGCGGGACTGTTGCTGTGCTGCGGTCTTGGACCTGCGTCGGCGCAGCAGCCCGCCATCGACGAGGACGTCGCTAGGCAGTTCGCGGAGGCCGCCAAATGTTTGCCCAGCGAGGTGACCGATCCACAGGCTCTGCACATTAACGGGTCGAAGCCCTTCGTATATAAGAGGATCGGTGAGACGGAGCTTCGCCTTCACGTCTTTACGCCCGCAGGGCGAAAGGCGGGAGTCAGATCCCCGGCGGTTGTTTTCTTTTATGGCGGTGGATTCATCTTCGGCGATATCCGCAGATTCCAAACTCAGGCGACGCATTTAGCTCTGCGCGGTGTTGTGACGGTCCTTGTCGACTATCGCGTCAAATGCAGACACGGTTCTTCCATCCTGGACTCCATAGCAGACGCGAAATCAGCCATGCGCTGGGTGCGCGGGCATGCCGACGAACTCGGTGTCGATTCCTCGAAGATCGCTGCTGCGGGAAGCTCGGCCGGAGGCCATCTGGCCGCGGCGACGGCGCTCGTCCCCGGCTTCGACGACCCGGCCGACGAGAAGATCGACCTGCGGCCCAATGCGCTCATTCTCTACAATCCCGGGCTCGACACCGGCTCGCCGGCCAGCCGCGCTAGATTGGCTCTGCTACAGGGAAAAGCCGTCGCCGACCGCGGTCGCGAATATTCGCCACTTGAGCATATCGAGCGCGGTTTGCCCCCGACAATCATATTTCAGGGCACGGCTGACGTGCTTACGCCGATCGAGATTGCCAGGGAGTTTTGCCTTCGCGCAGAGGCCCTCAAGTCGCAGTGTGAAGTGGTAAGCTATGAAGGCGCGCCGCATGGGTTCACGGAAATCTGGATCGGTTTGGAAGACGCGTCTCTTGGTGTGAAGACCGAAGAGTGGGCAGAGGATACGATGCGTCGTACCGATGAGTTTCTCACCAAATTAAGATGGCTGCCTCAACAATAAGGCCGTAGATCGTGAATACCGTGTGCTGAGCGCGCTCTACCAAACTGACGTCCCGTACCTCGTCCGATTGCTCTGTGCAACGATGCCGCCGCGCTAGGTAGCAATCTACCTGATGGAAGATGTTATGGGTCGCGTCTTCTGGGACCCCCGATTGCCTGATTTTTCGGCTGGTGATCGAAACCAATTATTCGATTCCATGAACGCATCCGTTACTACGTTGCACACCGTCGATGTCGAAGCGGTGGGCCTTGCCGATTATGGGCCGGGAAACGCTTACATCGAACGGCAAATATCGCGTTGGACTCATCAGTATCGCGCGTCGACGACCGAACCGATCGATGCTTGGATCGCTGAGATCCGCTAGCGGCGATTGCCTTCCAGCAGGTTGGCAGGCTCAGCGAGCCCCTCGCACAGCAGGTCCGCCCAGTTCTGCGCAATCTCGATACGACGATCCATGAACGCCGCGCGATTGTAGGCGCTCTCCACGGCGTTTGCAGGGACGTGCGCAAGCATGAGGTCGATGACCTTGGCGTCGAGCCCGGCTAGGATGCGTTGGCGGCTGTCGCGGGCGCTGCGCTCGGCAACCTCATTCATGATCGTCGAGAAGCTCGCGCGCCAGCCATGCGGCACATGGCGCCCATGGAAGCCGACACGGTTGTAGAGATAGCCAATGGCGTTCTCGCTCATTGGCCGATGCGCATGGCGCTGCTACGGGCACACCAGCTGGTTCCGCCCGGTCAACGTCCGCAGGCGCGCAGCACAGCAACCGACTGCCGGGAGAGCGGCACCAGATGATCGAACGCCGTCTCGTCCTTGCGCGCAAGCACCAGCTTCATCCGCGCAGAGGGGATACGCCACAAAGATGACTCTCCACCGATGCCATCATGCTCCCAGTCGATGTTCTCGAACTCGTCCCAGGTGACCCCACAGATGACGCCGGGTCTGACCGCAGTCAGCGCAAGCAGCCGCGAGGCGAGCTTCACCACCGGCGTTGCATCGGACGCTTCCGCTGCAAGCAAGACTTCACATGCCTTTTCAATCTGTAGCATCGCGGACTGCCGGCCTGTCTTCGGCACCGGCTTCATCGCTTTCACAATGCCGGGGGCGGGATCATGATCGGCAACGCCTTCGGCGATCGCGTAGCAGAAGATCGACGAGATACGCTGGCGCAGACGCCGCGCGGTCTCGATCACACCGCGCGCTTCGACCTTCAAAGTCGCAAGGATCACCCGGCTGTCGATCGCCGGGATCGGAAGTTTGCCGAGGTGCGGGAAGGCGTCGTTCTCAAGGCTGGAGATCACGTCCTGAGCATGCACCGGCGCCCAGTGCGTGCCAGGTGCGCGCCAGCTTCTCGAACGTCTTCATCGCTGCTGCAGATACCGCGAGCTTGCGCTTGCGCTTCTCGACTGCAGGGTCTCGGAAGTCGCGCAGATGCTGTCTTGCCTCATCGCGAAGCTTGCGGGTGGTATCCAAGGTCACTTCTGGGTAGAGGCCGAACACCAGCTGCTTTTCCCGGTCAGCGAACCGGTACTTCATCCGCCAGGACTTTGCGCCCTTGCGCGTTACGTAGAGGTAAAGCCCGCCGGAATCGGCAAGCTTGTAGTCCCGCTCGGCGGGCTTTGCTTTCCGTACCTGGAGGTCCGTCAGCACGAGTGCCCCACAAATGCTACGTACAGCATGGGATTGGGGCATCCAAAGGGATCAAATGAGAGAAGACACTGGCCGAAATCGGCAGAAAATCGAGGAATTCCGGGGTCTTCAGAGCGCTTAAGAAGAGACCTAGTGGCGGAGAGGGTGGGATTCGAACCCACGGTACGGTTGCCCGCACAACGGTTTTCGAGACCGTCCCAATCGACCTCTCTGGCACCTCTCCGCACCGGGTAGCACCTTGCTTGGGGCAGGCGCTGGATCGACGAAAGCGGGCATATAGGCGAGGTGTCGGGGTCTTGCCAAGCCCGCAATCGTCGGTTTTGTCAGTTCAGCACCACCGTCTGGCTGCCGTTGCCGAGAATGCGGTGTTCGGCGTGCCAGCGGACGGCGCGGGAGAGCACGGAGGCTTCGACCTCGCGGCCGATGGCGACCATCTCCTCGGCGGTGGTTGCGTGGGTCACGCGGCGGACGTCCTGCTCGATGATGGGACCTTCGTCGAGGTCGGCGGTGACGTAGTGGGCGGTGGCGCCGATCAGCTTCACGCCGCGTGCTTTGGCCTGATGGTAGGGCTTCGCGCCCTTGAAGCTTGGCAGGAAGCTGTGGTGGATGTTGATGCAGCGGCCGGCGAGCTGGCCTGCGAAGTCATCCGAGAGGATCTGCATGTAACGGGCGAGGACGGTGAGTTCGGCGCCGCTCTCTGCGATGATCTCGAGGAAGCGCCGTTCCTGTGCGGCTTTGTCCGAGCGGTCCACCGGGAGGTGGTGGTATGGGATGCCGTGCCATTCCACGCGCTTTCGTTCCTGTTCGTGATTCGAGACGACGCAGACGATGCGTATGGGGAGGGCGCCGATTTCGACCTTGTGTAGGAGATCGACGAGGCAGTGGTTGAACTTCGAGACGGCGATGAGCACGGGCATCGGTTCGGCGATGTCGTGGACTTCCCAATCGAGCCCGAGTGCGACGACTGCGGGGGCGATGTGCTGGGCGAGGTCGGCTGTGCGGGCGCGGTCGCTGGCCAGTTCCATGCGCGCGAAGAAGGTGGCGCTGTCCGGGTCGCCGTAGATGGCTGCCTCGCGAATGTCCCAGCCGTTGTCGGTGAGAAGCGGCGCCAACCCCGCGAGGATGCCGGTTCGATCCGGACTGCGGAAGCGGAGGACGCAGCGGGTTCGGCTCAGTTCGATCATGAAGGGGTTCCAAGGAGGTGCAGGAGGTATCCGGCGTAGCTCTGATCGGCGATCAGCAGGAACGCAGGGGTATCGCTCGTGCGCGCGATGAAGACGCCGATGTCGCCGAAACGCGTGCGAACTGCGGCGCCGACCGGGAAGCGGAGATCGAGCGGCGTGAAGGCGGCCAGCCAATCCTGCCCCGGCGGTCCTTCCAGTCGCAGCGCGATACGCCCATGTGTAAGATCGAGCGCGAGGATCGGTTCGTTCGGAAACGCGGTCTCGGCGCGGTTCAGTGCCGTCGCCACGCCGTCTGCCGTGCCCGTGAGCAGCCACTCGCCCGGCGCGACCGCTGAGAGCGCGATATCGCCGTTGCCGGTGAAGCGGTTCGGATCGGGCGCGCCGACGCCGAGCGCCGCGACGAGCCGCTGCGGCGCGTCGTCGGCGCCCGTGATCTGGATCTTGGCGACGGCGAGGTCCGCGTCGATACGGCACCAATCCGGCATCAGGGGGTCAGGCATCGAGCCGGGCTCCTTCGGGGTCATAGCGGCAGAGGCCGGTGATGCGCGCCTCGCGCCACGTGCCGAGATCCCAGACGCGCACGGTGTCGCCCATCCGGTCCTGCCCGCGTTCGACGAGCGCGAGCGCGAGCGGCGCCTCCAGCGTCGGCGACCATGTGCTCGACGTGACCCAGCCCTCGCCGGGCTGCGGCGCGGCGGCCGTGGCGGGTAGCACGTGCGCGCCGGTGGTGAGCGGGGCCGGGTTGCCGTCCGTCACTTCGAGCCCGACGAGACTGCGCCTGTCGGCCCTGAGCCCGTCGGATCGGAGCGATGAGCGGCGGCCGACGAAATCCTGCGTCTTCTTTCGCATGATCCCACCGAAGCCAATGTCCTGCGGCAGCGTGGCGCCGTCGGTGTCCGAGCCGACATGCAGGAAGCCCTTCTCGATGCGCATCGTCATCAGCGCCTCGACGCCGAACGGGGTCAAACCGTAGGGCGCGCCGGCTTCGACCAGTGCCGTCCACAATGCCCCGGCATCCCGCCACGGCACGGCGATTTCATACGAAAGCTCGCCCGTGAAGCTGACGCGCGCGATACGTGCGGGGAGGCCGCAGACATGCCCCGTGCGGGCGCTCATGTGCGGGAAGGCGGCGCCCGAAATGTCGACGTCCGGCTCCAGCGCGGCGAGCACGTCGCGCGCCTTCGGCCCGGCGATGTTGGCGACCGCCCAGCAGGTGGTGACGTCCTCGACGAGCACCTGCATCGTCGTCCATTCGCATTGCAGCCATTCGCGGAGCGCTTCCGCGATTGCGCCGGCGTGCCCGCTCGTCGTGCCGACGAGGAAGTGATCCTCTCCGAGCCGCGTGACGACACCGTCGTCGAACACCGTGCCGTTTTCGGTGAGCATGATCGCATAGCGGCAGCGGCCCACATTCAGCGTGCTGATCGTGTTCACGTACATGCGATCGAGGAAGGCGGCGGCGTCCGGACCCTTCACTTCGATCTTGCCGAGCGGGGAGGCTTCGAAGAGGCCGACACCCGCGCGCACGGCCAGAACCTCTCGGCGGACGGCGTCCTCCTCGCTCTCACCCGCGCGCGGGTAGGCGGCGGGGCGCATCCAGCCGCCGTATTCGTCGAGCGATGCGCCGTTCTCGCTGTGCCAATCGTGGAACGCGAGGCGACGGCGCGGGCGCAGGCCTTCGCCGACACGGTGCCCGGCGAACACGCCGAACGGCGTCGGGTCGTAGGGCGGGCGGAATTTCGTGGTGCCGATTGCCTGCATCGGCCTGTCCAGCAGCGTGCCGAGGATGCCGATGCCGCTCACGTTCGAGGTCTTGCCCTGATCGGAGGCCATGCCGAGCGTCGTGTAACGCTTCAGATGCTCGACCGAGCGGAAGTTCTCGCGCGCGGCGAGCGCGATATCTCCAGCGGTCACATCGTTCTGGAAATCGACCCACGCTTCGGGATCGGGCTCTCCGGTTTCGGAAATCGACCAAAGCGCCGGGATCGGCGCGGCGGGTGCGAAATCACCCGCTGCGCCGCCGACGCTGCGATGTCCTGCTGCGGCTATGGGCGTGAAGCTTTGAAGGTTGGTGTCGAGCGTCAACCGGCCGGCACCGTGCGAGTGGAGGTGTACGGCGGGATTCCAGCCGCCCGAGACGAGCAGCGTGTCGCAGCGCAGCGTCTGCGTGGCGCCCTCGATACGTCCTTCGCGCGATACCCGCCCGATCCGCACGCCGCGCAGCGACCGGCCGCCGCGTGCTGCGGCGGGGGCCATGCCGGTGTGAACCGGGATGCCGAGGCTGCGCGCGCGATCAAGAAGCGCGGCGGACGGATCGTTGCGTGCATCGACGATGGCAACCAGACGCGCGCCTGCCTCGGCCAGATCGAACGCTGCCTGCCACGCGCTGTCGTTGTTGGTCGCGACCACGACCTGCCGTCCGGCGATGACGCCGTAGCGATGCAGATAGGCGCGCGCGGCGCCCGCGAGCATCACGCCGGGGCGGTCGTTGCCCCGGAACACGAGCGGGCGTTCGATGGCGCCGCTCGCAAGGATCAGGTCATCGGCACGAACCCGCCACAGCCGCTGCCGCGGGCCGCTGCGCTGCTCCAGCGGCAGGTGGTCGGTCAGGCGTTCGCAGAGCGAGACCATGCCGTGGTCGTAATGGCCGGTCGCGAGCGTTCGTGCTTTCAGCGTGACGTTGGGCATGGCGGCGAGGGTGCGGAGCGTATCTTCGATCCAGACGCGTGCGGGCTTCCCTTCGATCGTGTCGCTGGTTCCGGCGAGCCTGCCGCCCCAATGCGCGCCGCCGGTGACCAGCATTACGGTTTTTCCGGCCTGTGCCGCGTACAGCGCCGCCGAAAGCCCGGCGATGCCGCCGCCGACAACCAGAACGTCCGTGTGGGCCGAGGTCTGCGCGTAGACATCCGGATCGGGCAGCGCGGGAGAGGTGCCAAGACCGGCGGCCTTGCGGATCGCGGGCTCGAACAGCAGCCAATCCGGCCACATGAAGGTCTTGTAGTAGAACGCGGCCGGGATGAAGCGCTTCAAGAGGCCGTTCACCGCGAGCAGATCGAAGCCGAGGCTCGGCCATGCGTTCACCGGGTCCGCGCTCAGCCCCTCGTAAAGCTCCACGTAGGGCGCCTTGAGGTTCGGGATCGTCTGCGCGCCCTGTTCGAGCTGGACGATGGCATTCGGCTCGTCGAGCCCCGCACCGATGAGGCCGCGCGGGCGGTGATATTTGAAGCTGCGCCCGACCATGCGGACGCCGCTGGCGAGCAGGGCGGAGGCGAGCGTGTCGCCTGAGAATCCCGAATAGCTTTTGCCTTCCCAGTGGAAGGTGAGGGGCCGTGTGCGGTCTATGTCACCGCCGTGGTCGAGCCGGTAGCCGCTCATGCCTCGCCCTCCAGCGCCGGGCGGGGATCGGTGATGCCGTAGACGGCGAGGATGCGGTGCGAGACGGTATCGCGCGCGATGTTGAACCAGAGGCCGCAGCCGTAGCGGTGGTGCCAGCGTTCGAAGCCGAGACCCTTCACGTTATCGCGGAAGAACATGTAGTCCGCCCACGTCGTATCGTCGGTCGCTGCCGGGTCGGCGGGGCGAACGATCGGGCTTTCGCCACCGCAGCGGAATTCGCTTTCAGCGCGGGGACCACACCAGGGACAATCGATCAGCAGCATGGTGACCTCAATGCGCAATGCCGGAGGCGGCGGCTTCATCGATGAGCGCGCCGGTCCGGAAACGGTCGAGTGAGAAGGCGGCGGCAAGCGGGTGCGCCTCGCCGGTCGCGATGTTGTGGGCAAAGCAGAAGCCGCCGCCGGGGATCGCCTTGAAGCCGCCGGTGCCCCATCCGCAATTGAGGTACAGTCCCTTCACCGGGCTTTCGCCAAGGATCGGTGTCGAATCCTGGACGACATCGACGATGCCTGCCCACTGCCGGAGCAGGCGGACGCGCGAGAAGTGCGGGAACAGGTCGATAAGACCCGCTGCCGTATGTTCAAGCACGGGCAGGCTGCCGCGCTGCGCGTAGGACGGGAACAGATCGAGCGCGCTCCCCACCACGATTTCGCCCTTGTCTGACTGGCTGAGGTAGGTGCCGGTGGAAGGCGCGAGCACGACGGTATCGAGCACCGGCTTCATCGGTTCCGACACGAACGCCTGCAGCGCGTAGGAAACGATCGGCAGGCGGAAGCCCGCGCGCGCTGCCATCACGCTGCTGTGGCCCGCGACCGCGAGGCCGACGCGCTCTACGGCGATATCGCCGAGCGAGGTCTCGAGGCCCCGGATGCGACCATCGCGAATGTCGAAGCCGGTGACTTCGCAGTTCTGGATGATGTCGACGCCGAGGCTGTCGGCGGCGCGCGCATAGCCCCATGCCACGGCATCGTGGCGGGCGGTGCCGCCGCGCGGCTGCAGCAGACCGGCGAGGATCGGGAAGCGCGGCGAGGGATTGAGGCCGGGGATGCGGCGGAACACCTCGTCCGCCTCATGATATTCGGCGTCGGCACCGTTCAGCCGCATCGCGTTCGCCGAGCGGCGCAGCATCTCAACGCCGTGCCGGTCGTGCGCGAAGCTCCACATGCCCCGCCGCGAGAACATGATATTGTAATTGAGTTCGCGCGACAGGTCTTCGTAGAGCGACAGCGAGAAATCGTAGAAGCGCGTGCTTTCCGGGAAGAAATAATTGGAGCGGATCACGGTGGTGTTTCGCCCCGTGTTGCCGCCGCCGATCCAGCCGCGCTCCAGCACGGCGATGTCGCGAAGGCCGTGCTTGCTCGCGAGATAATACGCGGTCGCGAGGCCATGCCCGCCGCCGCCGATGATGACGGCCTCGTAGCTTTTTTTGGGTTTCGCGTCGCGCCACGCGGGCGTCCACGTCCGCTGGCCGGAAAGGCCCGCGCGCAGCAGCGACCACGCCGAATATCGTGTCACCTGCCCGTCGCTCCCCGCTTGCTTCCCATCACGGCGTCAGAGATACATACACTTCTGTTTGGAATCAATCCTGCGAAATGCATGGAAAGCAAATGAACGGTGCCTCCGAAAGCTCAGGCTTTCGGAACGAAGATACAGCATTGCACTGGACTTGGGTTAGCCGGCGGCCTTGCGGCCCGCACGCTTGGCGGCGGGCGCGCTGACGAGATCGCCGAGTGTCTTCAGCAGATTGGCCGTCGGCTCGCGGCCGGTCAGCACGCGGTAGTAGAGCGGGACCAGACGAAGCCGCTCGGCATGGGGCTCACGGAAACCGAGGGCGTAATAGCCGATCTGGTGGAAGTGCGTGATGCGCGCGCGGACGAGGCTTTCGTCGCTGTCGTAGCCGCTCTTCTGGAACAGCTCCTGCAGCAGCCCGATCCATGCGGCATCTGCGCGCTCGACCGCTTCGGCCACGTCGGTGCTTTTGCGTGCCCATGCGCGCACGGCAACATCGAAGGACGGGAAGGCGGGGTCCGCATCCAGCCAGCTCGCAACGACCTCGGTGAGATCCGGCGCGGTCTTCGCCCAGCGCGCGCGGATCTGCGCGATCTCGAAATAGTTGCGGGCTTCCCAGTCGGTCAGCAGCGCATCCAGAAGGTCTTTGCGGTGCTGGAAATGCCAGTAGAAGCTGCCGCGCGTCACGCGCATCTGCTTCGCCAGCCGATCGACCTTCACATCGTCGACACCGCGGTCGACAAGCGTCTTGCGGGCGCTTGCGATCCAGTCCTCACGGGTGAGACGGCGCGCTGGGCGCGCCTTGGGCGTACCGGTCATGGGCCGAAGCGATGCGCGTTGCCGCCCGGATTGTCCAGTGCTTCCTTGACGATGCCGGGCCTCACACCCAGCCGGCGGTCTGCGCGACCACCCAGAGGCCGATCGCGAGAAACAGCAGCGCGGCGGTGATGTGAACGGCGCGCATCGGCACGCGGCGGATGAGGGCATCGCCAAGGAATACGGCGGGGACGTTCGCGATCATCATGCCGAGCGTCGTGCCCATCGTCACCGCGATCACGTTTTCGAAACGCGCGCCGAGCGCGACCGTGGCGATCTGCGTCTTGTCGCCCATCTCGACGAGGAAGAAGGCGATGAGCGTGGTGAGGAACGCCCCGAAGCGGGCGGGCTTGTCTTCCACGTCGTCGAGCTTGTCGGGGATCAGCGTCCAGAGCGCCATGGCGATGAACGAGGCGCCGACGGCGTAGCGGAACCATTGGCCTTCAAGGATCGAGGCGACCTGACTGCCGACGAGTGCGGCGAGGAAATGGTTGGCGATCGTGGCGGCGAAGATGCCCGCGATGATCGGCATCGGGCGCTTGAAGCGGGCGGCGAGGACGATGGCGAGCAACTGGGTCTTGTCGCCGATCTCGGCGAGCGCGACCACGACGGTCGAAACGAACAGGGCTTCCAAGGAATATCTCCGGGTCGGGCAGTACGCGAATCCAACGACATCGCCTCCCCCGCCCGACCGGACAGGGAAGCGACGTCATTGGTCTCGCCCGAACGGTGGTCCCGTTCCCCTCGCACCATGGTCTCTCGACCAAGTATGTTGACGCGAAGGCCCGCCTTGTCGGCGGCTGGCTACTCCCCAGATGACGCTGTGCTGCTAGCCGGGTTTGCGCGCGGATGCAAGCGGCTCAGCCGCACAGGCTTGCAAACCCGGCGAGCCAGAGCATGGCGCCCTCGCGGTCCCACAGAGCCCAGCCGGCCGCCGCGGCCAGCAGGCCGAGCGCCACGACGAGAAGATGCGCGCGGCGGCTCATGCGGCCTGCAGCCGCGCGACGGGAACGGCGCGGATCGGCAAGTGCAGCAGCGCGGCGATCACCGCGAGCGCAATCGAGGCGCCCCACGCCGCATCATAATTGCCGGTGATGTCGTAGAGCACGCCCGCCATCCACGCGCCGAAGAAGCTGCCCACCTGATGGCTGAGGAAGACGATTCCGTAGAGCATCGAGAGATAGCGTACGCCGAAGATCTGCCCGATGAGGCCGCTCGTCAGCGGCACCGTGCCGAGCCACAGGAAGCCCATCGCTGCGGCGAAAACCAGCGACGAGAGCGTTGAAACGGGCAGCAGCAGGTAGACGATGATGATGAGGCCCCGGGTCGCATAGAGCCCGCTCAGCAGCAGCTTCTTGGGCGCGTGATCGCCCCACAGGCCGAAGATGTACGAGCCGAAGATGTTGAACAGGCCGACGAGCGCCAGCACCGTCCCGCCGATCGCGGTGCCGAGGCCCTTGTCGGCGAGGTAGGCCGGGAAATGCGTGGCGATGAAGGCGATGTGGAAGCCGCAGACGAAGAAACCTGCGGTGAGCAGCTGGAAGCTGCGGTTTGAGATGGCCTCGGCGAGAGCATTTCCGATCGGTTGATCGCTCCGGATCGGCTGCGGCTTTCCGGCGACGCCCACGGAGAGCGCCGCGGCGACGGCGACGGTGCCGGCGAGAACCATGAGCGCGATCTGGTAGCCGAAGTCGGCGAGCAGCATCTGCCCGGCGGGCACGATGAGGAACTGGCCGAGCGATCCGCCCGCCGTGACGATTCCGAAGGCAAGTGAGCGCTGCGCTTCCGGCACGACGCGGCCGACCGCGCCGAGGACGACGACGAACGTCGTGGCGGACTGCGCCATGCCGACGATCACGCCGAACGTGATGTGAAGGCTGAATGCGCTCGATGCCATCGCTGCGCCGATGAGGCCGAGGGCGTAGAGAATGGCGCCGAAAGCGACGACGCGCCCGGCGCCGTGGCGGTCGGCAATCGCGCCGACGAACGGCTGCGCGAGGCCGAACAGCAGGTTCTGGATGGCGAGCGCGAGCCCGAACGTGCCGCGCCCGATATCGAGTGCGGCGCTCATCTCGGGAAGGAACAGCCCGAAGGTCTGCCGCACACCCATGGCAAGCGTGACGATCAGTGCGCCGCAGGCGATGACGACGGCGGGGCGCTTCATGGGCGCACTCCGGCTTCGACGCGGTCGAGCAGTGCGAACAGCGTTCCGGTGTCGACCTGCTGTGCCATCTCGGCCTGCGCCTGCTCCCAGAGCGGCGTTGCGCGGTCGATCGCGGCGCGGCCTGTATCCGTCAGCGAAACCATGCGCTGGCGCTTGTCGGTGCCGGCGCAGGATTGCACGAGGCCTTCGCGCTCGAGCGCGCCGACGGTGCGGTTCAGCGTGGTGCGGTCGTGGCCCGTGGCGGCGCCGAACGCCGTCAGCGAGCAGGCACCCGTGCGCGCCAGCGTGCGCAACAGCGCGAACTGCGGCGTCGTGAGGCCGGCCGGCGCCAGCGCGGTGTCGTAGAGCGTGTTCGCGGCGCGGGCGGCGCGGCGCAGGCGTGTGCACACACAGGGTGAAGACATAATGCGTGCATATGCACGCACCTGCCGCGCCGATCAACCCGTCTTATTCGGCGGGAGGCTGGTCAGCGGTTCCGGGGCCCATCGGCGTGCGATAGAGCAGCGTGACACTGATGCGCCGGTTGCGCGGATCGTAGGGGTTGGCCTTGTTGAAGGGCTCCCGGTCGGCGACACCTTCAAGGCGCGAGAAGCGTGTCGGATCGACGCCGGCAGCGGCGAGCGCGGCGCGCGTCGTTTCGGCGCGCTGCGCGGAGAGCACCCAGTTGTTCATACCGCCCGCCGGTCCGCCGAGCGAGCCGCCGGCGTAGGGTAGGCTGTCGGTGTGGCCGCGCATGGCGATCGGGTTCGGCATCGTCTGCACGGCCGTGGCGACGGCGCGGACAAGGTCCTGCGCCTGCGGCGAAAGCCGGTTGGTGCCGACGGAAAACATCGCGAAGTCAGCCTCGTCGAGGATATCGATGCGCAGGCCTTCCTGCGTCACCGACAGCCGCAGCTGGTCACGCAGCTGCGCGAGATTCTTGTCGCTCGCCATGCGCTTTTCAAGCGCTTCGGCCGCGGCTTCGAAGCGTTTCACGTCTTCGCGCTGCAACTGATCGGCTGCTGCGCGTTCCTCCGGCGTCGGCGGTGTCACGCGCGAGAAGCTGGTGACGGGCATCAGCCGCTGCGTGCCCTTCGGCACGGCGTTCGGCGCGTTGCCGTCGGGCGCCAACATGGCGCGGCCACCCATCACGCCGTTCGATCCGCCCGCCTTGGTGTGCTGGACGAGCGTCGGTGAGAAATAGTCGGCGATGCCCTTGCGCTGATCCTCGTTGGTTGCGCCGACGATCCACAGCAGCAGGAAGAACGCCATCATCGCGGTCACGAAGTCGGCGTAAGCCACTTTCCACGCGCCGCCGTGATGGCCGCCGTGGGCTTCGATGGTGATCTTCTTGATGATGATCGGCGGCGGGACTTCCGCTTCGGCGACGAGCGGCTTGATCGGCTCGGCGCTCATCGGCCGCGCAGCCCGTCAAACACCTCGGCGAAGCCGGGCTGGTTCTTGCTGCTGATGCTGGTGCGCGCGGCCTCGATGACCATGGCGGGCGCATTGCCGTGCAGCGAGGAAATGATGATCGCCTTGGCGACGTGGTAGATTTCGCCGTCTTCCTCGAGGATCTGCTCCAGCCGGTTCGCCATCGGCGAGACGATGCCGTAGGCGAGGAGCACGCCGAGGAAGGTGCCGACGAGCGCCGAGCCGATCATGCCGCCGAGAACGGCGGGCGGCTGGTCGATCGAGCCCATGGTCTTCACGACGCCGAGCACGGCCGCGACGATGCCGAGCGCCGGGAGGGCGTCACCGGTGGATTGCAGCACCTTCACCGGCTTCATCGCGGCGTGGTGATGCGTCTTCATCGCATTGTCCATGATCTCCTCGACCGCGTGCACGTTGAGCGTGCCCGAGGAGACGACGACGAGACGGATGGCGTCCGCCATGAAATCGATGAGGAAATGGTCTTTCAGCAGCTTTGGGTACTCGTTGAAGATGCTGCTGGATTTCGGATCCTCGATGTGGGCTTCCATGGCGACCGGGCCGTCGGTCTTCATGGTCTTCATCAGCTTGGAAGCGAGGAAGATCGCGTCGAGATAGTCCTTCCTGTTGTAGGTCGGGCCCTTGAAGATCTTGCCGATGCCGCCGCCGACCTGCTTCAGGATGGCGAAGCTGTTGCCGAGCAGCAGCGAACCCGCCGCCGCGCCGCCGATGATGAGCATCTCGTGCGGAATCGCGTGCATGACCGGCTCGAGATTGCCGCCGGTGATGGCGAAACCACCGAAGACCATCGCGAAAAGGACAATAAGGCCGATCGCAGCGAACATCTAACGCACAACTCCATTGCCTGGCGGCATCACCGGGCCTCGCCCGGATTCTCGCGATGCCGTCTGTCCATCTTGCTTAACGACCTCAGTTGACGGCCATTTAGGCACCCAAAGGTTGAGAAAGGCTTCCCCGTACACAGATTTGTTGCGACGCAGCACAGCGTTACAAGTAGCTGAAGAGCGACAGTTTCTTGATCTGGGCGAAGCTCTGCTGCGAGGCGTCGAGCAACGTCATCGCGCTTTTGAGCTGGACGATGGCCGCGGCGACGTCGAGGCTTTCGAGATTGCTCTTCGCGGTCGTCATCGTGGTTTCCAGCGCCTTCAGACGGTCGGTCTCCGTATCCACCTGCGCCATGCGCGAGCCGAAGGTGGCGCGCTGATCGGCAAGGCGATCGATGCCTGCCGTCGTGTCGCTGAGCGCCTTCTCCATGCCTGCCGTGAAGGCCGCGGCATCGACGCTGGGGTCGTCGAGCAGCGCCTTGAATTCCGTGAGCGAGGCGAGGATCGTCTGGCGTCCGCCGCTCGTTTCGATTGAAAGCATTGAGAGGCCGTTCGCGCCGGTCGAGACGGCAACGTCGGCGCTGATCGGCACCTTCGGCGCGTCGCCGCTGCCCTGCCACACGATGGCACCGGTCGCGTCGCGCGCAAAGGGTGCCGTGCCGACGGAAGCACCTGAAAACAAATAATTTCCGGCTGCATCGCGGCTGTTCGAAAGCGACAGCATCTGATCGATGATCTGCCCGAGCTCGGTGCTGATCACCTTCCGATCGGCGTCGGTCAGCGTGCCGTTCGCGGCCTGCACGGCGAGTTCCTTCGCGCGCACCATCTGGTTCGACATGGCGTCCACGGCGCTGTCGGCAAACGAAAGCTGCGTAGTGATCGCATCCATATTGCGGATGAACTGCTGGTTGTTATCGATGCTGCGCTGCAGGTCCGCGACGCGGCTCGACCCCAGCGGATCGTCCGATGGATCGAGGATGCGCTTGCCCGACGCGATCTGCGCCTCGAGCTGTGCGAGGGTCGATTGCAGCGAGCCCATGCGGCTCATCTGTGACTGGAAGGACTGGAAGGTGCCGACGCGCATTTTGCGGTTCCTCGGGGAAGCTTAGCGGATGTCGATAATGGTCTGGAAGATCTCGCGGGCGGCCGCGATGATCTTCGCAGAGGCCTGATAGGCCTGCTGGAAACGGATGAGATCGGCGGCTTCCTCGTCGAGATTGACGGCGGATGCCGCGTCGCGCGCTTCCAGCGCCTTGTCGCGCACGGCGAGCGTTGCCGATGCCAGCGCTTTCGTATCGTTGAGGTTCGTCGCAACCCGCGTCACTTCACGAGCGAAGCGGCCCTCGAAGCCGGGATTGCCGAGCCTTGTATCGACCATGCGCAGCATGTTGGCGTTGTCGGCCATGCCTGCCGCCGTCGGTGCGACGACGAAGCTGTCGCCCTCCGCAATCGTGCCCGAAAGCTGCACGTCGAAACCGTTCACCGGAATCCATGCGCCCGGCACATAGGCCCCGCTCGCAAGCACGGTGGGCGGAACGCCGGTGTCAGCCGTGTCGATGATCTCGTAGGTGCTGCCCGCGCCCATGCGGACCGTGAAACTCGTCGGCACCGGCGCGGGGATCGTGGCGGCGGCCGGGTTGCTGCGCACCGAAACCGTGCCCGTGCCCTGGTTGGCCGCAGAAATATCGGCCGCCCACGGCGCTGCCGCCGCAACGTTCGCGCCGTCCTCCACGAGAACGCGCATACCCGCAGCACCCGAGACGCCTTCGATCTGAAACCAGTCGCCGCCCTTGGGTGCGCCGCCGAGTTCGAGGTGGATGCCATCGAGATCGAGCGCGCCGCTGCCGGTTATGGAGGCGCTGCCATCGGCGCGCGAGAGCGTCCACTGGCTGGTGCCGCCGTCGTACCAGAGCTCATAGCCCCCGGCGAAGACGAGCGACTCGTCGGTCACCTGAAGGTCGAGCGTCGCCTGCCCGGTGTTGGTCCGCGACGGCGTCGCCACGAGTGAACTCGCCGCGAACAGATCGCCGCCGGCGACACCGTTCAGATCGACGCCCTGCCGATGTGCGGCGTTGACGCTGGTGACGAACTGCTGGGCGAGCGTATCGATCGCCGCCATGCTGGTGCTGTTCTGCGTGTAGGCATCGGAAAGCCCGGCGAGCACGCCGCTGCCCGGCACCGGAATGGTGCCGCTGCTCCCGAACGGATCGAGCGTCAGCCGGATCTTGCCGTTCGCCTCTGTGGCGCCGAGCAGCTTCGCGCCCATCTGATCGAGCAGCATGGGGCCGTTCGAATTGTCGAGGCGCACATCGACCGTGCCGTCGCCGCGGGTGGTGACGTCGATCTTGGTGAGCGACGCCAGCTCGTTCAGCAGGCGGTCGCGCTCATCTTCGAGGCTCGCGGAGGCGGACGTGCCGCCCGCGGTGCGGCGGATGGTTCCGTTCAGCGTCGAAAGCGCGCTGGTGAGGTCGTTGATGCGATCGACGGTCTGGTCGACATCCTGCTTGATGCCCGTGCGTGTCGCATCGAACGATTGCGCGAGGCTGCGGAACTGCGCGGCGACTTCGCCGGCGGCCGACAGGAAGGCATCGCGCGCGGAGAGCGAGGTGGGATCGGTGGAGATGTCCTGAGCGGCGTTGTAGAACGACGTCAGCCTGCCGGAGAGGCCCTGCGAATCGGTGTTGAGGAACGACTGGATCTCGCTCAGCCAGTATTGCCGCGTCTGCGCGCGGGCGTAGTCGCCGGACGCTGTGCGTGCATCGCTGGTGAGGAAGGCGTCATAGGCACGGGCGACACCGCTGACGTTGACGCCGCTTCCCGCTGTGGTCTGCCGGATCAGCGGGAAGCCGCCGCCGGCGGAGGGGTTCTCCGTGACGACGGCGGTACGCCGCGCATAGCCGGGCACGTTCGCATTGGCGATGTTCTCGCCGACGATGTCGAGCGCGGTCTGGTAGGCGCGGACGCCGGATGCGCCGAGGCCGAGGAGGTCGCTCATTTCGCTTCGCCTTCGTTTGTCGCGGGAGCCGCGGTTTGCTGGCCACGCGCGAGAAAGGTCTTCAGCGCCTCGGCGATGCCGAGCGGGCTGTGCTTCGCGAGCGTGCCTGCAAGCTCGCGGTCCTGCATTTCGCGGAAGGTCTTCAGACCCTCGCTCTGGAAGAGGCCGCCATCGGGCACGGCCTGCCGCGCCTGCTTCAGCATCAGGTTCACGAACACGGCCTCGAACTGCTGCGCGGCCTTGTCGAGGTTCGCATCGGTGTTCTTGCGGCTGCTGTCGACAGCCGCGGTTCCGCCGTTCTGAAGGCCGTTTATCGTCGTCATATCACGATCAGCTCCGCCTTGAGCGCGCCCGCCTGCTTCAAGGCCTCGAGGATGGCGACGAGGTCCGACGGGGTCGCGCCGAGCGCGTTCACCGACTTCACGATGTCGTCGAGCGCGACGCCGGGATTGAACAGGAACATGTGCGCGCCGCCCTGCTCGACCTCGATGCCGCTGTCGGGCGTCACTGTCGTCTGGCCGCGCGAGAAGGCGCCCGGCTGGCTCACCTGCGGGTTCTCCGTCACCTTCACCACCATACTGCCGTGGCTGACGGCGGCGGGCGAGACGCGGACGTTCGCGCCGATCACCACTGTGCCGGTGCGCGAATTGACGACCACGCGCGCGGCGGGGGCGGCGGGCTGCACCTCGATGTTTTCGATGATCGAGACGAGGCTGATGCGCTGGTCCGCCTGCATCGGCGCGGTGACCTCGATGGAGACCGCGTCGATGGGCGAGGCGGTGCCGCCGCCGAGCGTTTTGTTGATGGCGTCGGCGACGCGCTGCGTCGTCGTGAAATCAGCCTCGCGGAGGTTGAGCACGAGGCTCGGCGAGGTCGCGAACGGCGTGTCGACCATGCGCTCGACCGAGGCGCCCTGCGGGATGCGGCCGGTGGAGGGGACGTTCACCGTCACCTTCGATCCGTCCTGCCCCTCGACGCCGAGACCGCCGACGGCAAGGCTGCCCTGCGACATCGCGTAGACCTCGCCGTCCGCACCGACGAGCGGAGTCAGAAGCAGGTTGCCGCCGCGAAGCGACTTCGCCTTGCCGATCGCCGAGACGGTCACGTCGATCTTCTGGCCGGGCTTCGCGAAGGGCGGCAGATCCGCCGTCACCATCACGGCCGCGGCGTTCTTGAGGCTGGCCTTCACCCCCGGCGGGATGACGACGCCGAAGCGCGCGATGGCGCTCCTCATGCTCTGGATCGTGTATTCGAGATTGTCGTCACCGGTGCCGTTCAAACCCACGACGATGCCGTAGCCGACGAGCTGGTTC
Source organism: Sphingosinicella sp. (assembly GCA_016793845.1). Taxonomy (GTDB): domain Bacteria; phylum Pseudomonadota; class Alphaproteobacteria; order Sphingomonadales; family Sphingomonadaceae; genus Sphingosinicella; species Sphingosinicella xenopeptidilytica. Next base: position 21,691 of record JAEULI010000139.1, read on the forward strand.
GACCGGATGCCGGCGAAATCGCCGAGATCCTTGACGCGCTCCGCCGCCGCCGGTGCGGCAAATCCGCAGGCGAGGACGAGAGCGATGAGGAAGCGGCGAAGGCGCATGGCGAGTCCTTTGGACCTAGAAGGGTGTAATTGCGGTGAAGAAGCGCTGCAGCCAGCCCATGCGGGTCTGCTGCGCGAGTTCGCCGGTGCCGGAGTAGGCGATGCGGGCGTCGGCGACGCGCGTGGAGGCGACGCGGTTTTCCGGCGTCACGTCCTGCGGGCGCACGATGCCGGAAATCTGCAGATACTCCTCGCCGCGGTTGAGCTTGATGAGTTTCTGGCCGCGCACGAGCATCGTGCCGTTGGTGTAGACCTGCGCCACGGTGACGGTCATCTCGCCGGTCAGCTGGTTCGACTGTGCGGCGGAACCCTGTCCCGCGAAGGTCTGGCCGCTGCCGCCCGAAAGCAGCCCGTCCGGCACCCACGAGAAGGGTTTCGCATCGGGGAGCGTGAGCGACATGTCGCTGTTGCGCGAGCTCGCGCTCGATACCGACTTCGCGGCCTGCGTCTTCTCGACGAGCACGATCGTCAGCACATCACCCACGCGCCGGGCGCGATTGTCTTCGACGAGGCTGGCGAAACGCCCGGCCTGGTAGATGGCGCCCGTTGCCTGCACGGGCGCGGTCGGCGCCGGGGCGTGCGAGGGTGCGAACTCCGCCATCGGGCGCTCGTAGGGCGCTGCGCACGCGGCGGTCGCCGCGAGCAGCGAGAGGGCTGCAACCTTAAAGGTTCTGCGTGACATACTGCATCATCCCGTCGACCGTGGAGATCACCTTCGAGTTCACCTCGTAGGCGCGCTGCGTCTCGATCATGTTGACCATTTCCTCGACCATGTTGACGTTCGAGGTTTCGAGCATGTTCTGGTTGATCTCGCCGAGACCATCGACGCCCGGCGTTCCCACGATCGGCGCGCCGCTCGCGGCGGTTTCGGCGAACAGATTGTCGCCGAGCGGCTGAAGGCCAGCCGGGTTCAGGAAGTTCGCGACCTGGATCTGACCGATCTGGCTCGGCGAGGAGTCGCCGGCATTGACGATGCTGACCGTGCCATCCTTGCCGATCGTCAGCGACCGGGCGCCTTCAGGGATCGTGATGTCGGGCTGCAGCGGGTAGCCGTCGTTGGTGACGAGCAGGCCCTCGCTGCTCACCGTGAACGAGCCGTCGCGCGTGTAGGTGATCGTGCCGTCGGGCTTCAGCACCTGGAAATAGCCGGAGCCGTTGATCGCCATGTCGGTCGGGTTGTCGGTCGACTGCATCGAGCCCTGCGTATTGATACGCTCGGTGCCGACGATGCGCACGCCCGTGCCGATGTTGAGGCCGGTCGCATACTGCGTCGATTGCTCGCTGTTGGCGCCCGCCTGCCGGTAGTTCTGGTACATCAGGCTCTGGAATTCCGCGCGGTCGCGCTTGAAGCCCGTGGTGTTCACGTTGGCGAGGTTGTTGGAGATGACCCTCATGCGCATGTCCTGCGCGTCGAGGCCGCTCCTTGCCGTGTGCAGTGCCGAGCTCATATGCCGGACTCCTTCCTTGCTATTCCAGACGCAGCAGCGACGTGCTGCTCATGTCCATGTCGCGGACGCTGGTGACGAGCTGCACCTGCACCTCGTAGGCGCGCGCCTGCTCGATCATGTCGACCATCGAGGCCATCATGTTGACGTTCGAACCTTCAAGCCCGCCGGTCTGGAGGCGTGCGGTATCGTCCTGCGCGAGCTGTCCGCCGCCCGCCGCGCGCATCAGATTGTCGAGGCCCTTTTCCAGCTCGTCCGGCTGCGGCGTTACCAGCTTGATGCGGCCAACTTCGCTCATCTCGTTGAGCTGCCCGCCCTGCGGGCGAATGCTCACCGTGCCGTCGGCGCCGATCTCGACCGTATTGGCCGGCGGCACCGTGATCGGCCCGCCTTGTCCGACGACGACGAGGCCGTCGCCGGTTTCAAGGATACCCGTGGGGCTGATGCGGAGATCGCCGCGCCGGGTGTAGACTTCGGTGCCGTCCGGTGCCTGAACCGCCATCATCGATTCGCCCAGCATCGCCACGTCGAGCGCGCGGCCGGTCTGGTTGACCGTGCCGGGCGCCTGGTCGGACGCCAGCGTGCCTTCGGCCGCCTGGATGCGGCTCGCGAAGCTCTGGCCGCCAACGAGATGGCGGCTCTGCGCTTCGCTGACGTCGCGCTTGAAGCCGATCGTGCTCGCGTTGGCGATATTGTGCGCCGTCACGTCCTGCGCGGCCATGGCGCTGCGCAGGCCGGAGAGGGCGGTATAGACGAGACGGTCCATGGTCGGTTCCGGTCAGCTCAAATCCGCTTAGCTGCGGATGTTGATGATGGCGCTCGTCATCGCGCTATCGGTTTCGATCGCCTTCGCATTCGCCTGGAAGTTGCGCTGCGCGGTGATGAGGTTGACGAGTTCCTCGGTGATATCGACGTTCGCCATTTCAAGCGCGCCCGAACGGATCGTGCCGACACCGCTCGATCCCGCCTCGCCGAGGATCGGTTCGCCGGAAATGCCGGTTGACGTGTAATGCGCGTCGCCCGTCTGCTTGAGGCCGTTGGCGTTGGCGAAGGTCGCGACCGCGATCTTGCCGAGCGCCTGCGTCTGACCGTTGGTGAAGCTGGCGCGCACCACGCCGTTGTTGTCGACGGTAACGCTGTCGAGACGGCCCGACGGATAACCGTCCTGCGTCATCGACACGATCGAGAACGGGTCCGAATACTGCGTCGTCGACGTACCGTGATCGAGCGAGATGAGCAGCGGATCGCCGCCGGGGATGTTCAGCGGATCGAAGCCCACGCCTGTGGTCGGAGAAATGAGCTGACCGAAATTGTCGAAGCGCATTTGCATAGGCGAAGGGCCGGACGACGGTGTGAGTTCCGTACCGTCGACGATGACGTGGACGTTCCAGTCGTTCGTGGTCGAGGACGAATTCGAGCTCGATGTGCGGACATAATAGATTTCCGCAGCCATCGGATTGCCGAGCGAGTCGTAGACCGTCGTGGAGGTCGAACGGTTGTAGGTGGTGGGATTGTCCGGATTGAACGCGTAGGGGTTCGTCGGGGTATAGATCGGGTTGTTCGGGATCACCTCCGCGTCGGACGGGAGGTTCAGCGCAAGGTTGATTCCGGTGGTGGCGCGCGGCTGCCCCGAGGTCAGCGGCAGGCGCAGCGCGCGCGTGTCGTTGATGCTCGTCGAGATCACCGTGCCCGAATCGTTCACCGGATAGACCTGAAGCGCCTGGCCGCCGCTATCGACGACGAAACGCTCGTTGTTCACGCTGAACGATCCATTGCGGGTGAACTGCATGTCGGTGGTGCCCGAGGTGGACTTCACCATGAAGAAGCCTTCGCCCATGAGCGCGACGTCCATCACGTTGAGGCTCGACTGGATCGCGCCCTGCGTGAACTGCTGCTTGATCGTCTTGAGCGCGGTGCCCGAGCCGGCGACGCGGCCGGCGCTCTGCAGCGCGGAGCTGGAGATGATGTCACCGAACTCCGCGCGCGAGCGCTTGAAGCCGACAGTGCCGACGTTCGCGATGTTGTTCGAGGTCGTGGAAAGATCGGTCTGCGCGGCGTTGAGGCCGGTGAGCGAGGTATACATTGCCATGGGTAGGGTCTCCTCTGGAAACGGTGAGAACTAGCTGCTGATCTTCTGAACCTTGTCGAAGGTGACGGAGCCGATGCCGAGCAGATCAAGCGTCATCGGCGTGTTCGCGGTCGCGGTGCTGACGGACTGGACGAGCGCGTAGACCGAGGTCGAAAGCGCTTCGCGCTTGCCGCCCACGTTGGCCGTCGCCTCGATGGTGACGGGTCCCGGCTCCACGGTTTCGCCCGCGTCGTTCTTGCCGTCCCAGGCGAATTCGTGGACGCCGTCCTCGACCGCGCCGAGCTTCAGCGTGCGGATCGTCGCGCCGGTGGAATCCTTGATCGCGACTGTCGTGTCGGTTGCACCCTCGGGGATCGTGATCGCCCCGTAAACGGCACCCGTGCCGTCCGGCACCGCCTTGGTGCCCGATGTCAGCACATATTTGCCGACAAGGCCGGTGGCCGTTGAAAGCTGATTGTTGTTCAGCGAATCGAGGATGCTGCCGAGCTTGGTGTTCATCTCCGAGATGCCCGCCAGCGACGAGAACTGCGCCATCTGCGCGACGAACGCCTCGTTCTCGACCGGGTTGAGCGGGTCCTGATTCTTCAGCTGCGTCGTCAACAGCTTCAGGAAGTCGCTCTGATCGAGCTGGCTCTTCTGCGTGACGGTACTGCTTGAATCGTAGCTCTTGATGCCGAGCGCACTCAGATCAAGGCCGCTGCTGGTACTGGTCATGCCTGCCTCACTGTCCGAGTTTCAGGGTGTTCAGCATCAGCGACTTCGCGGTCTGGATGACCTCGACGTTGTTCTGATACTGGCGGGAGGCTTCGAGCAGCTCGACCATCTCCTGGGTCTGGTCGACTGCGGCCTCGTAGATATAGCCGTCCTTGTCGGCCATCGGATGGCCGGGATCGTAGCGCTTCACGGGTGTGCCGCCGGCGGAGACGACATCGACGACGTCCACCGTGGCTGTGGCCCCGCCGTTCGCCTGATCGAAATAGGTCTCGAAGATCGGCTTGCGCGCCTTGTAGGCTTCCGCCTCGCTGCGCGCGACGGAGCCGGCGTTTGCAAGGTTGCTCGCCGTGGTGTTGAGCCGCACGAGCTGCGCCGACATGGCGCGGCCCGAAATATCGAAGATCGAAAGTCCGGCCATCGTCATTCGCCCTTCAGCGCACGCGAGAGCGTGTTGATGCGGCCGTTCAGGAACGCGAGCGTCGTCTGATACTGAACGGCGTTTTCGCCGAAGCGTGTCTGCTCGGTGGAAAGCTCGACCGTGTTGCCGTCGAGCGATGCCTGGTTCGGGATGCGGTAGAGCGCGCCGCCGGATGCGCCGGGGCCACCCATGCCGATGTGGTTGCCTGCGGTAACGGTCAGCGCGCCGCCGCTCTCCGCCGACTTCAGCTGCGCGGCGAAATCGATGTCGCGCGCCTTGTAGCCGGGGGTGGCCGCGTTGGCGATGTTCGAGGCGAGCAGCTCGAGGCGCTTCGAACGCAATTCGAGCGCCTGTGCGTGCACACCGAAATAATTGTCGAGTACGTCCATTGCGGTACGTCCTGATGGTTTTGTCCGCTCTCGCTCCAGCAAGTGGCGTGCCAGATCGATAACAATATGATTTCAATAGATATATTTTGAGGTTGTGGGCGCATTGTCGGAGCCTTGACGGCCTTCCGTCGGTTTCCCGACGCGTTTTCGCGCGCACTTAATCTTAACCCGAAGCTGTCGTTATTCCTGACATGAGACTCATGACGCCCCGGGCCGCGTTTGCGGTGCTTGCCCTGTTTGTTCTGCCGGCACACGCGCAGGAAGCAGCGCCCGCCGTGCTGACCGGCGTCGGTTTCGCCCCGATCTCGTCGCAGCCCGCGCGAACGGACGAGGAGCGCCGCCTGCTGGCGATCCGCGCCTCGCACCTTGCCGCGCTGCGCAACCTTGCCGAGCAGGTGTACGGCGTGAAGCTGCAGTCGCAGTCATCCGCATCGAACACGTCGCTGCAGTCGGATTCGATCCGCGCCACGGTGAGCGGCACGGTATCGGGCGCGCGCATCGTCAAGATCACGCCGAAGGGCGACGATACCTACGAAACCGTCGTCGAGATGCGGCGACCGGCGGGCGGCGCCGACTGATGCGCCGCGGGGCCGCCCTTCTTGCCGTTGCCGTCGTTCTTGCGGCCTTTCCGGCGGCCGCGGACGTGCGCGTCGACGTGGAAGGTGCCGCACCGCTCGGTGCGGACGCGGCGCGCGCGCGCCGCGCGGCGATCGGGGATGCGCTTCGGCAGGCCGTCGCGGCGGGCGGCATGGACGTTGAAGCGCGCACGATTATCGACCGCAACATCGTGCGGTCCGACACGCTCTGGGCGACCGCGCGCGCGAAGGTGACCGCGTTCGAGGTGACGGACGAATGGCGCGAAGATGGCCTGCTGCGGGTTGCTGTATCCGCAACGCTCGCGCCGCTTGAGGCCGGTAAGTGCAACGTATCGGTGCGACCCGCGATGCATGTGGGCCCGCTCCGGGTCGATATCGATCCGGCGATCGATCCCGCCATTGCGGACCCGGTGCGCGCCGATGCCGAGCGCACGTTCCGGGATGCCTATGGGGAGCCTGCCGCGCTGCCGCTTGCCGCCGCGCGGAGGTCTTCGGAGCGTTATGCGGCGCTCGCGCATGGCGGCGCGCCCGGCTACGGCCTGTTTGTGCAGCCGTTCATCGAGATGCGCACGCGCCGGGTGGAAGGCGCCGGGCTGATCACGGGCAAGCGCGCCGAGGCTGTGCTCGGCGTGGAGGTTTATGATTCCGTGCGGGGCACGCTCCTGGGGCGGATCACGCGCGACAGCGACTGGACGCTTTCGGCGCGGACGTGGGAATATGTTCCCGCCGACTATCGCCCTTCGCGCCGTGCCGTTGCGCCCGATTTTGGCGGAAAGCTCGCCGATCTCGTCGAGGAAGCGGGGGCGTTCGCGCGCTGCCGCCCGCTCGAAGTGGCCGTGAACGGCGCTTCGGGCGACGAACTGTTGATCTCGGCGGCGGGCGGCGATCTCGTCGTCGGCGATTTGCTCGGGCTCGGGGACGCGCGCGTTGCGGCCGGGGCGGGGCCGGAATGGACGTTTGCCGAGGTGGTCTCGGTGTCGGGTAGCGCTGCGCGGGCACGCGTGCTCGGCGATGGGGTGCCTCCCGGAACGCGGACGGCGCTGCGTCTGCGCTAACTTTCCGGGCTTGGCATGGACATTGCTTTGAAATGTGTCATGCAAGGCTGGATGAACAGAACGACGGTTTCCCGACGCTTGTGGGCATTGGCGGCAATATTTGCCGTCGGCGTGCCCGCGGCGACGGCCCAGCCCGTGATTTTCGAGAACCTCGATCGCCTTGAAGCGCAGATCGGCGACTTCGCCGGGCCAAACCGCGCGCCGCGGGTCGATCGCCGTCTGAAGCTCGGCGCCTGTTCCATCCGGCCGGAGCTGATCTGGTACGGCACGGGGCAGACGACGGTGCTCGTCCGCTGCGGCGGGCCGGACGGGTGGCAGATTTACGTTCCCATCGACATGAAACCGGCGGGGCAGGGGGCTGTGCAGGGGGGAAGCGGCGCCGTTGTCGTCGTTCGCCCGGTGCCGCGCGGCGGTACGATCACGGCGGGGGACGTGGATTTCCGGTCCGATACTTATGTGCCCGGCGGCGTCACAGCGGTCGATCAGGTGGTCGGCAAGGTGGTCATTCGCGCGCTCAATCCCGGCGAGGCGGTGCGTGCCAACATGTTGATCGCCGCAAATGCGGTGAAGCGCGGCGATCCCGTGCAGATCAAGAGCGGGGGCGGCGGGATCGAAGTCGCGGTCGACGGCCTTGCCGAACAGGACGCCCCGGTGGGCGGCCGCGTGCGCGTTCGCAATGTGGCTTCGGGGAACCGAATACAGGCAATTGTGATCGCGCCGGGAATTGTTGCGCTTCCGGGCTATAAGAATCCGGAAGACGGTCGTGAATGAAATTATAATGGGCTTTTGCGCCGCTGAGGCGATGATGAGGCGACGAGGATGGTAGACGGAATTTCTGGCCGCCCGGCAGGGCTGAACGGAGCGTCAGTGCTTCTGGACCCGGCTGCCGCGAAGGCGGCGGGGACCAAGAAGACCGCTGCGGCCGAAACTGCGCCGACGCCCGCACGCGCCGAGCTTTCCGAGCTTGCCACCGCGGCGCGCGATGCCGCTGCCGCGCCGGTCGATGCCGCGCGCGTTGCCGAGCTTCGCGCCGCGATCGCGAATGGCAGCTACAAGGTCGATCCTGAACAGATCGCCCGCAAGATGGTCGATCTCGATCTCGGCTGGACGGCCGAATGATGGATGCCCCTGCCTACCGGCAGACACTGAAGACCCTGAATGAAACGCTGCGCGCAGAGCTCGCGGCGCTGGAAAGCGGGGACATCAGCGTCCTCGAATCCTCGACACCCGCGAAGCTCGCCGCGATTTCGGCGCTCCAGCTTTCGCCGATCGTCGAAAGCGATGCCGAAACCGATGCGCTGATCCGCGAAGGCGCGGAGCTTTGCGAGCAGGCCGCGCTTCGCGTGAACCTGCTGCTTGCGGGCGTCGAGCGCCGCCTCGCTGTGCTCTCGCGCGCCGCCGGGCACGCGCCGCAGGTCCGCTACGGCCGCAATGGCCGCATGGACGGCGGCTACCGCACGCTGGACCTCGACTGCGCCTGAAGGCGCTGATTTTCTAAGACTGGCACGGCCTTTGCTTTGTCTCCCCCAAAGGAGACGAAGCCGTCATGAATCCGACGCCCCTTTCTACGATCGCTGGAGGCGCTGACCGCGTCCGCACGGCGATTGCCGAAGCGAGCCGGCGTACCGGCGTCGATTTCGATTATCTCTACAATCAGGCGAAGGTCGAAAGCGGCCTCCGGCCCGATGCGAAAGCGCGCACCAGCAGCGCGACGGGTCTCTATCAGTTCATTGATCAGAGCTGGCTCGGCGCGCTGAAGCGCCACGGCGCGGAGCATGGCCTCAGCTGGGCCGCAAACGCGATCAAGACCGACGCACGTGGACGGCTTTCCGTCGCCGATCCCGGCCTGCGCACGGCGATCATGAACCTCCGCAATGAACCCGAAGCCTCGGCGCTGATGGCAGCGGAAACGGCCCGCGACAACCAGAACGCCATCGAAGGTGCCACGGGGCGCACGGCGAACGCGACCGACCTTTACATGGGCCATTTCCTTGGACCGCGCGGCGCATCGAAGTTCCTCGGCGCCATGGCGGCCAACCCCGATCAGCGCGCCGATCAGGTGATGCCTGCGGCTGCGGCTGCGAACCGCGCGGTGTTCTACGCATCGAACGGCACGCCGCGCTCGCTCTCGGAAGTCTATGAGCGTTTCGCCGCCAAGATGGGGGACGATGCGCCGGATCAGGCACTCGCCGCGCGCGCACCTGCCATGCCCGCCGAACCGCCGCTGCCGATGAGCCTCGCGCTTGCGCTCGCCGGTGAGGACGCTGCCGCGCTCGACGGCCTGCTCACGACGACGAAACCGGAAGCCGCCCGACTTGCCTATCTCACGCTCGCCAGCCTCGGCTGAGCCTGTTTCACACGGAGTTTGAAGCCTTGAAGACCAGCGCCCGGAGCCGTTCGTGACTGCCGCAACGCTCCAGATGAACCGCTCGATCTGGGCAGGTGCCGCCCGCGCGGCCTTCCTGCCGATCGGCATCCTGCTGCTTGTCGTGCTGATGGTGGTGCCGATCCCGCCGTTCATGCTCGACACGTTCTTCATCTTCAACATCATGATCTCGCTCGCCGTGCTCATGGTGTCGCTGAACACGCAGAAACCGCTGGATTTCTCGTCTTTCCCCACCGTGCTCCTGTTCGCGACGCTGCTTCGTCTGGCGCTCAACGTCGCCTCTACGCGCGTCGTGCTCGTCCACGGTCACGAAGGGCCGCACGCCGCCGGCAAAGTGATCGAGGCGTTCGGCAACTTCCTCGTCGGCGGTGACTATATCGTCGGCATCTTCGTCTTCTCGATCCTCGTCATCATCAACCTTGTCGTGATCACCAAGGGCGCGGGCCGCGTGTCCGAAGTTTCGGCGCGTTTCACGCTCGATGCCTTGCCCGGCAAGCAAATGGCGATCGATGCCGATCTGAACGCGGGTCTGCTGACGCCCGACGAAGCCAAAGCGCGGCGTCAGGAAGTCGCGACCGAAGCGGATTTCTACGGATCGATGGACGGTGCCTCCAAGTTCGTGAAGGGCGATGCCATCGCGGGCATCCTCATCCTGTTCGTGAACATCATCGGCGGCCTTATCCTCGGCACGGTGCAGCATGGGCTGACGCTGGGCGAGGCGGGTTCGAACTACATCCTGCTCGCCATCGGCGACGGCCTCGTCGCGCAGATTCCTGCGCTGCTGCTGTCGATCGCGGCGGCGATCATCGTCACCCGCGTGTCTTCTCCCCTCGACCTTTCCGGGCAGGTGGCGAGCCAGTTCGGCTCGGTGGGCGCCTGGACGCCGGTTGCCGTGATCCTGCTGCTGCTCGGCGTGGTGCCGGGTATGCCGCACATGCTCATCCTGACCGCCGCGGGAGCGGCCGGCTATGTCGCGTGGCGCCTCAAGCGGGCGAAGGCCGTGGCCGATGCTGCGCCCGCCATTGAGGCGCCGGTTGTCGATCCCAATGCGGAATCGCAGATCAGCTGGGAAGACGTTACCGACAACGTCCAGATCAGCGTCGAGATCGGCTACGGCCTCATCGGCCTTGTCGACGAAAAGCTCGGCGCGCCGCTGATGGGCCGCCTCACCGGCATCCGGCGTCAGCTCTCGCGCGAGCTGGGCTTCGTGATCCCGATGATCCGCGTGCGCGACAACATGGCGCTGCCGCCCCATGCCTATCGCGTGCTCGTCTCGGGCGTCGTCTACGGCGAGGACGAGGTGGCGCCGCAGGAACTGCTCGCGCTCGATTCCGGTCTCGTCCACGCGTCGGTTTCCGGACGTGCCGTCAAGGATCCGACGTTCGGGCTCGATGCGCTGTGGATCCAGCCGGAAGAAAAGGACCAGGCAATCGCGAACGGCTACACCGTCGTCGACCCGTCGACGGTGATGGCAACACACGTCAATCAGATCCTCAGTGGCCAGTCGCGCCAGCTCCTCGGGCAGGACGAGGTGCAGAAACTGCTCGACACATTGCAGACCACCACGCCGCAACTGGTGGGCGGCGTCACCAAGGCGCTGTCGCTGCAGACGATCACGCAGGTGCTGCAGACCCTGCTCGACGAGGCCGTGCCGATCCGCGATTTCCGGCGGATTATCGAGGCTTTGTCGGGCGTTTCGCACCGCACGCAGGATGCCGGCGATCTCACCGAGCTGGTGCGCCCAGCGCTTGGCGGGCTCATCGTCCAGAGGCTCTGCGGCATCCGCGAGCAGCTGAAGATCATCACGCTCGACGGCGAACTGGAGCAGCTTCTGGTCGCCTCCGTGCGCGCCGATCCCACCGGCGCCTATCCACTCGATCCGGCGCTCTCGCAGCGTATCCTCACCGCGCTCGGCGAGGCGGCGCGTCCGCTGCTGTCGGATGGCACGACATTTGCAGTTGTCACGACGCCGCTCGTGCGCAGGCCGCTGTTCCAGCTTCTGCGCCAGCATCTGCCGGATGTGACGGTGCTGTCCTTCTACGAGATTCCGGACAGCCGTCAGGTTCAGGTGGTGGCCGTCGTCGGCCGCGGCAGTGAAAACTAGGGGGAGTTGAGTTCGCGTCATGCAGACCACGACCATCGTAGCGCCGAGCAGCCGCATCGCGCTTGAACGCGTCGCCGAAATGTTCGGCCCCGACGCTGTCGTTTACGAGACCCGCACCACGCGCCACGGCGTCGAGGTCGTGGCGGGCGGTATCGAACGGCGCCCCACGCCCTCGGCGCTGCGCCGTGCGCCCGAAATGGTCGCGCCGCCCGTCTCCGCGCCCGCGCCTCAGCCGAAGGGCAAGGATCCGATGGTGCGCTTCATCGCGCAGTCGCGCGCGGTGGGCATTGATCCCGAATTCCTCACCGGCGAGATGGCCGCGGCCGGTGCCGATCTTGCCGACGCGTGGTCGCGCTTCCTGATCCGCGTCGAGCGCGAAGTGAAGATCGCGCCGCCGCCGCACACCGATCTCGCGCATGTCTGCGTGGTGGGCGACAGCGGCAGTGCCAAGACGACGACGCTGGCGCAGCTCGCTGCGATGGCGCGCGCGGCGCGCCCCGGCGAACGCATCACGCTCCTTTCCGGGGATCGCCGCCCCGGCGCGCGCGAACAGCTTCGCGTCATCGCCGCCATTCTGAAGATTCCGGTCGCCGATCCGGCGCGCGGGGAGAGCCTAGCCGAAGCGGCGCGGCGTCTTTCGCGCAAGGAACGCCTGTTCATCGATATGCCAAGCGATCCGCGCCTTGCCGCCTGCGAGGTGGAAGAACTGCGCGGTGCACTCGAACGCGCGGGCACGCTCAGCGTGCTCTGCACAATGCCGCTCAACGGCCAGCTTGCGCGGCATCGCCAGATCGCGGAGATGTTTTCGCAAGGTTTCGATGCCTATGTTCTCACCCATGCGGGTGAAACCCTGCCGCCGGGGGCGGTGCTGACCATGCTGCTTTCAAGCGGAGTGCCGCTTGCCGGGATCGGGCGTTCGGCCGATTTCGGAAGCGGATACGATGCTGCGCGGGCAACCGGCCTTTGCCGGATGGTCGCCGCGGCACTCTCCAACGGCGCGACGGCGACGCTGCAATGATCTCCGCTCTCAAGCGTATGCCAACGGAAGGCCTTTCCCGAATGACTTCGCCCGCGCCGACAGGCCAGGATATCCGAAATCGCCCCGTCGTGGTGGCGGTGGCCAGCGGCAAGGGCGGTGTCGGAAAGACCCACGTGTCGGTCAATCTCTCGGTCGCGCTCGCCAAGTCCGGCAAGCGGGTGATGCTGTTCGATGCCGATCTCGGCCTTGCGAACGCGGGCGTCATGCTCGGCCGCCCCGCGGGCCGCACCGTGCGCGATGCGCTGAAGGACGGCGTGCCGCTCACCGAGATCGTGCAGCCCGGTCCGGCGGGGATCGGGCTTGTCAGCGGCGGATCGGGCGACGTCAGTCTCGCGGTGATCGAAGACGACGTGCTTGATGGCCTGTGCCGCGAGTTCCGCATTTTCGAGGACGACCTCGACTATCTCGTCATCGATACGGCGGCGGGCATTGCCCCCAACGTGACGAGCCTTGTCGAAAAGAGCGATTTCGCGATCGTCGTGCTCACCGACGAGCCGGCATCGTTCATCGACGCCTACGGTCTTCTGAAGGCGCTGGCTGTGCGCGGCCGCTGCCGCGAGGTGCTCGTCGTCACCAACATGGTGCCGAACGCGCTGGCAGGCCGCAGGCTGTTCGCGCGCTTCAAGCAGGTGGCGAGCAACTTCCTCGACATCAATCTCGAACACCTCGGCTCGATCCCGCACGACAATCACGTGCACAGCGCCGCGATGCGCAAGCGCTGTCTTGTGGAAGCGTTCCCGCTTTCGGCGGCGGGGCAGGCGTTCAACACGCTCGCGCTCGATATCGCGAAGCGCACGCGCACGGACATCCTCGCGGCGCCCAACACCGCTTTCTTCGGAGAGGACCGCGATGCACGCGCGGGCTGAGCTTCCCGGCGGCCTTGTTTACGCGCGGCGCCAGTCGGCGCCGACGCCGCAGCAGCGCGTCGAGGCCAATCTCGGCCTCGTGCGCAAGATCGCGTGGCATGTCTTCGGGCGGGTCAGCTCGGCGATCGAGATCGGCGATCTCGTGCAGATCGGCACGATCGCGCTGCTCGAAGCTGCGCGCAATTTCGAAGAGCGCGGCGTTGCCGCCTTCACTACCTATGCCACCACGCGCATTCGCGGCGCGATGATCGATCAGCTGCGGCGGCAGGCGAATATGTGCCGCAGCGCGCTCGTGCGCCGCAAGCAGCTGAACGATGCCCGCCGCGAAGCGGAGCTGGCGTTCGGACGCCCGCCGACGCAGATGGAACTCGCCGCGCGCATGGGCATCACGATCGAGGCGCTGCAGGCCGAGATCGATGCGACGCAGGGCGTGCACTACGAGAACATCGACGAGGTCTATTCGGACCATTCGCAGTGGTTCGCCGACGAAGGCGAGACGCCGGACGAAACGCTGGAACGCAAGGATCTCGAACGCGCGCTTGCCGAGGGCATCAAGACCCTGCCTGAGCGCGAGGCGATGGTGCTCCAGCTCTACTATGTCGAGGAGCTGAACCTCGACGAGATCGGCGCCGTGCTCGGCGTCGGCGCCGCGCGCGTCTGCCAGATCAAGAAAGCCGCGCTCGACCGGATGCGGCAGGGTCTTTCGGAGTGGGCGGCGTAACCTAAATCCGGCGCAGCAGCGCCTTGCCGCCGAGCGCGAGGAAACCGGCGAGCAGCCCCCAGAACGCCGCGCCGAGCCCGAAAAGCGCAAGGCCCGATCCGGTCGCAAGGAAGGTGACGATCGCCGCGTCGCGATCCTCCTTCACCGACAGCATTGTTTCCATGGTGCCAAGCAGCGCCGGAATGAGCGCGATGCCAGTCAACGTGACGATCACTGCTTCCGGCAGCGCAAGGAACAGCCGCACGAGCGCGGGCGAGAACAACGCGAGCACGAGATAGAAGCCGGCATACAGCATACCCACGACCCAGCGTTTGCGCGGATCGGGATGCGCGTCGTCGCTGGTGCAGATCGTGGCCGTGATCGCGGCGAGGCTGAGCGCGTGCGCCCCGAACGGTGCTGTCACCATCGAGGTCAGCCCGGTCCCGACGATAAGCGTGCGGGCGTTCGGCGTGTAACCCGCTGCCTGCAGCACGACGAGGCCGGGCAGGTTCTGCGAGACGAGCGTGACGAGGAAGAACGGCACGCCGATGCTGAGGACCGTGCGGACATCGAACGCGGGCATCACGGGGGTCAGCGCGCCGAACGTCGCCCCGGGCGGAAGCGGGGCTACGTCACCGCGCACCATGGTGATGGCAATCCCTGCCGCGAGGACCAGGAGCAGCGCGTAAAGCGGCACGCGTTGGCGCGCGAACAGGAAAACCGCCACGAGCAAGGCGACGAGCAGCGGATCGGCGGCGCCCGCCCTGAAAAGCCCGAGGCAGAAGGGGAGCAGGACGCCGGCGAGCATACCCGAAGCAACGGTCATGGGAATGCGCGCGGCGAGGCGCCCCAGCGCCGGGATCGCGCCCAACACCACCATCATCACGGCCGCGGCCAGAAACGCCCCGACCGCCACGGGCCATGCGATCCCGGGTGCCGTCGCGGCGAGCAGGGCTGCCCCCGGCGTCGACCACGCCAGCACGACGGGCATCCGCAGCTTCAGGGAGAAAAAGCCGCCGGTCAGCGCGATGCCGAGGCAAAGCGCGGTGAGGGCTGAGCCCGTCTGCTCGATCGATGCGCCGAGCACGCGCATCGCCTGCACCACGAGCGCGACCGTTCCGCCGAACCCGATGAGGGCGGCGATAAGGGCGGCGGACCATGCGGGCACAGGCGGCAGGCGAAGGCTCATGCCCGCCAGCTAGCAGCATCTCCGGGTTCTGCCAGCCCTCTTTACGCCAGGCTCAGGGGTAGCTGATCTCTTCGCCGGCGGGGCGCTTCTTCTCGGCCGACGACGCCACGATCGGCGTGTTCAGAACCTTCGCGGCCTCGGCGCTGCGCTCAGGCGCACGTTTCGGTGCGGCGCTGCGCTGGGCGGCGGGGCGGGTGGCTTGCGGGCGTGTGCTTGCGGGCGCCGCGCGGCGGGGCTCGGCGCGCGCGAGGCGGGCGTCGACCTGTTTCATGACCACCGATGGCAGCTGTTCGGCCATCTGCTGGTTGGCTTTGACCGCCGCGGCCAGCGCATTGATCTGGCCATCGACCGATTGCGGCGATGCCGATGCCGCAGCGAGGCCGGGCCGTGTCGAAAGTTCGTCGATAGCATCGCGCTGCTGTTCCATCAGGGTCTGGAGCGCATTCAGTTTGGCGATCACGTCCTTCGTCGATCCGGCGCTGCTCGCGTCGGCCGCGATGCTCGCCGCGCGCCACGACTGGACGGCGGCGATGGTGGAGGTGAGCACGCAGACGCCGAGACACGCGGCGATCGCCATGCCGGACCGCGAGGGCTTGCGCGACGGCGCGGCGGCTTCGGCGGATTTCGCTTCAGCGGTGGGCGTCGCTGTCGGGGTGGGCGCGGGTTCCGGAGCCGGTTCAGCAGCAGGTTCCGGTGCCGGAGCTTCGGCTTCAGCCTTGGCGGGTGCCGGCTCGGGCTGCGGTTCGGCGGCTTTCGGCTTTGCGGCCTGCGGCGCCTCCGCGTCGAACGTCAGCTCCTCGTCGTCGTCTTCGGTCGCCACGAAAAATCCCCAAAATCTCAGGTCTTCAAGAAAACGGCCCCGGCGTTCGGATGAGCGCCGGGGCCGAACCCGTACTAACTTACAACGCTAACTCTTAACGAAGCAGCGACAGCACGTTCTGCTGCGTCTGGTTCGCCTGAGCGAGCATCGCGGTCGCCGCCTGGCTCAGAACCTGCGAGCGGGCGAGGTTGGTGCTCTCCGCCGAGAAGTCCGCGTCTTCGATACGCGAGCGGGCTTCGGTGAGGTTCGTCGAGGTCGTCGTCAGGTTGCTGACGGTCGATTCGAGGCGGTTCTGGAGGGCACCGAGATCGCCGCGGCTCGACACGATCGAGTCGATCGCCTTGTCGAGGACCGTGAGCGCCGCCACCGCAGCTTCCTGGCTGCTGATGTCGAGCGTCGAGGTCATGTTGGCGCTGCCGCCCTGCTCGACGAAGCCGATCGCCGCAGCACCGGCACCTTCGACGCGGACGCCGCTGCCGTCGACCGAGGTCAGCACGAGGCTCGTGCCGCTCACCGTCGCCTTGACGCCGGTGTTGCCGGTCTGGGCGTTGATCGCCGTCGCCTTGTCGGCCGCCGAAGCCGTCGCCGAAGCGCCGATCTTCACGCCGTTGATGACGAGGGCGTCAGCCGCCAGCGCACCAGCGGAAACCGCTCCACCCGAGAAGGACACGCCGTCCGAAGCGACGTTGAGGCCCATCAGCTGCACGTCGGCAATCGCGGTCGCCGCCGTCGAGTTCGTGCCAACGACCTTGATGTCGCTGCCGTCCGCGCTCTGCAGGCTCACGAAGCCCTGATAGGTGCCGGCCGTAAAGCCGCCAGCCGCCGTGCCGCCGACCGTGATCGCCTTGCCGGTGGTGTTCGCCAGAGTGATCGTCTTGTCAGAGTTCAGCGTCGCGGTGACGCCGAAGTCGTTGCGGTTGATGTTGGCGACCAGTTCCTCGACGCTCGCGGCCGCACCCACGGCGACGCCGCCGATGGTGATGTCGCCCACGGCGAAGCTCTCAGCCGTGATCTTGGCGCTGGTGACGTTGTTGGAGGCCGTGGCCTTCACACCCGTCTTGTCGCTGTTCTCGTTGATCGCGGCGGCAAGCGCTTCGGCGGTGTCGGCGGTCGGCACGCTGCCGAGCGCATTCACGCCGTTGAACGTCACGTCGCCAACGGCGAGACCCGAGACAGTCCCAACGCGGCCCGTCGTGATCTGGCCCGGCGCACCGCCGCTCGTGAGACCGAGCGCGTTCGAGGACACGTTCACCATCGAGATGCCGACCTGGTCGCCGGCGTTGACGCCCGTCTGCAGCTTGAGGTCGGTGACCGAGCCGTCGAGCAGCTTGAGGCCGTTGAAGTTCGCCGTCTTCGAGATGTTGTTGACTTCGGCGAGCAGCTGGTTGGTTTCCGCCTGGAGGCTCGAACGATCCTGCGCGCTGAAGGTGCCGTTCGCCGACTGCACGGTCAGCTCGCGGATGCGCTGCAGGATGTTGGTGACTTCGCCGAGGGCGCCTTCAGCCGTCTGCGCCATCGAGATGCCGTCGTTGGCGTTGCGGATGGCGACGGCCATGCCGCGGATGTTCGCGGTCATGCGCTGCGAAATGGCGAGACCGGCGGCGTCGTCCTTCGCGGAGTTGATGCGCTTGCCGGTGGACAGGCGCTCCATCGCCTTCGACAGCGAGGATTCAGCCGCAGCGGCGCCGCTCTGGGCGCGAAGGGCCGAGATATTCGTATTGATGACAGTCATGGCTCTCTCTCTTTTTCCCGCTCTAAAAGCCGGCTCAGCCATGCGCCTCATTGGCGAAGCATCTGCCGTACCCCAGTTCACGACCGATGCGCGGCAAAGTTTAATCACGAAAATTTGGGTGCGCTTTTTCCGTCGGGTTTCCGACGTCGCCGCGCGAAAGACCCGTCCGGATTTCGACGCGCGCGCCGTCGCGCCGCTGTTTTCCGCGATTGGCACGGCGGTTGCATTGCAGTCCCGACTATGACGATCGATGCAAAAGGCCTGCTCGCGATCCGCTCCCAGATCCTGGAGCGGAACGACGTGCTTTCCCGCGCCGGCACGCCGCAAGCCGCGACGAAGCCGGATTTCGGCAACGTGATGCAAAGCGCGATGCAGGCTGTGAACACGCAGCAGACGCGCGCCGCCGAAGCCTCCGCCGCCTATGAGCGCGGCGAGACGACGGACATCGCCGCGGTGATGCTGCAGCGCCAGAAGGCATCGATCGGCTTCGAGGCGACCATGCAGGTGAGAAACCGCCTGCTGACCGCCTACAAGGACATCATGAACATGCCCGTCTGATTTCGCCGCTGACCCCGTCCAAACATCTGCAAGAGATTGACGAGCCCTATTCATGAGTGACGCCGCCACATCGCCAGCCGTATCCGCGCCGCCGCCCGCCGCCCCCTTTGGGCCGGGGTTCGGCCGCTTTCAGGCACAGCTTCAGGCGATGCTCGCGCAGCCCGCCGTGCGCCGCAGCTTGCCGATGGTGATCGGCACGCTGGTGATCGCCGCGGTCGCCATGGCCTATATCCTCACGCGCACGCCCGAGATGCGGACGCTGTTTCCGGGGCTTGCCGAGGCGGACAAGGCCGCTGTCGTCGAGGCGCTGCAAGCATCGGGGATCACGCCCGGTATCGATAACATGACCGGCAGCGTGCAGGTGCCCGCCGCCGACTATCACAAGGCGCGGATGCTGCTCGCCGGCCAGGGGCTGCCGAAGGCCGCGGCCGAAGGCTATGCGCTGCTCGACGATATGCCGCTCGGCACCAGCCGCGCGATCGAGCAGGCCCGCCTGAAGCAAAGCCAGGAAAGCGAACTCGCGCGCAGCGTCGCGGAAATCGCCGCGGTTGAATCCGCGCGCGTCCACCTCGCGCTTCCCGAACAGTCCGTTTTCGTGCGCGATCAGGCGCAGCCGACCGCCTCGGTCTTTCTGAAGCTGGCGCCGGGCCGCGCGCTTGGCGAGGCGCAGGTGCGCTCCATCGTCAATCTGGTTGCCTCCTCGGTTCCCGGCCTGCCGGCGGACCGCGTGTCGGTCATCGACCAGATGGGCACGCTGCTTACTCCCGACGCTTCGGGCGACGAATTCGGCGAAAGCCGCCGCCGCATCGCGTTCCAGTCCAAGATGGAAAGCATGTACCGCGAACGTCTGCTCGCGCTGCTGACGCCGATCATCGGCAGCGACAATTTCACCGCCGAAGTGCACCTCGACCTCGATTTCACCGAAACCCAGCAGACGAACGAGGCGTGGGACAAGGACAATGCCGTGATCCGCAGCGAGCAGGGCGCATCGCAGTCGAGCGGCGGCGAGCTGGCTCCGCGCGGCATTCCGGGCGCGCTCTCGAACGTCGCTCCGCCTGCCGCGACTGCAGCAACGCCGGAGCAGGCACAGGCGCAGGCGCAAAATCCCGCCGATCCGGGCGCTGCCCCCGCCGCGCCGCCCTCGGGCCCGCGCAGCGAGAGCTACACGCGCAACTACGAGATCGGAAAGCAGGTCTCCGTCACCAAGGCGCCGATCGGCGAGGTTCGCCGCGTCTCCGCCGCCGTCGTGCTGCGCGAAAACGGCAAGGCGATGACCGCCGCGGAAACGAAGGCCATCGAGAAGCTCGTGCAGAGCAGCATCGGTTTCAACGCGGAGCGCGGCGATCTCGTGGCCGTCACATCGCGGCCGTTCGTCGATCCCACGGCAGAAACGCAGGCCTGGTATCAGGTCGATTTCCAGAGCAACGCCTGGATCGGCGACATACTCAAGATCCTCGCAGCGCTCCTCATCTTCGTCGTCGTGTTCTTCATGGTGCTGCGGCCGTTCCTGAAAAAGGCGCTGGCCGCTGCCGATGCCGCGCCCATGCCGGCCGGCGGCGTCCTTGGCGCACCGCGTTCCATCGTGCTCGATGGCGGCGATCTGCAGACGATGGAAGCGCTGAAAGCCCGCCTGAAGCCGCGCGGCGGCCTGCCGCCGGAGGTGCTGACGATGGCGAACAGCTATGACGACAAGGTCGCCGTGGTCCGCATGTTCGTCGCCGAGGATACCGCCCGCGCATCGAATGTCGTCCGCCAGCTGATCCGTACCGAAACCGCAGCCCAGGGAAATGCCAATGAGTGAGGAACTCGCACTCGCGCCGCGCCATCTGTCCGGCACCCAGAAAAGCGCCATCCTGATGCTGCTGCTGGGTGAAGACGAAGCGGCCGACCTTCTGAAGCACATGGGCCCTCGCGAGGTGCAGAACCTCGGTCAGGCGATGTATTCGGTGGCCGATGTCGATCAGGATACGGTGAACGTCGTCCTCGACGAGTTCATCCTCGCCGCCCGCGAGCAGACGAGCCTTGGTCTTGGCACCGGCCCGTATGTGAAGAACGTCTTCGTGAAGGCACTGGGTGAAGAGAAGGCGGGCAGTGTGCTCGGCCGCATGAGCTCCTCGGCGCCGCAGAAGGGCATCGAAATCCTCGACTGGATGGATGCGCGCTCGATCGCGGCGACGATTTCGTCGGAACATCCGCAGGTGATCGCCGCCGTGCTCTGCCATCTGGAGCCGGGCCTCGCCGCTGAAGTGCTGCAGCTGCTCCCCGAGGAGATGCAGCCCGACATGATGCTGCGGGTCGCGACGCTCGATTCGATCCAGCCCGATGCGCTCGCCGAGCTCGAACGCGTCATGCAGAAGCAGATCAAGACGAACGCCGCCGTGCGCTCCGCGACCGCGGGCGGCACGACCACCGCAGCGCGCATCATGAACTATGTGCGCGGCGGTGCGGATCGCCGTATCATCGAACAATTAACCACAATGAACGAGAATATCGGCCAGAGTATTCAGGATCAGATGTTCGTGTTCGAAAACCTTCTCGCGCTCGACGACCGCAGTATGCAGACGCTGCTCCGCTCGGTCGACAACACGCTGCTTGTCGCCGCGCTCAAGGGCTCGGACGAGCGGATGCGGACCAAGATGTTCGCTGCCATGTCGCAGCGCGCCGCACAGAGCGTGCAGGACGAGATCGAATCGCGCGGGCCCATGAAGGTGAGCGAAGTGCAGGACGCGCAGAAGCGTATCCTCGCGATCGCGCGCCAGCTCGGCGAAAGCGGTGCTATCATGCTCGGCGGTTCGGGAGATGACTATGTCTAGTGTTTTCAGTGCAGATGCCCGTCCCGTGACGCTCGCCGATCTGTTCGCACCCAGCCGCAGCGACTTCACACCGATGTTCGCTCCCCGGCCGGCGGGCGACTTCGTGCCGCGCGTGGATTTCGCCCACCCCTCGTCGGAATTCACGCGCGGCACAATTCACGAAACCATCGAAACGACCGAGGAAGAGCTTGCCGCGGCGCTCGCCGAAGCTGAGGCGCAGGGGCACGCCGCCGGGCTTGAGGCCGGCCGCGCCGAAGTGCGCGCTGAAGCGGAGCGCGCACGGGCCGAGTGTCGTTCGCTGCTGCGCAGCCTCGACGACGCCCGCGCGATCGACAGGGCCGCGCTGGGGCCGAAGCTTCGCCGTGCCGTGCTCGATCTTGTCGAGCGCATCGTCGGTGCGCACGTTGCCGTCGAGCCTGCGTTCGTCAACGGCTGCATCACGCGCGCGCTCGATACGCTGAAGGAAACCAGCGAGGCCGCGAAGCTGTTCCTGCACCCGGACGACCTTGCCGTCATCGATGATGGCAGCCTTAAAGACTATACGAACCTCACGCTTGCCGCGGATCCCGAATTGCAACGCGGCAGCGTGAGGCTCGAAGCCGGTGGCGGTGAAGTGGAGGACGGTGTTCGTCCGCGCATCGCTCGGCTTGAAACCGCACTGCGCGCGGCGGGCATCGCCGCGTGAACACGGCGACCGAGGATATCGCCGATCTGCTCGGCGGCATCGGCAGGACGTCGGTCGATACTGCGCCGCTCCAGATCGGGCGGCTCACCAGCTATGACGGTCTGCTTCTGGAAGCCTCGGGCCTTGCCGCGCCTGTCGGCACCGTGTGCCGCATCGAAACGGCCAGCGAAGAGGCGGCTGAGGCGGAGGTCATCGGCTTCCGCAATGGTCGCTGCATCCTGATGTCGCTCGGCCAGCGCGCCGACGTGCTTCCCGATGCGCGGGTCTTTCCGCAAAGCAACCAGTCGCGCGTCGAGGTGGGCGATGGCCTGCTCGGCCGTGTGATCGACGGCTCGGGCCTGCCGCTCGACGGGCTGGGCCCGATCGAGGCAGAGCAGGACTGGCCGCTCGTCGGGCGGCTGCAGAACCCGCTGGAACGCGGGCGCGTCACCGAAGCCTTTGATGTCGGGGTGCGTGCGCTGAACGGCCTCTTCACTTTCGGACGCGGCCAGCGCGTAGGCATCATCGCGGGCTCGGGCGTCGGCAAGTCGGTGCTGCTCGGCATGATGACGCGCTATTCGAAGGCGGATGTCGTCGTCGTCGGGCTCATTGGCGAGCGCAGCCGCGAGGTCACCGATTTCCTTGCCACCAAGCTGCACGGGCCGGCGCGTGAGCGCTCGGTCGTCGTTGCCGTTCCGGCGAACCATTCCCCGATCATGCGCATCCGCGCCGCGCATCGCGCCACAGCAATCGCTGAATACTACCGCGGGCAGGGCAAGAACGTGCTGCTCATCATAGACAGCCTCACCCGCGTCGCGCACGCGCAGCGCGAGATCGGTCTCGCGCTCGGCGAGCAGCCGACCGCGAAGGGCTATCCGCCTTCGGTTATCTCGCTGCTGCCGAACCTCATCGAGCGCGCGGGCAACGATGCGAAATCGGGTGGTTCGATCACGGCCTTCTACACCGTGCTCGCCGACGGCGACGACACCGTGGGCGACCCGGTCGTCGATGCGGCGCGTGCGATCCTTGATGGGCATATCGTGCTCTCGCGCAAGCAGGCAGAGCGCGGCGTCTACCCGGCGGTGGACATTGCTGCCTCGATCAGCCGCGTGATGAGCGACGTTGCCGAACGCCCGCATATCCGTGCCGCGCAGATGCTGAAGCGCCTGTTCTCGCTCTACGAAGAGAACCGCGACCTCATTCTGATGGGCGCCTACAACCGCGGCAACGACCCGGCGCTAGACGCCGCCATTGCGGCGCAGGCGGGGGTCACGGCCTACATCACGCAGGCCGAGGATGCGCCTGTCGATCTCGCGGCGTCGGTCGCAGAGCTGACCCAGCAGTTCGGCGAGCACTGAGATGGCGGGGAAGGCGGACCGTCTTGCGCGTGTCGCGCGCGTTCGCGGCCTTCAGAAGCAGCGTGCGCTTGCCGAAGAGGGCAAAGCCGCCGCCGATCTCGACCAGCTTCGCCAGATGCACAACCGCATCGAGGCGCTGCGCCATTCCTACACGCCCGTCGCCGACGATGCGGCGGCCTTCGCGCTCAAATCCATGGCGCATCAATACGACCGGCTGGGCAAGGCGCTCGCCGCCACGCTGGACCGCGCCGCGCGCGCCGAGGTGCGGCTCGAAGATGCCCGGCAGGTGACGCTCGGCGCGCATCGCCGCAAGCGCGCCGCCGAGGAGCTCGCCGACCGTGCCGAAGCCGCCGAGGCGCGCGAGGCCGAAGCGCGGCAGGAACGCGCGACCCCGCCGCGGCGCATCACGCGCGCCTGAAGGGCTTCGCGCAGACCCGCCCCAAAATGGCACGCTTATTGCTGGGTGTTCGCCTGAGTAAGCAACGGGGGTCAAATGTCCGTCAACGCGACTGGTCTTGGTGAACTTCTGGGGATGCCGGAACTGTCGGTGCAAACCGCCATCCGCCCCGGAATTCCGACATCTGCGCCCGATTTCCTGTCGATCATGGCCCTGAAGGCTGCGCCGCCTGCCAAGGGTCTTGCCGTCGGACTGCCGTCGACCGGTGACGGAAACCCGACGGCGGAAGACGCGCCGGCAGCCGCCACTCCGGCTGCCAATGTGATCGAAACAGCCGAAAGCGATATGGATATGGCCTTCGATCTCCAGCTCCCCGCGATGCCTACGCAGTCGTCGCCCGTGCCGGATCCGAAAACGCCCGGCGCACGCTTTGCAGCGGTGGCAGCGCGGCATCTCGCGCCCGCGGATACGGAAACGCCGGTTCCGGCGATCATTGCAGGCGAGCAGGGTGACGCGTCCGGTGATGCCGAGGTGGAGGCCGCCGCTCCTGATGCCGTCGATCGTGAAGAGAATGTACAGGCCGGTGTGATCGCACCTGCGGTGCCGCAGGTCACGACGCTTTCGGTGCCCATCGCGCCGCCCGCAATTCCTGCCGCGGCCACACCCGTTTCCGGCGAGCCGCAGGCTGCGCCGGTCGCAACGGCCGGTCAGACACCGTCGACGCCCGTTTCCGAAGCACCTGACCGCGCGCTTGCGGATGCCGAGGATGCGCCCGCCGCACCTGCGCCAAAGGCTTCCGTGGGAGAGGCTGTCGCCGATGCCGAAACCGATGCCGCGACACCGATGCCGGCGGCCGGCGCGACCATTGCCGCCCCGGCGATGCAACGTCCCGTGATGCCGACGCGCGCGTTGGCGCGGGGCAGTGAATTCCGTGCCGCCGTTGCGGCGGCGGAGGAGGCTGTGCCCGCCGCACGGGCCTTTCTGAATGACCGTGCCGATACCGACACGGCGAATATCCCGGCACCGCTGCGCGAGGCGCTTCCGGCGTCGCAAACCGCGCAGGCCGTGCTTGCTGCGGTCCACGATCCGCTGTCCGCCCGCCCGCAGGTCGCGGATGCGGCGCAGGGTCAGGCCGTGCCGAACGAGGCGTTGCTCGACGATCTGCTGATCGGCAATGCGGTCGAGGACCAGTGGGTCGATCAGCTTGCCGCCGATGTGCAGACGCTGGTGAACGGCGACCGCCGCGAGGCGCAGCTGCACCTGAAACCGCGTGAGCTCGGCGATCTCTTCATCCGGGTCGAAATGAACGGCAACCAGGCGAAGGTGCATTTCACGGTGGAAACCGCCGCCGCGCAGGGCTTCATCGCTGATGCCGCGCCACGCCTCCAGTCGATGATGGAAAACCGGGGCGTCCGCCTTGAGGAAGCCTCCGTCGATGTCGGCAGCGGGCGTCAGGATCGCGGTGAGCAGCCGCGCGAGACGGCGTTCGAGCAGACGTTTAGCGCCCGCCCGCGCGGAGCTGCATCGCAGGCTGAAACTGTTCGTGCCATTGTTCGCCAGACCGCTATCGAGCGCTTTGCTTAGGAAAGATTGAAATGAGTGATACTCCCGCACCTGTCCCCAAGAAGAAGAGCGGCCTTGTCGGCAAGCTCGTTCCCGTTCTCGGCGCGCTCGTCCTGCTCGGCGGCGGCGCGGCGGGCGGCTGGTATGCTACGTCAAGCGGTCTCATCGGCGGCCACGGCCCGAAGGAGGACAAGAACAGGCCCAAGCTCGTCGAGCGCAAGGACGGTGGAGAGGCGCCGGCGCAGACCGATGCTGACGGCGACGGACACTATGAGACGACCTATTTCGAGATGAAGCGCGAATTCACCGCGAACCTCACCGATCCCAATCGTTACATCCAGGTCGGGCTCGGCGTCGCGACGAACTACGACAGCCGCGTGATCGAGGCGGTCGAGAAGAACGAGCCGGCGATCCGCAGCGCGGTGCTCGGCGTGCTCGGCGAGCAGACCGCGGACCATGTCGCGACGGCTGCGGGCAAGGAAGACTTGCAACGCCGCCTGCGCGCCGCGATCAACAAAGCCCTTCAGGAAAAGGTCGGCTTCGGCGGCATTTCCCAAGTTTATTTCACCAGCTTCGTCATCCAGTAGGACACGCAATGAGTTCCGAACTCAATCTCAGCAAGGAAGAGATCGAAGCGCTGCAGGCGGGCATCGCCGACGGCAGCATCGCATCCGGCGCGGGCGTGATGCCCGACGGCGTGATCGCACCGTGGAGCTTCGACAGCGGCGACGAGCGCGAGTTCGGCGATCTTCATGCGCTGCATATGCTGAACGAGCGCCTTGCGCGCGGGATGCGGCAGGTTTTCCAGCCTATGCTGCGCGTCGCGCCCAAGGTGGATTGCGGACTCACCTCGCTCGAGTCGTTCGGCAGCTATGCGGAGGGCTTCGAGGATTTCCTGAGCCTTACCATCGTCCGCATGGAGCCGCTGCGCGGCCATGGTCTCGTGGTGATGAAGCCCGATCTGATCGGCGCGATCGTCGACGCGTATTATGGCGGCAAGGGCGAACCGCCCGCGACCCGCGCCAGCGAGTTCACCGCCGCTGAAGACCGCGTGCAGCAATCGCTGCTCGGCCGCCTGTTCGCGCAGCTCGATGCGGCGTGGGCGGATATCTTCCACCTGCAGTTCAGCCGCATTTCGAGCGAAAGCCACCCGCAGTTCCTCTCGTTCCTTGAAACGAACGACATGGTTGTGGTCACGCGCTTCCTCGTCCACCTGCCGCGCGGCGGCACCTCTGCAGTCGATGTCGTTTATCCGTTGAACGCGCTGAAGCCGCTGCTGCCGCTTCTGCGCCTGCGCGTCATCACCGAACAGAGCGAGACCGATCCCGGCTGGAAAGGGCGGCTCAAATCAGCGCTGCTCGATGTCGAGCTCCCGGTGCGCTCGATCCTCGCGGAGCCGACGATGTCGCTCAAAGGGATCATGGCGCTGAAGGTCGGCGACGTGGTGCCGATCCACGTTCCCGAAGAGCTGCACATGCTCGTCGAGAAAACCACATTCGGGATCGGTGCGCCCGGCGAAGCCAACGGCAACGCCGCGCTCAAGATCCGTTCCATCGCGCGCCCCCGCGCCACCACCAATCGATAGTTCCAAGGAGCCCGACATGAGCGACACTGAAACCGCGAGCCCGGAAACCAAGTCCGAAGATCCCTGGAAGCCGGGATCGGCGAACCTCCGCCTGCTTCAGGAAATCGACGTCCGCCTCTCGGTGGAGGTCGGCACCAGCCAGGTGAAGATCCGCGACCTTCTGAATCTCAACGAAGGCAGCGTCGTCGAACTGGACCGCCCGGCGGGTGCCCCGCTCGACCTGTTCGCAAATGGCACACTCTTTGCGAGGGGCGAGGTGGTGACGGTCGGTGGACGCTTCGGCGTACGGATTACCGACATTGTGGCACCGGGAGAACGCGTCAAGGACATCTGACGCGTCAAGATTTTGACGGGGGTGGACCTTGATCGGGGATTACGTATTGCGGCTGGCGATCATGCTGCCGCTGGTTTGCGGACTGATCATTGCCGGGCTCTGGCTCGCGAAACGCTATAATCTCGGCGGTCTCGCCGGCGGCCTCAAGTCCCGCTCCACTACCCGCTCCGCCGCCCGGCTTTCCGAGACGGTGTTCCTCACTCCCGCGGTCAAGCTCGCCGTGGTCGATTTCGAAGGAAAGCGCCTGCTGCTCGCGGTGACGAAGCAGGGAGCGAACCTTCTCTCCGAAGTGCCCGCGATCAGCTTCACCGTAGAGGATGAAGACGATGCGCGCTGATCGCCTGATGCGCCTCGCGCCGTTCCTCATCGCCGCGCTGTTCCTGTTCGCCGCGCCTGCGCTTGCCCAGACTGCGCCGGCCGGACCTTCCCCCGTCCAGTTTGCAGCCGATACGCTGACCGGCGCTGCTGCGCCGGGCGCGCGTCAGCCGCTCTCGCTGTCGCTGCAGGTCCTCGTCCTGATGACGCTGCTGTCGGTTCTGCCGGCAGTGATCCTGATGATGACGGCGTTCACGCGCATCATCATCGTGCTTTCGATCCTGCGGCAGGCGCTCGGCCTTGCGCAGACGCCGCCCAATCAGGTGCTGATCGGCCTGTCGCTGTTCCTCACCTTCTTCGTGATGAGCCCGGCGCTTACCGAGATCAACGATACCGCCTTCAAGCCCTATGCCGCGAACGCGATGCCGATCGATGCGGCGGTCGAGAAGGGCGGCACCGTGCTGCACCGCTTCATGATGGCGCAGACCCGGCAGAAGGACATCATCCTGTTCGCCAACCTGAAGAAGGATGGTGCCTACGAGCGCCCGGAGGATGTGCCGTTCTCGGTACTGCTCCCGGCGTTCGTCACCAGCGAACTGAAGACGGCATTCCAGATCGGCTTCCTCATCTTCCTGCCGTTCCTCGTCATCGATCTCGTCGTCGCCGCCGTGCTCATGTCGCTCGGCATGATGATGCTGTCGCCGACGCTCATCTCGCTTCCCTTCAAGTTGCTGCTGTTTGTTCTTGTCGACGGCTGGGCGCTCACCATGGGCTCGCTCGCCGGTAGCTTCTTTACGAGTTGAGGAGCGGCAAGATGGACGCATCCTATTTCACTGCAGTCGCCGGACAGGCGCTCTGGATTCTCGTTCTGGTTTCGCTGCCCGTGCTGCTGCCCGCGCTTGTCATCGGCGTTGTGCTCGGCATGGTGCAGGCGGCGACCTCGATCAATGAGGCGACACTCAGCTTCGTGCCGAAGCTCATCGGCGTGCTCGTCTGCCTCGGCCTCTTCGGCGGGCTGATGATGGGGCTTCTGGTGGATTTCACGCAGGACATCTTCGAGCGGATTCCGGATCTCGTCAGATGACCGGCATCCTCTCCGTCGGCATCGAGGCGTGGATGATGCAGCTGATGTTCGCCATGCTGCGCATCGGCGGCACGCTCGTCGCGGCGCCGATCTTCTCGGCGATCGGCGTGCCCCTGCAGGTGCGCGTCGTGCTCGCGGGCGCGATCGGCGTGCTGGTGCTTTCGGTCTATCCGGTGGATGTGCCCTACGACATCCTGTCGCTGCAGGGCCTGGTGATCGTGATTCAGGAGCTGATGATCGGGCTCTCCGTGGGGTTCATCCTGCAGCTTGCTTTCGCCGCGCCGTTGCTCGCCGGTGAATATATCGCGAATTCGATCGGCCTTGGTTTCGCGAACATGGTCGATCCGCAGAGCGGCAACAACAGCGCGGTCGTCGGCCAGTTCCTGATGATCCTGATGACGCTGCTGTTCCTCGCGCTGAACGGCCACTTGATCCTCGTGCGCCTGATCGTGGAGAGCTACGCCTTGATGCCGCTCGGCGGCGATTGGCTGACGCGGGACCATTTCTGGGCGATCGTGAAGTTCGGTGGTTTCGTGTTCGCGGGCGGGCTCGCCATCGCGCTTCCCGTGGGCTTCGCGCTGTTCGCGCTCAACCTCTTCGTCGGCGTGCTGACGCGCACCGCGCCGCAGCTCAACATCTTCGCCGTCGGCCTGCCGCTGACGCTGATGACCGGCTTCGTCGTGCTCGCCATCGCGTTTCCGGCGATGAGCGACCTTATGCAGTCGGCAGCGGATACGGGGCTCGACGAGGCCAAAGCCTGGCTGGGAGAGGGCTGACGTGTCCGACAAACCCGAAAAGGACCAGCAAACCGAAGCCCCGACCGAGAAGCGCAAGCGCGACGCGGCGGAAAAGGGTGATGTTCTGCGCTCGCGCGAACTCACCACCGCGCTCGTCATGCTCGTCGGTGCCGCTTATCTTGCGCTGGCGGGCGGATGGATGGTGTCGAGCCTCGAACTCATGCTCAAGACCGGGCTGGTCGGCCTCAAACAGGGCGGGGTCAATTTCCAGCCTGCCGCCGCGACGTGGGCGCTCGGCAAGGTGATCGCCTTTCCCCTCGCAGGGCTGCTGTTCACGTGCTTCGCCGCCGCGCTCGTCAGTCAGGCGCTGCTCGGTACGTTCCAGTTCAACATGTCGCTGATCGCCCCGAAGGCTTCGCGCATGAACCCCATGAACTGGGTGAAGCGCACCTTCGGGATGCAGGGCCTCACAGAACTCGGCAAATCGATCCTGAAGGTCGTGCTCGTCGGTGTCATCGGATGGTGGATGCTCTCCGATTACGCGCGGGAGATCGCCTCGCTCGGCACTGAGGACGTCGGCAAGGCCGTTGCCCACACGGGGCATCTCGCCGCGGTGTTCCTGCTCATCCTGTCGGCCGGGCTCGTCGTTGTCGCGGGTGTCGATATTCCGCTGCAGGCGATCCAGCTGATGCGCAAGCTCAAGATGTCGCGGCAGGAGGTGAAGGACGAGATGAAGCAGACCGAGGGTTCGCCCGAGGTGAAGATGCAGCTTCGTCGCCGTCAGCGCGAGGCGACGCGCAACAATATGCGCGCGGGTATGCAACAGGCGCATGTCGTGCTGACGAACCCGACGCACTTCGCCGTCGCGCTCCGCTATGACAAGACCCGAGATCTGGCGCCTGTCGTCGTCGCCAAGGGCAAGGATCTGGTCGCCGAGGTGATTCGCGAGCTTGCGGCGGACAACGAGGTGCCGGTGCTCAGCTATCCGCTGCTCGCCCGCGCGGTCTTCTTCACCTCGAAAATCGGCCAGGAAATCCGCGATGATCTCTATGTTGCCGTCGCCGGTGTGCTGGCGTTCGTGTTCAGCGTGGAGCGCGATCGCCTGACCCAGCCCGCTATCGATGTGCCGGAAGGCGCACGCTTCGACGAGAACGGGCGGCCGCTATGATCGGAACGCTTGCGAATCTTTACCGATTATTCCCTAAATCCGGCGCAGAATCGGTCGTGAACAGTCTGAGCGGATGGCGCGCGTCCGCACGAACGAGAAGGCAGGTCCAATGTCCATTCTGACGGCGCTCGGCAGCGGATCGGGAATCGATACCAAGCAGCTCGTGGCCGATCTCGTCGCCGCGCAGCGCGCGGGCAGCGACAAGATGCTGACTGCGCGGCAGACCGCCGTCGAGGCCAAGATTTCCAGCCTTTCTACGATCAGCTCGGCCCTGTCCGCCTTCTCGACCGCGCTTGATTCGCTGGTGAGCAGCGGCGCGCTCGGCCGCCAGGTGATCAGCAGCGACACGTCTTCGATCGCGCTTTCGCTCACCGGTTCGTCGAGCCCGCCCTCGCTGTCGCACACGATCGAGGCGACGCAACTCGCGCAGCGGCAGACGGTCGCGTCGGCAGCGGTTGCCGATCGCAATGCGCCGATCGGCGAGGGCACGCTCACGATCAGCTTCGGCACGCTCACCGGCACGTTCCCGACGCCGGCGGGGTTTACGGCGGGTACGGCGGCGCCCGTCACCGTCACGATCGGGCCGGAAAACAACAGCCTCGTCGGCCTCCAGCAGGCGATCAACGCGGCGAACGCGGGCGTCACCGCCTCGATCGTCGAAGACGCAAGCGGTGCCCGCCTTGTGCTGCGCGGCGAAACGGGCGCGGCGAAGGCGTTCACGATTGACGGCAGCACGGGCCTCGAAGCCTTCGAGTTTGGCCCGGGCACTGCCGGCATGACGTGGACGGCGCAGGCGAAAAACGCCATCGTCGTGGTCGACGGCATCACCGTAGAACGCCCGACCAACAGCATTTCGGACCTCGTCTCGGGCCTCAAACTCGACCTCATGAAGGTCACCGACGGTCCGGTGACGATTTCCAGCGACTATGATGCCACCACGCTGAAAACAGCGGTCGGCAACTATGTCGACGTCTACAACCAGCTGATCTCGATGCTTGCGGAGGAAACCCGGGCGGGCAAGGACGGCGTCGCCGCGGGCGCGCTCGCGGGCGACCGCACGACGCGCGATCTCAAGCGGATGCTCGCCGATCTCAGCACGAAGACGCTGCTGACCGACGGCGGCGGTCCGTCGAGCCTCTCCGAGATCGGCATCAAGACCAACCGCGACGGCACGCTCAGCATCGACGATGCGGCGCTCACGAAAGCGGTGACCAATCATCCGGGCCGCGTCCACGACATGTTCGTGCCGGGGCAGACCAGCAGCTCCGCGCTCGTCGAGATCGCAAGCAGCCTTGGTGCTGCAAAGCCGGGCACTTATGCGGTCACCGACATTGTCGCCGCGACCTCGGGCAGGCTCAATGGCGCGGCCGCACCTACGGCGTTCGACGTGCCGGTCGTCATCGATGCGACGAACAAGAGCTTCACGGTCACGCTCGACGGCCGCACCTCGCTCGCCATCAACCTCCCCGAAGGCAGCTATGCGACCGGCGCGGCACTCGCCGCGGCGTTCCAGACCGCGATCAACGACGATTCGGTACTGAAGTCGTTCGGCCTGTCGCTGACGGCGGCGTGGGACGGATCGGCGTTCAGCTTTACCTCGAAGGGTGTGGGCAGCACCTCGGGCGTTTCGCTCGTCGGGCTCAATGGCACGCTTGCGGCCACGCTCGGCCTCGACGTGCCGACCGCTACCGCGGGCACTAACGCTTCGGGCAAGATCGGCGGTGTCGCCGCGATCGGCATCGGCAACCGCCTGATCGCATCTTCCACGTCGGCAGCAGCGGGCCTTGCGGTCAACATCCTCGGCAGCGCGACATCGGCGACGATTGTCGTGCGATCGACGGTGTCCGGTCTCATCACCGATATGCAGAAGCAGCTTTCCGCGAGCGGAGGCGGCTTCAAGACGACATCCGAACGTCTGGCGAAGGAAGCCGCGGCGATCGCCGAGGAGCAGGAGCGCGTCGAGGCACGCAGCATTGCGCTCGAGGAGCGGCTCACCATCCAGTTCGCCGCCATGGAAAGCGCCATCGCCGCTTTCAACAACACGCAGGAATATATGAAACAGCAGATTGCCATGTGGACTCGGGATCAAGGCTGATGATGCAGGCCATGCGCGCGCGGCAGCAATATGCCGCCATCGACACCGCCACCCGCACCGAACAGGCCAATCCGCACCGCCTGATCGAGATGCTGTACGACGAGCTGCTTTCCGCGCTTCGACAGGCCGGCATCGCGATCGATCGGGGCGATCTCGCCATGAAGAGCAGCCGCATCAGCCGCGCGCTCTCCATCCTGCACGGTCTCGAATCGAGCCTCGATTTCAATCGTGGCGGTTCGGTCGCAGAGTCGCTTTCGGCGGCTTACGGCTATCTCCGTCAGGAGACGATCGCGGCTGGCCGCGACAATGATTCGCGCCGTCTTGCCGCCGCCACGGAGGCCGCCGTCGGCCTTTCCGATGCCTGGCGACAGATTCGCCCGTGACTGCGATTCCGGCACTTCTCACCGATATCGAATCGCTCTCCGGCATGACCGCTCACGCCGCTGCTGGCGGCGATTGGACCGCTGTGGAACGTTTCGAGACGGTCCGCCTTGCGCTCGTGAAGACACTGTCGGGGCTCGCTGCTGATCCGGCGCTGCGCACCGAGGCGCTCGGCGCATTGCGTCAGGCCGAATCGCATTCGGTGACGATCGGCCACGCCATCGAGGTCGGCCGCCACGCGCACGAGCGCAGCGCTCAGGCACTGCGCCAATCCGGCACTGCGCGCAGACTCTACGGAAAAGCGAGAACGGCTTAGGCGCGCTTTATGCGAAAGCGCGTTCGCCGCGGCTGATTTGGTATTTGCGCATCTTCTCGATGAGCGAGGTGCGCTGCAGACCGAGGACGCGGGCGGCGTCGGCGACGATATCGCCGCTCTGTTCGAGCGCCGCGTGGATCAGCGACTGTTCGAGCTTCGCGACGAGCGCGCGCATGTCGCACGTGCCGGCGCCGAGGAGCGCGCGCGGGTCCATGTCGAGGCTTTCGCCATAGGGGCGTAGCGGAACGATGGTGGCCGCGGGCAAACGCGTATCCGCTTCCTCTTCGGAAACCGTCGTGGCGTCCCAGATCGCGGCGTCTTCGTTCAGCGGTTCGCGGCGCTCAAGCGTCGCGCCCAGCAGGATCTCGACATCGTCGATGCTGATCTCGCCTTCGCCGAACAGCACGACCGCGCGTTCGACGACATTGCGCAGCTCGCGGATGTTGCCCGGCCAGTTGTGTTGGCAGAGCGCGCGCAGCGCCGACGCATCGAAGCGCAGCTTCGTGCCCGACTGCTTCAGGAAGTGCGCGACCAGCATCGGAATGTCCTCGCGGCGGTCGGCGAGCGCCGGCAGGTGCAGCGGGAAGATGTTGAGGCGGTAGAAAAGGTCTTCGCGGAAGCGGCCCTCGGCGATCGCCTGCTCGAGGTTCTTGTGCGTGGCGGAAACGACGCGCACGTCGACGGCCATCGTCTTGTTGCTGCCGACGCGCTCGATCTTGCGCTCTTCGAGTACGCGCAGCAGCTTCACCTGCATGTCGGCGGGCATGTCGCCGATCTCATCGAGGAAGATCGTGCCGCCGTCAGCGGCCTCGAAGCGGCCCTTGCGGCTCTGCAGCGCGCCGGTGAAGGCGCCCTTCTCGTGGCCGAAGAGTTCCGATTCGATGAGTTCGCGGGGGATGGCGCCGCAGTTCACGGCGACGAATTCGTTGTTCCGGCGGGCAGAGGCGAGGTGGAGGCAGCGCGCAACGACTTCCTTGCCGGTGCCGGACGGGCCCGTGACGAGCACGGAAGCCTGCGAACCGGCAAGACGCATGATGAGATTCCGGACCCTGACGATCGCTTCGCTGCGACCAATAAGCAGCGTTTCAAGCTCGGCCAGATTGCCGCCCGCTGCAGCCCCCGTTGCAACCGTCATCATGTTCCCCCTCGGCATCACCCCGATACCGTGAAACAGGGTTTAACGGTGAAATGGTTAACGAAATTTATACAAGGAATCCTTAATTCTCAATGTATTGCAAAAAACACGGTTTCGTTGCGAAAACGTAGCGATTCTGCCGTTTCCTAGGCGAAACGGTTAGATGCCAGCGTACCATTCATAGTCGCCGCGGTCCTCCCAATAGCCGCCTTTTCCGCCAGCCGTGTTAGCAAAGGTTGACGCGACCTCAACGCGCATCACGAACTTCGCGTGCTTGTAGCCGAGCTGCCGTTCGACGCGGAGCCGAAGCGGCGCGCCGTGGCCGATGGGCAGGGGCGTGTCGTTCATGCCCCAGGCGAGGATCGTCTGCGGGTGGAAGGCGTCGATGAGGTCGATCGATTCGTAATAGCGCGAACCGCCGAAGTCGTCGGCGCAGTGGAAGATCACATAGCGTGCGCCGTCCCGAAGCCCGGCGACGTCGAGCAGCGTTTTCAGCGGCACGCCGGTCCATTTGCCGATGGCGCTCCACCCCTCCACACAGTCGTGCCGTGTGATCTGCGTGCGCGCGGGAAGGGCGCGGATCGCCCCAAGCGACAGGGCCAGCGGGCGCTCGACCAGCCCGTCCACCACGAGGCGCCAGTCCGCAAAGCCGTTCGCCGCATGGCGCGCATAGGCGGGGTCGGCGGGCATCGTGTTGCCGTTCATGCGGAACACGGGCGACATTTCCGCCGCGCCGAACTCGCGTGCGAGCGCGTCGCGGCTGCTGATCAGACGCTGCGCGCGCATGGTCAGCGTCTCGGCGCCGGACAGTAATTTTCGAAAGTTTTGGCTCTGCCCGAGCCGGTCGCAGCCCGAAACCACGAGCCCCGCGCCCGCAACGAGGCTGCCCACGAGTCCACGACGGGTAACACGATGTTTCATGGCGTATCATCCGGTATGCGGTAGCGGCCGGTGATCATCGACCCGATCCCGTTCAAGGGGCCCGCCAGCAGCACCATCAGCAGGTGGACGGCGATGAACGCGGCGATCAGCATCGCGCTGATGAAATGCACGGAGCGCGCCGATTGCCGCCCGCCGAACAGGTCGACGAGCCACGGCCACGCCGCGTCCATCGCCGGCGACATGGCAAGGCCGCTCAGCACCATCGCGGGCAGCAGGGCGAACACGACGCCCGCATAGGCAAGCTTCTGCAGCGGATTGTAGCCGATCGCCGCTTTGCCGTGCGCAAAGCGGAGTCGGGCGTGGGCCTTGATGTCCTGCCACAGGCGACGGGGCGCAAGCTCCTGCCTGCCGGGCAGCAGCGCGGCGGTGTGGCGTCCAGCGACCGTCCAGATGAGGTAGAAGCTCCCGGCGACGGCCAGCACCCACGCGAACGCGATGTGCCAGCGCCGTGCGAGCGCAAGGCTGTAGGTGGAAGGGATCGTCGCCCAATAGGGGAAGGCGCGCGCCCGCGAGACGCCCTCAGGGTCGGTCCAGCGGCCAAGCACACCTGTGGTCTCGACGTACAGATCGCCGATCCGCAACACGCCGGACGTGTGCGTCGCGTAGATCTCCAGCCAGGCCGGGTCGGGGTTGGCGCCGTACGCTCCCCAGTAGAGGCGCGGGTGCGCGTTGAAGATCATCAGGCCGCTCATCAGCAGCACGAACACCGCGACCGCGTTCGTCCAATGCCAGAGCCTGACGGGCAGCCTGTGGCGGCGGACGATCACGCTACCAGCCCTTCGCGGCGATCCAGTAGGGTCCGGCGCAGGCGCGCGGGATGCCTTCGAGCAGGTAGCCGGGCGGCGGCGGTTCGGTGGTGCCGCCGCCGGAGAGCGACACGGGGCTGCCCACCGTCAGTGTGCCGCCCGCCGCACCGTCGCGGACGACGAGCT
>JAEULI010000046.1 GCA_016793845.1 Sphingosinicella sp.
CGACCATGCCGAGCAGGTGGACATTTTTCAGCCCAAGCGCATCGAGCACGGCGATCGCGTCGTCGGCATAGACGCGCATGGAAATCGGCGTCTCGGGATTGTCCGTGGAGTCCGCGATGCCGCGATAATCCATCAGGATAACCTGATAGTGATCGGCCAGTCCGAACGGCAGGCCGCCGCCGTTGCCGTGGCAGAACGTGCCCCAGCCGCCGAGGCAGAGCACCGGATCGCCCTCCCCCACGATTTCGTAGTGGATCACCGCGCCGTCGGGGCGCTTCAATTCAGGCATCTTTACGCTTTCCACTGATCGCTTGAATGACCTCTTCGAGGCCCAGAACATCGGCGTAGCGGCGCCCGACGTCGGCAAGGTTCGCCTGATGCGCGGCCATCTCCTGATCGCCGCAGCAGGGCTCCGGCACCATCACCCGGTAGCCGTATGAAAATGCGTCGACGATCGATGCCCGCACGCAGCCGCTCGTCGTGCAGCCCGTCACGATCACCGTGTCCACGCCCTGGCGCGTCAGGAAGGTCTGCAGCGGCGTGCCGAAGAAGATCGATGGCGCACCCTTGATGAAATGAAAGTCGGAAGGATCGGCGATGCGCGGATCGAGTTCCATGCCGGCGTCGCCGTAGAACATGTCCTTGTAGACCGAGCTGACCTTCCAGTGGCCCATGTCGCGCGGGCTGTTCCACCCGACGCTGCAGGTCGCGACCGGCACGTTGTTCGCCCGGGCGATCTTCAGCAGGCGCGCGGTGTTCTCCACGGCCTGATCGACATGGCCGGACCGGCCCATCGGATAGGCGCTATCGGTGAACGACCGCTGGAAATCGACGACCAGCACGGCCGGCTGCCGGCCGAACCCGATATTGCCCTGGTCGCCATAGCCGGCTGCGGAAAAGCCCCTGGCGTCTGCCCGATCGTTCGCCATGGCTCACTCCGCCGCGTAGCGCTGGGGCACCGGCACGGCTTCGCCGCGCTTGCTGAACCATGCGGTGGCGATCGGCGACGGTTTGGGATCGACCGGCGGATTGAGACCGGTTTCCTCAAGGCAGGTCGCGCGCAGTTCGGCGATTGAAGGCCCGAATTCGAACGCATTCACCTCCGGGTGGGCCTTCCGCATCTCCGCCCGCAGCGCCTCGGTCGCCGCCGTGTCGACGACGCCGTCACCGGAGATGACCACGCCGTAACGCCGCGCGCCTTCCGGGGTGACGAGGCCCGCTTCCACGTCATAGGCAACCGCGGCGATATCGCGTTCCAGCGGATCACCCCAGCCGCCACCGCCCCACGTATCGAAGATCAGGCGGTCGCCGGGCTCGACGAAGATATGATCGATCTTCGACGGCAGGATTTTCTCCTCACCGTCCGCGCGGACCAGCAGCTTGCGGCTGCGCTTGCCCGGCTGTCCGCCCTTCACGCCCCACGGATAGGTCAGCCAGCGATCGTCGTGGATGGAGATTTCGCCTTCCACGTCGAACACATATTCGGTGCGCACGCCGTTGCCGCCGCGATGCTTGCCGGCCCCGCCGGTGTCCGGCAGGGATTCGAAGCGATCGATCCGGATCGGGAAATAGGCTTCGATATATTCGTTCGGCACGTTGCGGAATTTCGGCCACAGCGAGTGACCGTCCGGCCCGTCGCCGCCCGGCTTGCCGGGGATGCCGCCGAAGCCGATCTGGAACAGCAGGAACCAGTCGTTGCCCTTGTTGAAGCCCGAATACATGAAGTGCGGGCTGTCGGAGAATCCGGCGGCGACGAGGAAGTCCGGGTTCGCCGAACCAAAGAGCCCGCTGATGATGTCGAAGATGCGCCCGAGCGCGTGCGTGCGTCCGTTGAGCGCCGCCGGCGCGATCGGATTCAGCAGCGTGCCCTTGGGGATGCGCACGTCGATGAGGTCGATGTAGCCGTCGTTGAGGACGATCTGCGGATCGTACACGTTCACCATGAACTGCCCGCAGAACATCTTGAACATGCGCTCGTTGAGCAGGAAGTTGACGCAGCCCGCCGATTGCGGATCGGTGCGCGAGAAATCGAAGATCAGCTTGTCGCCTTCGCGCCACATCTCGCAGCCGAGCTTGTAGGGGCCGTGGCCGATGGCATCGTCACAGATCCAGTCCTCGAACACGACCTTCTTCTCGGGCATCGTCGAAACGATGAGCGCGCGCATCGCCTCGCGGTTGCGCTTCAGAAGCTGGTCCTGCGCGGAGACGAGCACGTCTGGCCCGAAGCGGTCCGCCATCTCGACGAGGCGCGCCGCGCCCGTGCGGCACGCGGAGAGGATCGCGAAGAAGTCCGCCTCGTTCCAGTCCGGCGTGCGCGTGTTGCGCATCGCCATGCGCAGCAGGTCCTTCTGCAGCTCGCCCTTGGAGACGATCTTCACCGGCGGGATGACGATGCCTTCCTGCAACAGATCGGAAGACGTCACCGGCATCGAGGCGGCCGTCATGCCGGAAATGTCCGACATGTGGCCGAACATCGCGGTCCAGCCGAGCAAACGCCCTTCATAGAATACGGGCATACAGAACAGCCAGTCGTTCAGGTGGCTGATTGCGCCCTGGCAGGCATAGGGGTCGTTGGTGAGAAGGACGTCGCCCTCGGAGACCTCCCCGTCATAATTGTCGACGAACCCGTCGACCGGCGATCCGAACTGACCCGCCAGCATCATGCCTTCGCGGTTGGTCAGCACGGGGAAGCCGTCGCGCTGCTCGCGAATGATCGGCGAGATCGCGGTGCGGAACAGAATCGCGTCCATCTGCACGCGGGCGTTCTGGAGCGCGTTCTCGATGACATCGAGCGTGACCGGATCGACATCGACCGTCGGCCAGGGCGTGGTGTTGGTTTCGATGAGCCTTGCCATCTTGTGCCTCCAGTTCTCAGCGGTCGTCGCGGATGAGCAGATTGCCGACGGTGTCGACCGTCGCGTGGCTGCCGGGCAGGATGAGCGTGGTGGAATCAAGCTCGGTGACGATGGCCGGGCCGTTCACGCGGTCCCCGGCGAGCAGCTTGCGCCTGTCGTAGATCGTCGCCTCGTGCCACGTGCCGCTGTCGAAGATGCGCGTGCTGTGAACGGCGGCGCGCGCCGGATCGCCGTCGCCTTCCGCCAGCGCAAGCTGGCCGACATTCGCACCCGGCCCCTGCGCGATGACGCGCAGGTTGACCAGCTCTTTGCCCTTGTCGAGGCTGAAGCTGAACATCTGCTCGTGGAGATGATCGAACCGCTCGGCGGCTTTGGCGAGGCCGTGTTCGGTGAACTCGGCAGGCGGCAGCGAGACGGTGATATCCGCAGATTGGCCAGCATAGCGCAGATCTACCTGATAGATGATCTCTTGCGCGTCCTCGGGAATCCCCTCGACGTCGAGCGTAGCGCGAACACGCTCCTCAAGCTCGTCGAGCAGTCCCCGCAGTTCAGCAAGGTCGATGCCGTCCACCGGGCGGATCATCGTGCGTGCCGCTTCATCGCGAAGACGCGTCGTTGCGTCGCCCGCGGCGCAGAGCACGCCAGGACCGCGCGGTACAATCACCGGCCAAGCCTGCAGCAGTCGCCCGAGCGCATTGGCGTGGAGCGGCCCTGCGCCACCGAAGGCCATAAGCGAGAAGTTGCGTGGATCGTAGCCCTGCTCGACCGACACAAGCCGCAGCGCGCCGAACATGTTCTCGTTGACGATACGAATGATGCCTTCCGCAGCCGTCTCGAGCCCAAGCCCAAGCGCATCGGCGATCTTCTGGACGGCCTGCTGCGCGAGATCGCGGCGAATGACCATGTCACCGCCAAGGCGTGCATCCGCCGGCAGATAACCGAGCACGACGTTGGCGTCGGTGACGGTCGGCTCCGTGCCGCCCTTGTCGTAGGCCGCCGGACCCGGGACTGCGCCTGCCGACTGGGGACCGACACGGAGCGCCTTGGTAAGCTCGGGAACGGTCGCGATGGAACCGCCGCCGGCGCCCACCGTGCGCACATCCACCGAGGACGCGCGAACGACAACGTCGTGCACCACGGTTTCGCGGCGTACCTGTGCCTCGCCGCCTTCGACGAGGCAGACATCGGTCGACGTGCCGCCCATGTCGAAGGTGATGATGTTGGGGAAGCCCGCCTGCTTCGCCACCCAGATCGCTCCGGCAACACCGCCCGCGGGGCCGGACATCAGCAGGTTGACCGGGAAGTCGGCCGCGGAGGCCGCCGTCGCGAGGCCGCCGTCCGAACGCAGGATCGAGAGCTTCACCTCGCCGGTCGTGCGCGCCTCGAGATTGGTCTTGAGATTGGAGACGTAGCGCGACACCACCGGCTTCACGAACGCGTTGGCCACCGTGGTGATGGCGCGCTCATATTCCTGCATTTCCGGCAGCGTGTCGGAAGACACGGAGATCGAGATGTCGGGAAGCTCCTCGCGGACGATCTGCTCGACACGCTTCTCGTGCGCGGCATTCACATAGGAGTTCATCAGCGAGATGGTGATGGAGCCGACGCCGCTGCCCTTGAAGCGCTGAAGGTCCGCGCGCAGGCGGGCCTCGTCGAGCGGGCGGACGACCTCGCCGCCGGCGCTGATCCGCTCGGAGACTTCCAGCGTGTGCTTCAGGGCCGCCATCGGCTTGCCCTTCACGAAGTTGATCCACCCCGAAAGCGCGCCGGGGACGAAGCCGCGCGCCAGATGCAGAACCTGCCGGTAGCCTTCGGTGACGATGAGACCCACCGACGCGCCATTGCCGGTCAGCACTGCGTTCGTCGCGACGGTGGTGCCGTGCATCACATGCGTGATGTCCGCCATGTCGAGGCTGTTTTCGCGGCAGGCCTTCTCGATTCCGGCGATCACCGCTTCCGAAGGATCGGCCGGCGTCGAAGGCACCTTGGCCGTGTGGGTCCGGCTGGCCCCTTCATCGAGCAAAAAAATGTCCGTGAACGTCCCACCGACGTCCACTCCAACCCGAAGCCCCATGCCACTCCCTCCACTCGCGAAACGGAATTCATCGTGCCGGCGCCCTCCCCAGGGCTTGGCCGCACATGTCGCGCAGCCCGTAAGCTGACAAAGGGCGGCAGGCAGGTCAATGGAAAAGTTCGAACTTTTAATTCAGTTAGTTTGATTTGTTGAATTCTTGTGCTTTTCGAGCCAAGTACGAACCGTCGACGCGTGCGATGCCGCCGGCAACGAAGGAGAATGGAGTGAGCAAGGTGAGTGCCGGACGACGCCCGAGGTATGAAGGGGTTTATACCGAGCTGCGCGAGCGCATCGATTCGGGTGAATTCGCCGTTGGCTCCCCCTTCCCGACCGAGGTGCAACTGTGTGCCGAACTCGGGTCGAGCCGCTATGCGGTGCGGGGCGCGCTCCTGCAGCTCGAAGAGGAAGGTCTGCTGAGCCGCCGCCGCGGCGCAGGCACCACCGTGCTGCGCCACACGCCGATCCAGACCTTCCGCCACGCCATCGGTTCCCGCGCCGATCTCCTCCACTATGCGCACGCTACGCACATGCTGTGGGAAGCGCGCGAACGCCTGAGTGCGGACGGACAGCTCGCCCGTTTGCTCGGCTGCGACGAGATGCGCGAATGGCATACGATGCAGGGCGTGCGCTACGACGACCACGACATGCCGCTTTGCA
This sequence comes from Sphingosinicella sp., assembly GCA_016793845.1. Classification (GTDB taxonomy): domain Bacteria; phylum Pseudomonadota; class Alphaproteobacteria; order Sphingomonadales; family Sphingomonadaceae; genus Sphingosinicella; species Sphingosinicella xenopeptidilytica. The sequence goes on from JAEULI010000046.1 coordinate 5,587, forward strand.
TTGTGCGCGTGTACGTGGACGTTACGCGTGCGGTGCTGCCTGACGTCGACGGATTTTCGGACGAACCCGTCTACGAATGGCTGCACCGCGTTCACGGCATCAAGCCGTCGGGCCTGTCGCAGGATATCCGCGCCAAGATGCTCACGCCCGCCGAAGCAGGCAAGCTCGGCGAACCGATTGGCGTTTCCGCGCTTCAGATCATCCGGCGCTATTTCGATGCCGGGAACGGCATTTACCTGATCTCGGTGAACACCTTCCGTTCGCGCGATTTCGTTTATAACATGCGCCTCGAACTGAAGGACTGACCTTCAGCTCCGCGCCCAGCCCGTGGCGCGGATCGAGGCGCCGTCCGCGTCCAGCGTCGGCGCGCGCAAATGCACTTCGCCGGGCTCGTCCGCGAACTTCACGGGCGTGCCGACCACGCGGCCGCCGATCCCGTCATCGATGAGCATTTCTCGGGCTGTCGCATGGGGGTGATCGAAACCCTCCGCCATGTCCAGCACCGGCGCCCAGCTGACCTCCACGGTCGGCAGGAACGTGTTCCAGTCGTCGAAGTCGCGCGCCTTGAAGATCTGCCGCAGCTCA
>JAEULI010000060.1 GCA_016793845.1 Sphingosinicella sp.
GACTTTATCGCGACCTACCGCGCCGCGCAGATCGCCCGGAACCGCAAGATCAGCGAGTGGGCGAAGGACAAGCTCGCGTCGCTGAAGGCGCGGGGCGACGCGCACGGCGAGTTCTGCTTCGTCGTCCACCGCACGATGGCCGATCCGCGCTGGATCGACCCCACCGTCGACCCGAACCAGCGCCGCCCGAACTGGACGTACCTCGGCGATCCGCGCGTCGTGAACCAGAGCGCCGCCGCGCTCGCGCGCTTCAACTCGCTGCGCGGCTGGCTCTCGCAGTGGAGCTATGACTACGCCCAGTTCGACTCCGTCGATTCCGGCCCGCGCATCACCGTCCCCGGCATGGTGATGACCGCCGGCGCTGACGACGCCTGCCCGCCCGAACACACCGACAAGATGTTCGCGGCGATGGGCTCGAAGGACAAGGTCAAGATCACCATCGATCACGCCAACCATTATTTCACCGGCGCCGACGGCAAGTCGCACCTCACGGAAGCCGTGGGCATCATCTCGAACTGGCTCGCCGAGCGCGGCCTTTCGAACGACACCGTGCTCTCCGGCCTCCGCGCCGCCTGACCCCGCAGGAGCTTTCGAAAATGACGCTGTTTTCCGACTATCAGGCGATCCTGTTCAACCGGCGCGGCCGCGTGCTCGAAGTCACGCTCAACCGGCCGGAAAAGCTGAACGCCACCGATGCCGTGCTGCACACCGAGCTGGCGCGCGTGTTCACCGACATCTCGAACGACCCGGACAGCGACATCGTCGTGCTGACGGGCGCGGGCCGCGCGTTCTCGGCGGGCGGCGACGTCGCGTGGATGCAGGAGGCGATCGACGAGCCTGTCCGCTTCGAGCAGACCGTGCGCGAAGCGAAGCAGATCGTCTTCGGCCTCATCGATTGCGAGAAGCCGGTCATCGCCAAGCTGAACGGCCACGCCACCGGCCTCGGCGCCACCATCGCCTTATTCTGCGACGTGATCTTCGCCGCCGAGCACGCGAAGATCGGCGACCCGCACGTCTCCATCGGCTTCGTCGCCGGCGACGGCGGCGCGGTGATCTGGCCGCAGCTCATCGGCTATGCGCGCGCCAAGGAATATCTGCTCACCGGCGATCTGATGACGGCGGCGCAGGCGGCGAGCATGGGCCTCATCAACCACGCGGTCCCGGCGGACGAACTCGATGCGAAGGTGGCGGCGTTCGCGGACCGCCTCGCGAACGGCGCGACCAAGGCGATCCGCTGGACCAAGATGTCGGTCAACATTGGCCTGCGCGATCTCGCCACCAAGATCATGGACGCGAGCCTCGCTTACGAGGCGCTGTCCAACATCACGCCGGACCATGCTGAGGCGGTGCGCGCCTTCGCCGAGAAGCGTGCGCCCGTTTTCGGGCAGCGAAAGTGAACTTCGACGAAGGCGAGATTGTCGCGTCGCTGCGCGAAGCGCTCGGCCGCTTCATCGAGAAAGAAATGCCGCGCAGCGCTGTCGCCGAGTGGGACGCGCGCAACCATTTCCCGCGCGACGTCTTCAAAAAGCTCGCCGACCTCGGCGTCATGGGCCTCACCATCCCGGAGGACTACGGCGGCGTCGGCCGCGATATCTTCGCGACGATGGTGGTGATCGAGGAGTTGTCGCGGCGCAGCCTCGCCGTCTCAGTGCCCTACATCATGGCGGCCTGCTACGCGGGCATGAACATCGAGGAGTGCGGCACCGAGGCGCAGAAGCGCGAAATCCTGCCGAAGATCGTCACCGGCGACATGCTGTTCGCCTACGGCCTCACCGAGCCCGACGCGGGCGCCGACCTCGCCAGCGTCAAGACGCGCGCCGAGCGGGACAGGGATGTGCTCCGTATCAACGGCTCCAAGCGCTTCTGCTCGGGCGCCGCCATCGCCGACTATATCTACGCGCTCGTCCGCACTGGGCCCGAGGGCGAGCGCCACCGCAACCTTTCGTTCGTGCTGATCCCGCCGACCGCGAAGGGCGTCACCATCACCAAGATCGAGGCGATGGGCATGAAGGGCGCGGCCACCACCGACGTCAGTTTCGACGATGTCGAGGTGCCGATCGAGAATCTCGTCGGCGGCGAGGCGGCGTGGAACAAGGGCTGGCCGATGCTCGTCGGCCCAGGGCTCGATGTCGAGAAGCTGGAGGTCGCCGCCATCGGCATCGGCATCGCCCGCGCCGCGCTAGACGACGCCTGGGCCTATGCGCAGGAACGCCGTCAGTTTGGCCGCAGGATCGGCGAGTTCCAATCGATCCAGCACAAGCTCGCCGACATGCAGACGCAGATTCACGCCGCGCGGCTCACGCTCTATCAGGCGGCGTGGCTTGCCAACCAGCGGCGGCCGTGCTCGTCGGAAACCTCGATGGCGAAGCTGTTCGCGACCGAGGTGTCGAAGACCGTCGCGCTTGAATGCCAGACGATCCTTGGCGCTTACGGCTACGTGAAGGATTTCGATGCGGAGCGCTATGTGCGCGACGCGCTGCTGATGCCGATTATCGGCGGCTCATCGGCCGTGCAACGCGGCAATATCTTCAAACAGGCGATGGCGGGACGATAGCCTCCCGCCGGATAGTGGAGGAAACGGCATGAAGATCGCACTTCTCGGCGCCACCGGAAACGTCGGCAGGCGCCTCGTCGCTGAACTCCGGTCACGAGGGCATGATGTCACCGGCATCGTCCGCACGGCCCCGTCGGAAGACCCCGGCATCCCACTCCGCATCGCCGATGCGAACGATGCCGATGCGCTTGCGGGCGCCATCCGCGGCCACGACGCGCTCATGGTCTCGGCCCGTTTCGTGTCCACCGACGCGAACGTTATCCTGGGCGCGATGCGCACCGCGGGCGTATCCCGTGTGCTCGCCGTCGGCGGTGCAGGCACGTTGTTCGTCGCGCCGGGCGTACGCCTGCTCGATTCCCCCGCGCTCCCGGAAGCCTTCCGTCCGGAAGTGAACGCCGGCGCCGCCTTCCTCGATGCGCTCAGGGCGAGTGACACCGACTGGACCTTCCTTTCACCCGCCGCGAACTTCGGCCCCGGCGAACGTACGGGCACCTACCGCCTCGGCGCCGACGATCTGATGCGCGACGCAAACGGCGAAAGCCGCATCTCCTACGAAGACCTCGCCAAGGCCCTCGTCGACGAACTCGAAACCCCGCAGCACACCCGCCGCCGCTTCTCGATCGCGTATTGAGGGGGCAGGCGGCCCACCAAACGAAAAGGGCGCCCGTCCCCGGACGCCCATTTTCGTGTGGCGGCGCTTACGCGTCAGCCGCGGCGGCGACGCATGATCCCGACACCCATCACGCTAAGGCCAAGGAGGGCGAGCGTAGCAGGCTCCGGCACATCGACCGGCGGCTCTTCGGCTTTCGGATTGTAGCGCTTTACGATCGAGTAGTGGGACACGCCGTGCGAGGTGCTCCTGCCGGGCAGGTCAAACGGCGGATCGGTGAACGGCGTCGTCCAGTTGCCCGAGGCAAACTCTTCGTTGAACTGGAACGCGGTCAGATGCGTGCCGGCTCCGCTCTTGAACACGATGATGTAGTCGTAAGCCACGAAATCAACACCGGCGAGGTTGAACGAACCTGCGCCGCCGGCGCCCGGATCGATCTGACCCTGACCGTTGCTGGCCCAATCGCTATAGCCGAAAAATGCCGACGCATTGATGTTGGCAAGGTTCGCCACAGTGCTCTGCGATGTAGCAGTATCGTACTGGCAACCGGAAACGGCGCTGTTGCTGCCATTGAATACCTTGGCAGTCCCATCCGCAACGAAGCTCGCCGGGCAGGCGATGAGCGCAGCTTGGGCTGGAGCGATGAACGCTGCGACAGTGCCAAGGGCAGCTGCGGTCAAAAGATACGTCTTCATTTCCGTCTCCTGATCCGGGGCTTGATGTATGTCGCCCCGGTATGCGCAGGTGACGGTGCAAAGGGTGTGCCAAGCAAATAGCATTGAAAAAGCGCGCTTTCTGACAGCCGCTCCAGCGCTTATTGCAAAATCGCCTGTTCCAATTCGGGACAGCAGGGGCGCCCGTTACGGCAATCGTGTCCTAAGCAGCTGCCGCAAACGCGGAGGATATGCTGGCGGACAGGGTGGGATTCGAACCCACGGTACGGTTACCCGCACGGCGGTTTTCAAGACCGCTGCCTTAAACCACTCGGCCACCTGTCCGCTGCGGGCGTCTCATCGCCTATTGGGATTGCGGTTTCAAGCATGTAGGCTGGGCTGCCCGGCTGAAGGAGAGAAATCTTGATCCTGCGCTTTGCGGCAATCGCCGTGGCCCTGCTTGCCCCGGCCGCGTCTTCCGCGCAGACGCCAGTGGCTGAAACTTCAACCGTTGAAGCGCCGCCCGAGCCTTCCACGCAGATGCGTTTCCAGGCATGGCTCGCCGATTTCCGTGCCCGCGCGGCGGGAGAGGGGATCAGCGCCGCGACGCTTTCGAGCGCGCTTGACCGCCTCACCTACAGCCCGCGCGTCGTCGCGCTGGACCGCGCCCAGCCAGACGACAGCCGCCCGCAGAGCGTGCCGTTGTTCAGCGATTATCTCGCCGCCCGCCTCGTCCCCGCGCGCATCAACCCCGGCAAGCGCCTCGCGACCGAGCTGAGTCCGACGCTTCGCGCGGTGGAAGCCCGCTACGGCGTGCCGCCCGAGATCATGCTCGGCATCTGGGGCATGGAAACGAGCTACGGCGGCTACACGGGCAATTTCGATCTCGTCCGCTCGCTCGCGAGCCTCGCGTTCGATGGCCGCCGCGAGGCGCTGTTCACGCGCGAGCTGATCGCGGCGCTCCGGATGATCGACAGCGGCGTGCCGCGCAGTCAGCTGGTCGGTTCGTGGGCGGGCGCCACCGGAAACCCGCAGTTCCTGCCCTCGTCCTACCTGACGAACGCGGTCGATTTCGATGGCGATGGCAAGGCGGACATCTGGCAGAGCCGAGCCGACACGGCCGCCTCCATCGCCAACTATTTGAAGAACAACGGCTGGGTGACTGGCGGCGACTGGGCGATGCGCGTGTCCGTGCCCGCGGCGCTGGATCGCGTCCGCGTCCTCAACACCATCGAGCCCAAAAGCTGCACGCGCGTGCTTGCGAAGCACAGCCGCTGGATTCCCGTGAAGGAATGGCGCGAACTCGGCCTGCAGCCGCTCGATGGCCGCACGTGGCCCGCCGACGACACGCTCGCGACGCTCGTCGAGCCCGATGGTCCCGGCAAGGGCGCCTATCTCGCCTACGGCAACTTCCGTTCGCTGCTCGCCTACAACTGCTCGAACTTCTACGCACTTTCGGTGGGCTTGCTCGCGGACCAGCTGCGCAGCGGAAGCTGATACTGCGCGCTTGACTGCGCCGCCGTTCGGTGATTCCAGTTCCCGCACCACATGTTCGGCGGGGGAAGAGTTTCATGAGCGGTTTTCGGTCTGTGCGGTCCGGCTTTGCGCCTTTCCTGCTCCTGCCGCTGCTCGCCGCGTGCGCCGGGAGCGTGCAGGCGCCGAAGAGCGCGGGCACCTACAAGGTCGGCAATCCCTATCAGATCGCGGGCAAGTGGTATTACCCGTCCGACGATCCGCACTATCAGGAAACCGGCACCGCCTCATGGTATGGCCCGACGTTCCACGGCAAGTCCACCGCGAATGGCGAGCAGTTCGACGAGAATGACGTCACTGCCGCGCACCGCACGCTGCCGATGCCGAGCTATGTGGAGGTGACGAACCTCGAAAACGGCCGCAAGCTCGTCGTGCGCGTCAACGATCGCGGGCCGTTCGCGAAGGACCGCATCATCGATCTGTCGCGCCGCTCCGCGCAGCTTCTGGGCGTCGAACAGCAGGGCACGGCGCGGGTGCACGTGAAGCGCATCTATCCGAAGGGGCAACAGCCTGCGGTGGTTGCGGCCGCTCTGCCATCCCCGCCGGCCCCGGCCCCGGTCATAGCGGCGCCCGTCGGCGAGATCTTCGTGCAGGTCGCGGCGCTCTCCGATCGCGGCCGCGCCTCCAGCCTGGCGGCGGAACTCACCCGCTTCGGCGTCAGCAACGTCAGCTCCACCGGCACGGGCTTTTACCGCGTCCGCGTCGGACCCTTCGCCGACGAAGCGAGTGCCGTCGCAGTGCTGGCGCAGCTTCAGGCAGCAGGCTATGCGGAAGCGCGCGTCGTTGGGCTGAAGCCCACGGCCTGAATTCCAAGGCCGGCTGCCTTAGGCCGAGACCCCGGTGCACCAACAACCTCGTTGCAGGCGATTGCAGAGCCGTGCACGATGCCGTGTCGGTGCTGCGTACGCGTTCATCTCGATCCCGGGGAACCCGCCATGACCAGTCCCGCACGGCTTTCGCACATCGTCTACATGACCCGCCGCTACCAGGAGATGATCGACTGGTACGTGCACGTCTTCGAGGCGGAAGTCCTCCACCGCAACCCGGCGCTCGCCTTCCTCACCTTCGATGAGGAAAACCACCGCTTCGCCATCGCGGACCTCGACGTGTTGAAGCCCGGTGGGGACGGCGGGCGCGGCGATATCGGCGTCAATCACGTCGCGTTCACCTATGCCGGTGTCGGCGATCTGCTCGAAACCTACGCCCGGCTGAAAGCGGCGGGCATTCGCCCTTATTGGCCGATCCATCACGGCATCACGCTTTCGCTCTATTATCAGGATCCGGACGAAAACCGCGTGGAGCTGCAGGTCGATGCGCTCAGTCCCGATGCCGCGCGGGACTTCCTTGGCGGGCCGGTTTTCGCCGCCAATCCCGTGGGCGTGCCCGTAGACCCGGACGCATTGCTCGCCGCGTACCGGGCGGGCGCCGACGAAACCTCGCTGCTCGGTCTTCCCGCTGGCGCCCCAAGCCCCATCCCGGAAGCGCATGGCCTGACGGCCTGATGCGTGGCGCTGGCGAAGCCTTCGGACGCGGGCTATAGCTGCGTCAAGACTCGTGCGGGCCCGACGGTTTCCGCAGAAGCTGATCAGAAGGAGTGAATTCAAGCGATGCGTCTTGCCGCGCCGATCTCGGCCCTTATGCTGGCTTTCGCCGTCCCCGCCGCCGCCAACTACCAGAGCCTCGCGCCCTTCGCGTACCTGAAGGACATGAGCACCGGCGCCGTGCTCTTTTCGCAGGCGGCCGATCAGCAGATGCCGCCGGCTTCGATGGCGAAGATGATGACGACGCACGTCGCCTTCGATCTTGTGAAGCAGGGCAAGCTGAAGCTTGACCAGAAATTCCGCGTGCGTGCGGAAACGTGGGAAAAATGGCACGGGCCCAAGGCGGGCTCCACGATGTTCCTTTCGGTCGATCAGGAAGTCTCGGTCGAGGATCTGCTGCACGGCATCGTCACGCTTTCGGGGAACGACGCCTGCGTCGTGCTCGCCGAGGGGATTTCGGGCACCGAGGAAGCGTTCGTCGATCTGATGAACGCGGAGGCGAAGAAGCTCGGCCTCAAGGGCTCGCACTTCACCAATTCGAACGGCTGGCCCGATGACCGGCAGGTGGTGACGCCGCATGACCTCGCGATCATCGCCGAGCGGACGATCAAGGACTACCCGGAACTCTACAAGCAGTTCTACGCGGTCGACAGCTTCACCTGGGGCCAGACGATGGGCGGCGCGCCGATCACGCAGCCGAACCGCAACCCCATCCTCGGCAAGGTGCGCGGTGCGGACGGCCTCAAGACCGGCCACACCGAAGCGGCGGGCTACGGCTTCACCGGCTCGGCCGAACAGGACGGGCGCCGCCTCGTCATGGTCGTCTCGGGGCTCACCTCGTGGGACGAGCGCGTCAAGGAATCGATCCGCCTGATGGAATGGGGCTTCGGCGCGTGGGATGCGAAGCCGATCCTTACAAACGGCAAGGTGGCGCTGCGCGCGCCCGTGTTCCTCGGCGATGCGCCGGACGTGGGCGTCACCGCCGCGCCGGGTACGGCGGTCTCGGTGCCGAAGGCGATCGTCTCCGGCGTGGGCGCGAAGATCGTCTACGACGGGCCGATTTCCGCGCCGATCGCCAAGGGCCAGAAGATCGCCGAACTCGTCCTCACGGTGCCCGGTCTTGCCGAGCAGCGCGTACCGCTGGTCGCTGCCGAGGCGGTGGAGAAGGCGGGGCCGTTCGGTCGCATGATGGCGGCGTTCAGGCACGTGTTCGGCGGCTGAGGCCGCGTGGGCGGGCGCTTCATCAGCTTCGAAGGCGGAGAGGGCAGCGGCAAGAGCACTCAGCTCCGCCGCCTCGCCGCGCGTCTCTCCGCGCAGGACGTTACTGTCATCACCACACGCGAGCCCGGTGGCACGCCCGGCGCGGAGGATATCCGAAGCCTGCTTGTCGAGGGCGAGCCGGGGCGCTGGGAGGGGCGCGTTGAGGCGCTGCTGGTGAATGCCGCCCGCGCCGATCATGTCGCGCGCCTCATCCGTCCCGCGCTTGTCGAGGGCAAATGGGTGCTCTGCGACCGCTACGTGCACTCGACGCTCGCGTATCAGGGCGCGGCGCGCGGTCTCGATGAAGCCGAACTGCGGCGGCTTCACGCGTTTGCGACCGGCGACCTCTGGCCCGATCTCACCATCGTACTCGATGTCGACCCCGCACTCGGCCTTGCCCGCGCCGCCGGGCGAGCAGGGGGCGAGGCGCGTTTCGAAGGAGAACCACCCGCCTTCCACAAGGCTGTGCGCGAGCGGTTTCTGAGCTTCCCCGATGTGACCGTGATCCCGAGCGATGCGCCCGTCGATGACGTCACCGATAGCGTCTGGGCGGTCGTGGCGGAGCGTTTCGGCCTGTGAGCGGCATCGTCGGGCATCAGGCGCAGCAGGAGATGTTCCGCGCCGCGTGGGATCAGGGCAAGGTTCATCACGCGTGGCTGCTCACCGGCCCGCCGGGCATCGGCAAGGCGAGCGTGGCGCAGGCGCTCGCCCGCTTTGTCCTCACCGACGGCAAGGGGCCGCCGCACCCGGCACTCGCGCTCATCGAGGCGGGCAGCCACCCCGACCTTCGCATTCTCCAGCGCGGGCTCAACGATCGCGGCGCGCTTCGCGCCGAGATTGTGGTCGAGCAGATCCGCGATCTGCAGTCGCTGTTCCAGTCCAAGCCCGGCCTTGGCGGCTGGCGGGTCGTCGTCGTCGATGCTGCCGACGAGATGAATCGCAGTGCTGCCAATGCCTTCCTCAAGAATCTTGAGGAGCCGCCGGAAAAGACCTTGTTCCTTCTCGTCAGCCACAGCCCGGTGCGGCTGCTGCCGACGATACGCTCGCGCTGCCGCACGCTCCGCTTCCAGCCGCTCGCCGACGCCGATGTGCGCGCGGTGCTGACCCGCGAACTTGCAGACAGCAGCGCGGCGGAGGTCGAGGCGCTGGTGCCGCTCGCGGAAGGCTCGCCGGGTCGCGCACTGCGCTTCGCCGGGCTCGATGTCGGCAAGCTCACCGAGGCGCTCGTCGGGCTCGCCAAGGGGGAGGGCGATGCGATGGCGCTGGCGAAATCGCTCGCCGGCAAGACCGCGCAGGCGCGCTTCGAGGCATTCGTCGAGCTGGTTCCCGCGTTCATCGCCGGTGCGGCGCGCGGGCGCACGGGCGCATCGCTTGCACGCGCGCTCCAGCTGTGGGAGAAGGCCCACGCCCTCGCCGCCGAGGCCGTGCCGCTTGCCTACGATCCGCAGGTTGTCGCGTTCGAACTGGCGGGATACGTGGGCGAACTCGATAACCCCCGGTAGCAAAGCAAGCGCCCCCGCATGAGTGCCAAGCGGAAATTCTACATCACGACCGCCATCTCGTACCCGAACGGCCGCCCGCATATGGGCCACGCGTACGAGGACATCGCGACGGACGTCATCGCGCGTTATCACCGGCTCGCCGGCGACGACGTGTTCTTCATGACCGGCACCGACGAGCATGGGCTGAAGATCGCGCAGGCCGCTCGGAACAATGATACCGATCCACGCACGTTCGTCGATGGAATGGTTCAGCATTTCAAGGAGATGTGCGCGCGTCTCAACATCAGCCATGATCGCTTCATCCGCACCACCGAGCCCGCGCACCATGCGTGCGTGCAGGAGCTCTGGCGGCGCATGGAAGCGAACGGCGATATCTATCTCGGCCGCTATGAAGGCTGGTACTCGGTTCGCGACGAGGCCTATTACGACGAGAGCGAGCTTGTTCCCGGAGAAGGCGGCGAGAAGCTGTCGCCGCAGGGCACGCCCGTCGAGTGGACGGTCGAGGAAAGCTATTTCTTCCGTCTCTCGAAATACCAGCAGCCGCTGCTCGATCTCTACGAACAGAACCCGGATTTCATCCAGCCCGCAACGCGCCGCAACGAGATGCTGCAGTTCGTCCGCGGCGGGCTCAGCGACCTCTCGATCTCGCGCACCAGTTTCGATTGGGGTATCCCGGTGCCGGATGCACCCGGCCACGTCATGTACGTGTGGCTCGATGCGCTCAGCAATTATCTCACCGGTGCCGGCTATCCAGATGAATCCTATACGAAATGGTGGCCCGCGGACGTCCACGTGATCGGCAAGGACGTCGTGCGTTTCCACACCGTCTACTGGCCCGCGTTCCTGATGTCCGCGGGTGTCGAACTGCCACGCATGGTGTTCGGACACGGCTTCGTGCTCAACAAGGGCGAGAAGATGTCGAAGTCGCTCGGCAACGTCGTCGAGCCGCTGGCGATGGCGGAGGAATACGGTGTCGATCAGCTCCGCTACTTCCTGATCCGAGACGTGCCGTTTGGGCAGGATGGCAGCTACAGCCACGAGGCGATCGTCACGCGCACGAATGCCGATCTCGCGAACAGCTTCGGCAACCTCGCGCAGCGCACATTGTCTCAGATTTTCAAGAATCTGGATGGCATTCTTCCCGCATCGCTCGACCAGAACGAGGCGGATAGTGCACTGCTCGCAGCCGTTGACACAGGCTGCAAGGGCCTTGCCGCCGCGTTCGAGGCGTTCGACCTGTCGCGCGGCGTCGAGACCTGGCTGCACGCGGTTTTCGCCTGCAACGCCTATATCGACGCGCAGGAGCCCTGGAAGCTCAAGAAGACCGATCCGGAGCGCATGAAGGTCGTGCTCGGCACGCTGTTCGGCGCGATCCACGATCTCGCCGTCGCGATCTCGCCGGTGATCCCGGCGTCTGCAGCGAAACTGCTCGATCAGATGGGCGTTCCCGAGACCGACCGGGATTTCGCGAGCCTCGGTAGCGACTGGTATGCGCGCCTCGCCGCGTCCGGTTTCCGTCTTGAGGCGCCGCAGGGCGTTTTCCCGCGCTATGTCGATGCGGAACCCGATGCCGGTTGATAGCCACTGCCACCTGAACTACCCCGGCCTCGTCGAGGATCAGGCTGGCGTCATCGCGCGTGCCCGGGAAGCCGGTGTGTCGGCGATGCTCGCCATCTCGACGCGCAGCAGCGAGTGGGATGACGTCATCCGCATCGCCGAAGGCACGAGCGATATCTGGGCAAGTGTCGGCGTTCACCCGCACGAGGCGGACAACGAGGATATCGAGAAGACGCGCCTCGTCGCGGCAACGCACCACCCGCGCGTCATCGGCATCGGCGAGACCGGCCTCGACTATTATTACGACAAGAGCGATCGGGACCGTCAGCGCGAAAGCTTCCGCCGCCACATCGCAGCCGCGCGCGAAACCGGCCTGCCGGTGATCGTGCACACGCGCGATGCGGAAGCGGACACGCTGGAGATCATGGAGAGCGAGCTGGGGAAGGGGGCTTACAGCGCCGTCATCCACTGCTTCACCGCCAGCGCCGCCTTCGGCCGCAAGATGCTCGACCTCGGCTTCTACATTTCGATATCCGGCATCGTCACGTTCAAGAACGCTGCCGATCTTTCTGAATTCGCAGCGGAAATCCCGGAAGACCGGCTGCTCGTGGAAACCGACGCGCCGTTCCTCGCGCCCGTACCGAAGCGCGGCAAGACCTGCGAGCCGGCGTTCGTCACGCACACCACCGCCTTCATCGCCGAGAAGCGCGGCGTCCGCTACGAAGACCTCGACCGCACGACGAGCGCGAACTTCTACCGCCTGTTTTCGAAAGCCGCGGCGTGAAGGTCACCGTCCTTGGCTGCGGCACGTCGAGCGGCGTACCCCGCGTCGGCAACGATTGGGGCACCTGCGATCCGCGGGAGCCGAAGAACCGCCGCCGCCGCGTCTCCGTGATGGTCGAGGCCGAGGGCCATGTCATCATCATGGACACGAGCCCCGACCTTCGCGAGCAGCTTCTGAGCGCCAACGTCGCGCGCATCGATGCCGTGCTCTACACGCACGACCATGCCGATCATGCCCATGGAATCGATGACTTACGGCAGGTTTTTCACATCATGCGCAAACCCGTCGACTGCTATGCGACGGCGGATACGCTGCGCGTCCTCAAGGCGCGCTTCGACTATATATTCGCCGGCGGCCTCGGCTACCCGCCGAGTTGCGTGGCGCACGAACTCCCCGCGAAGTTCACCGTCGGCCCGATGACGGTGACGCCGTTCGAGCAGGTGCATGGCCCGATCCGTTCCACGGGTTTCCGTATCGATCATGCCGGCCACTCGATGGCCTATTCGACCGACATCAGCGATCTCACGCTTTCCGCCGACAATGCCATCAAGGGCGTCGACCTCTGGATCGTCGACGCGCTCCGCCGTAAGCCGCACCCCACGCACAGCCATCTCGACCGCACATTGTCGTGGATCTCCCGCCTGCGTCCGCGCCGCGCGATCCTCACGCACATGGACAATACGATGGATTATGCGAGCCTTGCCAAGAGCTTGCCGCCCGGTGTTGAGCCCGGATATGACATGCTGACGGTGGAGCTTTAGCCGCATGTTCGAAGGGCTGAGCACGGGCGAGAAGGCTGCGCTCATCAGCTCGGTGGGCTTTGCCGTCCTCATCCTGATGAGCCTCGTCCCGCGCCTCCGCGAAATCGGCGCGGCGAAAACGGTGAAAATGGCGCTGTCGTGGGTGCTGATCTTCGGCGGCCTCATTTTCCTCCTCACGCAGTGGCCAACCATTCGCGGCGCACTCGATCCCGCATCGCCGCGCACGCAGGGCGAGGAGATGCTGCTCACCGCACGCGAAGACGGGCACTTCTACGTGCGCGGCACGATCAACGGCGAGAGCGCGCTGTTCATGGTGGATACCGGCGCCACCGACATCGTGCTCACCATGGAAACCGCTGCGCGCGCCGGTTTCAGCCCCGATACGCTCCGCTTCGACGGCATGGCCGAAACCGCGAACGGCAGTGTCCGCACCGCCGGTGTCCGGCTCGGCGAGCTCACGATCGGTGACGTCACGCTGCGCGACATGCCCGCCAGCGTCAACGAAGGCGCGCTCGGCACGAACCTCCTCGGGATGCGCTTCCTGCGCACGCTGAAAAGCTGGCGCGTCGAGGGCGACACGCTGATCCTGCGCCCCTGAGGCACACCGTTACTTTCTGCGCCTGCGCCGCCTGCGGCCCCTCAGCCGCGCCAAACCTTCCCGCCAGCGCATCCGCAGGCCGCGTTTGTGCAGCGGCTCGAAAAAGCCCTCCGCCTTTTCGGGATCGAGCAGTTCGTTATCGGCAATGAATTGATCGAGCGGTCCGGGCTTTTCGAGGTCGAGCAGATCGAGCGTCTTGCCCGGCCCGCGCAGCGCCTCGATCGTGCCCACAAGCGATCCCGTTTCCGCGAACCGCGCCGCGAACACCTCCGGCGGAACATCCAGATGCTCGGCGAGAAGCCGCGTACGCAGCGCCGCGATCGCGGGCGGCGTGGCGGCATTGGCGGGGAGGGCGGCATCAATGATGACGTCACATTCGCTGTCGAGCCCCATCGAGCGGTTGTTGAGGTTCGCGGAGCCGATCTTGAGCAGCCGGTCGTCGACGATCGCGACCTTGGCGTGCACATAGATATCGGCGCCGCCGCGCGTGATGGGCACGTAGATGCGGAAACGGTCCCGCCGGTCCACCTTGCCGATGGCGCGTGCGAGCTGAACGCGCGCGCCATCCATGGCTTTCTGTTCCAGCCAGCCATCGGCGCTGCGCGGCATCACCACCACGATTTCGGGCGCATCCGCCTCTTTCATGCGGGCCGCGATGGCGGCGGCGATCCTGCCGGACGTGAGATACTGGTTCTCGATATAGATGAAGCGCTGCGCCGCCGCGATCATGTCGAGCCACAGCGCCTCGATCTCGCGGACTTCGTCGCAATCGCGCCAGGCGGAGCGCGTGCGTGCGATCGCGATGTCCACATCGCGGAAATCGACAGGCGCATCCTTCGGCCAATGGTCGTGGTCGTCCTCCACCGGCGGCAGTTCATGCCGTGTCGCGTGCTGCCAGCGATCCCGGCCGAGATCAGCGAGTGCGCGCGCCGCGGCGCCGTCCAGCATCATGGTGACGTCATGCCATGGGCCATAAGGCTTGCCGTCCGGCAGCTTCCGCCGCCCGTCGTCGTCCGCGTGGGCATTGGTGTCCCAGCGCGCGCACGAGATGTCGATGCCGCCGCACACCGCGAAGCGCTCATCGATCACCACGATCTTCTGGTGGTGGCTGCACCCGATGGGATGGAAGCTGTCGAAGCGGAAATCGATGGCGCGGGTCATCTGCCAGCGCAGCAGCATCCACGCCGCGCGCGGCCGCAGGAACTGCTTCAGTGCGCCGAAGCTCCATTTCAGGATGTCGATCTGGCGCGCCGGATTTTCGCGCGCCAGCCGCAGGAAGAAATGGCCCAGGCTCTCGCCCCGGCCGTTCTCGTCGGGCTCAAGCGTGATGCGCGTATCGAAATCCCAGCCGATGATCAGGATGCGCCGCCGCGCGGCGATCATCGCTTCGCGCACGAAATGGTAGTAGTTTGCGGCATCGATCACCGCCGCGGCGCGCGTAGCCCGTTCGATACGCCAGCAATTGCGCCCCGTCGCGACGACAGGGGCGAGGGAAGGGTGACCGCCCTGCTCTTCGTTTACCATTTGTTCTCCGGCTGCGTTCCGGTCGCCCCGTACAATTGTGGAACCGCAACGTTAACGCAAAACCGGGCATTCGGCTCCCGCGTTTGATGCGGGAAACGTATGATTTTGATCTGGATCAAGGAAAGCTCGCCAAAGGCCCGGTTGATCGCTTTCATGAACGAATCCGGCACGAGCGCGACAACACCATACGACAGCCTTGGCGGAGAGTCCGCCGTCAGGCGCTTCGTCGACCGTTTCTACGACCTGATGGAGAACGAGGCCGAATATGCCGCGCTGCGCGCGATGCACGCGCCGGACCTGGCGCCGATGCGGCGTTCGCTCACAGGATTTCTCACCGGCTGGCTCGGCGGACCGCGCCACTGGTTCGAAGAGAACGTCGGCGTCTGCGTGATGTCGGCGCACGCCGTGCTGCCGATCAGCGCAGAGACATCGCAGCAGTGGACAGACGCAATGGCGCGCGCGCTTTCCGAGAGCGATGTCGACGCCGATCTCGCGACCCGCATGAACGACGCCTTCGGGAAAATGGCCGGGGGGATGGCCCGAATGGTGGCAAATCGCAATAACTGATTTAACATAATATATATTATCGTTTCATTGGACGAGACGTATCTGCAGTCTTTTCCGAATCCCCTCCTGCCGCTACGCGGTCTTCCATGAGCAAGGAAACCTCCGCCGAAGCATACGCCCGTCTCGCTGACGTCATGCGTGCGCTCCGTGATCCGGCAAGCGGCTGCCCGTGGGATATCGAGCAGGATTTCGCATCCATCGCACCGTACACGATCGAGGAAGCCTATGAGGTTGCCGATGCCATCGCGCGCGGCGACATGGCCGATCTCAAGGGCGAACTTGGCGATCTCCTGCTTCAGGTCGTTTACCATTCCCAGATGGCAGCCGAGGCCGGGCATTTTGCGCTGGCCGACGTCACGTCCGCGATCGCTGACAAGATGGTCCGCCGCCATCCGCACGTCTTCGGGAACGCCAGCGTTGCGAACGCAGACGCGCAGACGGCGGCATGGGAAGACCAGAAGGCCAGTGAGCGCGGCGATCAGGGCGCGCTTGCGGGCGTCGCGCTCGGCCTTCCCGCGCTGATGCGCGCGCAGAAGCTGCAGCGCCGTGCCGCGCGCGTCGGCTTCGACTGGCCCGACGCGTCAGGCCCGCGCGCCAAGATCGACGAGGAACTCACCGAGGTCGAGACGGCGGACGATGCGTCGCGCGCCGGCGAAGTCGGTGATCTGCTGTTCGCCGTCGTCAACTACGCGCGTCACCTCGGCATCGACGCTGAGGAAGCGCTGCGCACGGCGAATGCCAAGTTCGAACGTCGCTTCAATGCGGTGGAAGCAATGGCCGGCAAGCCCTTGTCTGATATGAATATCGATGCCCTCGAAGCGCTGTGGCAGCGGGTGAAGGTGTCGGAGCGTTAAGGGAGCGCCAGAAAGCGCGCTCTGTCCTCGTCGCTGATCCGTACCTGCAGTTCCACGGTCTCGCCCTTCGCGCGCCGTTTCAGCACCAGGCCATTGTTTTCCAGCCAGGCCAGACGCTTACCGTCGCCCGCGCCAACGACGAAGCTGTGAACACGCGCGTCGCGCAGCAGCGTGTCCGAGATGAGCCTGCGGAGGTCATCCACCCCTTCCCCGCTTACCGCCGAGAGAAGCACGCTGTTCGGCGCAGCCGCCTGTTCGAGCGCGGCCTTGCGCGTTTCCGCATCCAGCAGGTCAGCCTTGTTGAGCGCTTCGATGATCGGCCGCCCGCCCTCCGGATCGACGCCGAGTTCGGCAAGTACGTCGATGACGTCACGCTTCTGCGCTTCGGTTTCCGGGTGCGCGATGTCGCGAACGTGGACGATGATGTCGGCGTCAAGCACCTCCTCCAGCGTCGCGCGGAACGCCGCGACGAGCATCGTCGGCAATTCCGAGACGAAGCCGACGGTATCGGAAAGGATCGCCTTGTCGATGCCGGGCAGTGCGATCGCGCGCATCGTGGGGTCGAGCGTTGCGAACAACAGGTCTTTCGCCATCACCGAAGCGCCGGTCAAGCGATTGAAAAGTGTAGATTTTCCAGCGTTCGTATAGCCGACGAGCGCGATCACCGGATACGGTGCCTTCTTGCGCTGGCGGCGTTGAAGCCCGCGCGTGCGGCTTACCTCGCCGAGGTCCTTGCGCAGCCGCGCCATGCGCTCGCGGATCAGGCGGCGGTCAGTCTCGATCTGCGTTTCGCCGGGGCCGCCGAGGAAACCGAAGCCGCCGCGCTGGCGCTCGAGGTGCGTCCACGAGCGCACGAGCCGGCTCGCCTGATAGCCGAGGTGGGCAAGCTCCACCTGAAGGCGGCCCTCGCGGGTCGCCGCCCGCTCCCCGAAGATTTCGAGGATAAGGCCTGTGCGGTCGATCACCTTCGTGCCGGTGCCCGTTTCGAGGTTGCGCTGCTGGAGGGGTGAGAGCGCGCCGTCCACCACGGTCAGTTCCGCGCCGGTTTCTTTCGCGAGTTCGGCGATGGCTTCCACCTGTCCCGCGCCGATCAGCGTTGCGGGGCGCGGATCGCGGACACGGAGGATGCGCGTCGCGACCACGTCGAGCGTGATCGCGCCGGCAAGGCTCTTCGCTTCCTGAAGTCGTGCTTCCGCGTCGCGGCGCACGGCAGTGTCGCGGCGCACGATATCGGGCACGATGACGAGCGCCTTCGTGCCCAAGCTGACACCGCGCACATCGTCGTGCGCTCCGAAGCTATGGAACTGCTTACGCCGTCTGCCCCCGGATTGCGGCGGCGTTCCGGCGTCAGGGTCGGTCAATCGTCGTCGCCGTCTTTCTCGGGTTCAAACAATTGAACGGGGCTTGCCGGCATGATCGTGGAAATCGCGTGCTTGTAAACAAGCTGCGAATGACCGTCACGACGAAGCAGAACCGAAAAATTATCGAACCAGGTGATGACACCCTGCAGTTTTACACCGTTCACGAGAAACATCGTCACCGGCGTCTTGCTCTTACGGACCGCGTTCAGGAACACGTCCTGCAAGTTATTGGCCTTGTCTGCCATGTCCCCCTAATCCTCAATTACATCGCGCCCGATTGCCGTAGGCGCGGGCACACTATTTGGGGGTCGGAGGCTTCCCGTCAAGTGTCGGAATTTACTTCGTCGTCTGCTTTTCCGGGATCGGAGAGGCCGAGTGCCTTCAGCTTTCGGTGCAGCGCCGAGCGTTCCATGCCTATAAAAACCGCCGTTCGCGATATATTCCCTGAAAAACGGCGTATCTGGACACGCAGATACTCGCGTTCGAAGGATTCGCGCGCTTCACGCAGCGGCGTGCCCATGATCGAACGCACCGCTTCGTTCGGCATCAATTTCGCCGGCTCAGCGATGATCTCCGATGGCAGCATGTCGACTTCGATGCGTTGCGCCCGCTCGGGCGGCATCAGGATCAGCGTGCGCTCGATGATGTTCCGAAGCTGGCGGACGTTGCCCGGCCAGTCATAGGTCTGCAGTGCGGCCATCGCGTCTTCGCTCAGCCGGGGCGTCGGAATCCTGCGCTCCGCCGAGAGCTTTGCAAGGAAGTACTCGGCGAGCTCGCCGATATCTTCGCGGCGCTCGGACAGCGGCGGCAGGTGCACGGGCACGACGCTGAGGCGGTAGAACAGGTCTTCGCGGAAGCGCCCGGCGGAGATTTCCCCGGCGAGATCGCGCGAGGTGCTGCTGACGACGCGCACGTCGACCTTCACGCTGCGCGCGCCGCCGACGCGCTGGAACATCTGCTCGGTGAGCACGCGCAGGATGCGTGCTTGCGTCGCGAGCGGCATGTCCGCGACTTCATCGAGGAACAAGGTGCCGCCATGTGCCTGCTCGAAGAGGCCGATACGCACGGGCTGGCCGTCTTCCTCCACGCCGAAGAGTTCCTCCTCGAAGCGGTCCGGGTGCAGGCGCGCGGCGGCCACGACCACGAACGGCCCGTTCGCGCGCGGCGACCACTGGTGGAGCAGGCGCGCGGCGACTTCCTTGCCGGAACCGGGCGGGCCGTCGACCAGCACGCGGCTGCCGGTGGCCGCGACGCGCTTCAGTGTCGCGCGCACGCCGTTGATCATCGCGGACGAGCCGGTGATCTCGCCCTCGATACCGGCCCGAGAACGAAGCTCCTCGTTCTCCCGGCGCAGCCGCTCCGCCTCGGTCGCGCGCTCCACGGTGTGGATCAGCTGGTCCGCCTGAAACGGCTTCTCGATGAAATCGTAAGCCCCGCGCTTGATCGCCGCGACCGCCGTCTCGACGTTGCCGTGGCCCGAGATCATGATGACGGGAAGCCCCGGATTGCGCTGCTTCACGACCTCCAGAAGCTCGATGCCGTCGAGCTTCGAGCCCTGCAGCCAGATATCGAGCACGAGCAGGCTCGGCAGCCGTTCGCTGAGCGCTGCGAGCGCGCTGTCGCTGTCCCCCGCGGTGCGTGTTTCATAGCCCTCGTCATCGAGGACACCTGCGATCAGTTCCCGGATATCGGCTTCATCGTCGACGATCAGAATATCAAGCGCCACACATCTACCTTTGCTGAACTGCGACTTTTTCCGGAACGCCCGGTTCCTGCGAGACATGGGCCT
>JAEULI010000065.1 GCA_016793845.1 Sphingosinicella sp.
CGGCGGGATTGCGGTGACATTGCTTGTGGCCGCCGCCGTGGTGGTGAGCGGCGACGATGAGCAGGAGACAGCCGCCCTTCCGGAGCCGCCGGCAGCCATCTCCGCGCCCGCGGCGCTTCCCGAGCCGCCGCAGGCGAGCGAGGCGACGCGCGAGGAAAAGCGTTTCCGCCGCTACGACCGCGACCGCAACGCCAGCGTCAGCCGGGATGAGTATCTGCGCGCGCGTCGGCAATCGTTCGACCGGTTCGATACGGATGGCAACGGCGTGCTCAGCTTTGCGGAATATGCCGTGAAGCAGAACGCGCGCTTCGATGACGCCGATGCCGACAGGTCCGGCGAACTCGTTGCGGCAGAGTTCGAAAAGACGCGAACGGTGCGAGCCGCGAAGTCGAAAGCCGAATGCAGCTGCCCTGACTAACCCGCCTTTGCGGCGATCCACTGGTCGAGATCGGCAAGCGCTCGCTCCGCGTAAGCCGCTTTGCGCGATTTCTTGGGAACCCGCGCATCAAACGGCGGGAACAGGCCGAAGTTCACGTTCATCGGCTGGTAGGTCTCCGCCACCGCCTCGCCCGTGATGTGCGCGAGGAGCGCGCCGAGCGCCGTCGTACGCGGCGGCAGGTCCGGCGCGTTGCCGAGTGCATCCGCTGCCGCGAAGCGCCCTGCCATCAGCCCCACGGCGGCGCTTTCAATATAGCCCTCGCAGCCGGTGATCTGCCCGGCGAAGCGGATGCGCGGATCGGATTTCAGGCGCAGGCTGTCGTCGAGCAGCACCGGCGATTTGATGAACGTGTTGCGGTGCAGACCGCCCAAACGTGCAAACTCGGCGCTCTCAAGGCCGGGAATGCTGCGGAAGATGCGCACCTGCTCGGCGTGTCGCAACTTCGTCTGGAAGCCGACAATGTTCCAAAGCGTGGCGGAGGCGTTGTCCTGCCGAAGCTGGACGACCGCGTAAGCCTTCTTTCCCGTGCGCGGGTTGGTGAGGCCGACGGGCTTCATCGGCCCGAAACGCAGCGTTTGCGGCCCGCGCTCCGCCATCACCTCGATCGGCATACAGCCTTCGAAATAGGGGGTGTTCGCCTCCCATTCCTTGAACACGGTTTTCTCGCCGGTCATCAGCGCATCGATGAAGGCGCCGTACTGCGCCTCGTCCATCGGGCAGTTGATGTAGTCCTTGCCGTCGCCCTTGTCGTAGCGGGACTGAAACCACGCGGTTTCCATGTCGATGCTTTCGCGGTGCACGATCGGCGCGATGGCGTCGAAGAAGGCGAGGGCGTCCTCGCCCGTCTGCGCGCGGATCGCTTCGGCGAGCGGTGCGGCGGTCAGCGGCCCGGTGGCGATGATCGTCTGGCCCCATTCGGGCGGCGGCAAGCCGTCCACGCGCTCGCGGCGGATTTCGATCAGCGGCTCGGCTTCGATGGCGGCGGTGACGCGCGCCGAGAAGTCGTCGCGGTCCACGGCAAGCGCCGAGCCCGCGGGCACGCGCGCCGCGTCTCCACAGCCGAGGATCAGTGAGCCGAGCCGCCGCATCTCCTCGTGGAGCACACCGACGGCGCTGGCATTCGGATCGTCGGAGCGGAAGCTGTTGGAACAAACGAGTTCGGCGAGGCCGTCCGTATGATGCGCGTCCGTCCCTTGCACAGGACGCATTTCGTGCAAAACGACGGGAACGCCTGCGCGCGCGAGCTGCCATGCGGCTTCCGAACCGGCGAGGCCGCCGCCGATGACGTGAACGGGTGTCTTCATGCGCGCGGAGATATGGGGAAGGGGTGGCTGCGTCCAGTGTTGCATGGTCGCGCGCTCTTTGCGATGAGCCTTGGCGAATGTCGCGCCGCATCCTGATCGTCACGGGGCTGTACCCGCCGAACGCCCCCACGGCGACCGTGCGCGCGCCGAAGTTCGCGCGTTTCCTGCTGGATCGCGGCCACGACGTCCGCGTGCTTTCAGGGCAGAATCTGCAGTTTCCCGCCGCGGTCGATCCTGAGATTCCCACCGAGCGCATCACCGCCGTCCCCTATGTGCGGCGTGGACGGACCGCGCCGATGACGGAGGCGGATCAGCCGAAGTCCGGCGCAAAGGCCGGCGCAGAAACCGCCGCGGAGCCGGGCGGGCTGCGGCGGCTCCTCTGGCAGCTCTCCTACTTGCCCGACCCGCACATCACCTGGATCGACCCGGCGGTCGAGGCTGCGCTCGCGTGGGACTGGAAGCCCGATGCGATCTTCTCGACCGGCCCGCCGCATTCGAGCCACATGGCGGCGGCGCGGCTGTCGCGCGCGTGGGGCGTGCCGTTCGTGGCTGAACTCCGCGACCTTTGGGCGGACAATATCTACCAGAACGAGAGCTTCATCGCGAACCGCGTGAACCGCTGGATGGAGCGACGCGCGCTGTCGAAGGCGGCGGCGCTGGTGGCGGTGACGGAGGGCAGCGCCGAAATCCTGGCGCACCGGTACCACAAACCGGTGGTTTGCGCTGCAAACGGTTACGACCCCGCCGATTTCGTCGGGCTGGAGGATGCGTCCGCACTGGATGCGGAGCGTCTCACCATCGTCCACGCGGGCTCCACTTACAACGGCGGCCGCTCGCCCGAGCCGCTGCTTGCCGCGCTCGCGCTTTTGAACCCGGACCCGGCGAAGCTTGTCGTCCACTTCTGGGGCGAAGACAGCCACGTGCCGATGGCGATGGCCGAGCGCGCGGGCGTCTCGCATCTGGTGCAGGCGCACCCGCCCATCGGTCGCGGCGAGGTGCTGCGCATCGAGCGTGCGGCGGATATCCTGCTGCTCCTCCGCTTCGCCACCGAGGGCGAAAAGCACGTCGTCGCGGGCAAGCTCTACGAATATGTCGGCGCGCGGCGTCCCATCCTCTGCCACGGCCAGCAGGAAGGCGAAGCGGCGGATATCATCCGGCGCACCGGCATCGGTCTCGTCAGCAACGATCCAGCGGTGATCGCCGGCTGGCTCTCGGAAAAGCTGGCCGAGCGCGCGGGCGGCCGCCTTCTCGACCTTCCCGCAGGCGCGGCCGACGGGCTGACGCGCGCGGCGCAGTTCGAAAAGGTCGAAGCCTTGCTCGACCAAAGCTTGTCGAACGCCAAGAAAGTCTAGCTTTTCCGGGCTACGCGGTATTTCTATGAGCGCCGAATGAAATCCGCGCTCATCATTCGTCACGTCCCCTACGAAGGCGTCGCCGGCTTCCGCAAACCCATCGAGGACGCGGGCTACGTCGTCGACCGTATCGACGTGACCGACGCGGCGTTCTCCTCGGTGGACCTCTCGTCACCCGATCTCGTCATCATGATGGGCGGGCCGATGGGTGTGTACGAGGCGGAGCAGTATCCGTGGATTTCCTGCCAGCTCCGGCGCCTCGCCGGGCGGCTGGATGCGGACAGGCCAACGCTCGGCGTCTGCTTCGGCGCGCAGATGATGGCTGCGGCGCTTGGCGCCCGCGTCTTTGCCGGTCCCGTGAAGGAGGTCGGCTTCAAGCCCGTGTCGATCAGCGACGCGGGCGCGGATTCGCCGCTCCGCCACGTGCATGACGTGTCGGTCTTGCACTGGCACGGGGACACGTTCGATCTGCCGCGCGGCGTCGAGCTGCTAGCCTCCAGCGACGCCTATGCGCATCAGGCGTTCCGGCGTGGGCGGAACTTGCTCGCACTCCAGTTCCACGCGGAAATGGGCGAAGACCCGCGCTTCGACGCCTGGATCGACGAATGGCCGGAATCGGTGCTCGAAGCCGGCAAGGACATCGAAGCGATGCGCCGCGAGCATGACGAACTCGGCCCCGTCGCCGTCGCTGCGGGCCGGCGCATGATCGAAGAGTGGCTGGAAGGCATCCGCTAGCGGGCGCGGACGTCACCCAATCGTAACGCTGGCCTTCACGCGCGCGCGCATGTAGAGACCTAACGGCATACCAAGAACAAATCCCCGAGAGCGTACAGGAAACCGAGTGGACGCCCCAGAGACCAGCGGCGCCGAGCCGTCCGATATCCGCCCCATCTCCATCGTCGAGGAGATGAAGACGAGCTATCTCGATTACGCGATGAGCGTGATCGTGGCGCGTGCGCTGCCTGATGTTCGCGACGGCCTGAAGCCCGTCCACCGCCGTATTCTCTATACTGCCTACGAAAACGGCTTCACGTCGAACAAGGCCTATCGCAAATCGGCCCGCATCGTCGGCGACGTGATGGGTAAATATCACCCGCACGGCGACAGCGCGATCTACGACGCCTTGGTCCGCATGGCGCAGGATTGGTCGATGCGCGTGCCGCTGATCGACGGTCAGGGCAACTTCGGCTCGATGGACCCGGATGCCGCCGCGGCGATGCGCTACACCGAATCGCGCCTCGCCAAGGTCACCGACGAGCTTTTGACCGATCTCGACAAGGACACGGTCGATTTCGTGCCGAACTACGACGGCTCCGAAAGCGAGCCTTCGGTGCTGCCGGCGCGCTTCCCGAACCTGCTGGTGAACGGCGCGGGCGGCATCGCGGTCGGCATGGCGACCAACATTCCGCCGCACAACCTCGGCGAGGTCGTGGCGGCAGCTGTGGCGTTCATCGACAATCCGGCGATCACGGTCGAGGAACTCATGGAGTTCGTGCCGGCGCCGGACTTCCCGACCGGCGCGATGGTGATGGGCAAGGGCGGGCTTTTGAGCGCCTACACCACCGGGCGCGGCTCGGTGATCATGCGCGCGCGCAGCGTGATCGAGGATCGGCGCGGCGACCGCCGCCAGATCGTGCTCACCGAAATCCCGTTCCAGGTCGGCAAGGCCGGCCTCGTCGAGAAGATCGCCGAGGCGGTGAAGGACAAGCGCATCGAGGGCGTCTCGGATATCCGCGACGAATCGAACCGCGAAGGCGTGCGCGTCGTCATCGAGCTGAAGCGCGACGCGACCCCGGAAGTGGTGCTGAACCAGGTCTACCGCTTCACCCCCGCGCAAACGAGCTTCGCCTTCAACATGCTGGCGATCCGCGGCGGCCGCCCGGAGCTCTTGAACCTTCGCGACATCATCGCGGCGTTCATCACCTTCCGCGAGGAAGTCATCACCCGCCGCTCGAAGTTCGAGCTGAACAAGGCGCGCGATCGCGCCCACATCCTGCTCGGTCTCGTCGTCGCCGTGTCGAACCTCGACGAGGTCGTGCGCATCATCCGCGGCAGCTCCAACCCCGCAGAAGCGCGCGAAACATTGATGGCGCGGGAGTGGGCAATCGGCGAAATCCGCCCCTATCTCGAGCTCGTCGAGGCCGTGGAAGACGCCGTCTACGGCGACACCTACAGGATGAGCGAGACGCAGGTCCGCGCCATCCTCGATCTGCGCCTCCACCGCCTCACCCAGCTCGGCCGCGACGAGATCGGCGCCGAACTGAAGGAACTGGCCGTTTCGATCGCCGAACTGCTCGCCATCCTCGGGGATCGTGCGAAGCTCTACGCGGTGATGCGCGAGGAGCTCGTCGCCGTCTCGGAAAGCTACGCGACGCCCCGGCGCACGGAAATCGTGCCCTACCTCGACGATATCGATGATGAAGACCTCATCGAGCGCGAGGAGATGGTCGTCACCGTCACCATGGGCGGCTACATCAAGCGCACACCGCTCGACAGCTTCCGCGCGCAGCGGCGCGGCGGCAAGGGCCGCTCCGGCATGAACACGAAGGACGAGGATGCGATCACGAACCTGTTCGTGACGCTTACCCACACGCCCGTGTTGTTCTTCTCCACGGCGGGCAAGGTTTACCGCATGAAGGTGTGGAAGCTCCCCGAAGGCGCGCCGCAGGCACGTGGACGTGCGATGGCGAACCTGCTGCCGCTGGCGGACGGCGAAGTTATCTCCACGGTCCTGCCGCTCCCCGAGGACGAGGCGGAATGGGGCAAGCTCCACGTGATGTTCGCTACCGCGAAGGGCACCGTGCGCCGCAACTCGATGGATGCGTTCACCAACGTGCCCTCGAACGGCAAGATCGCCATGCGTTTCGACGAGGACAGCGACGACCGCCTGATCGGCGTCGCGCTGCTCACGGAGGACGACGACGTGCTGCTCGCAACGCGGCAGGGCAAGGCGATCCGCTTCTCCGCGACCGACGTGCGCGAGTTCCAGAGCCGGACGTCCACCGGCGTGCGCGGCATGACGCTGAAGGGCGATGACGAGGTGATCTCGCTCTCCATCCTGCGCGGCTTCGCGGCGACCCCGGATGAACGCGAGGCCTATCTGCGCGCCGCGCCGTGGAAGGACAACGAGAACGAACCGACGCTCAAGCCGGAGCGTATGGCCGAGTTCACGGCGGCGGAGGAGTTCATCCTCACCGTCTGCGCGAACGGCTACGGCAAGCGCACCTCAGCCTACGAATACCGCCGTTCGAACCGTGGCGGGCAGGGCATCGGCAACATCGACAACATCGCCCGCAACGGCCCGGTTGTGGCGAGCTTCCCGGCGCACGACGGCGAGCAGCTCATGCTCGTCACCGATCAGGCGAAGATGATCCGCCTCGGCCTCGATACGCTCCGCGTCATCGGCCGCAACAGCGCCGGCGTCCGCCTGTTCAACGTCGCCGACAACGAACACGTCGTCTCCGCCGCCAAGATCGAGACGGACGGCGAGGACGAAGGTGAAGGCGAGGGCGAAGGCACCGAGGAAGCAGAAGCCGCACCCGCCACGGAATGAGCCCCACCGCCTACAAGATCCTCACCCGCGAGGAGTGGGAGAGGCTGAAAGGCGATGGGACCTTCGCGGGTGCCCCGGTCGATCTGGCGGATGGCTACATCCACCTGTCCGCGTCCGATCAGGTTGCGGAAACGGCCGCAAAGCACTTCGCGGGCCGAGACGATCTCGTGCTCGCCGAAGTCGATCTCACGAAGCTGGAAGGCGTGCAGTGGGAACCTTCACGCGGTGGCCAGTTGTTCCCCCATATCTACGGCCTGCTGCCCCTTGCCGCCGTGGTGCGAGCAGAAGCGCTGCATGTGAGCACGAATGGAGCGATGAGCACAGAATAATCCTCCTCGCCCTATCGAAGAGAGGGTCGGGGAGAGGGGTCAACAAAACCCAACGATGCTCAGCCTACGTTGGCTAGGCCGTTCCGCCTCTCGAGCCTTACGATCTTCGACGCCCAATCGTTGCGGAACCCTCCACGAAAATCATGATCTGTCCCTCCGCGTAGGGCGGCCCGATGAAGAGCGCCGTCTGATCCGGCTCTATGCTGCCGTCGAAGCGCGCGAAGATGAAGGCGTCGGCGACGAGGAACAGGATTGCGGCGATCCTCCGTCGCGTATCGCGAGACGCAGCGCGATATAAAGCCGTCGATTGCGGTTTCTCACCGCTGCTACATATTGCGTAAATGACCGCCGCCCGCGCTTTCCTCCTTGAAGCTCTTCAGCGTGTCGCCGATGGCGGCGATATACATAATGCCGAACTTGCGGTCGCCGTGCCCGACGTCTTCGCGCTCGATGACCTTGAGAAGTGGGCGTGGGCAGAGTTGAGCCATTGGGCTGATGACGATGATATCCGCGAGAAAGACGAGCGGTACGCCGAGCATAAGCGCAACAACATGCGGCGTTGGCTCGCCAAGTTGAGCGAGAGAGCCGAATAACGGCTCGCTTCTGCTATTCCGGCGCGATCAAGCAATTGCGTATGAGTTTATGACCCGGCTTATAGGTCACTACCGCCCCTCAGCATCCAGCTTCTGCCGAACGCCCACGAAAATCAAAATCTGCCCCGCCGCATAGAGCGGCCAGATGAAGAGCGCCGCCTGATCCGGGTCCATGCGTCCGCCGAGGCGCGCGAAGATGAAGGCGTCGGAGGCGAGGAACAGGATCGCGCCGATCCCCGTCCGGTAGCGTGGGAAGCGGCTGGTCCACGCGGCCGCCGCCATCGTTGCGAGCAGGAAGCTGTAGAGCGCGATCCCCGCGTTGGCGGCCGGCCCCGCGATCAGGTAGAGGAAAGGTGCCGAGAGCAGCAGCGCGAGCGCCGCCCCACGCTGGCTGATGGGCATCGGACCGGCCCGCCGGTTGCGGAGGTAAAGCCAGATCGCGATGACATGGCCGACCGCGAAGGCGGCAGCGCCCACGATGAGGTCGAATTCGAGCAGCATGTCGCCGAGCGCGCCGAACGCCATGACACTCGCGAACAGCCAGCCGTCGGTGCGGCGCGCGGCTGTGGCGGCGGCGACGGCGAGGATCGTGACGCAGGCGCCTTTCAGGGCGACGTGCGCCGCGAAGGGCAGCCCCGCGTTCATGGCGAGGAAGTAGGCCACCGCCGCGATTGCGGCGAGGCTTGCGGGAACCGCGATGCGTTGAGCCATGGCAGGATCACCCCCGGGGATCGAGTCGTGCTATGGATTTAGCAGATTATCGCGCGCTTACACGCCTGAACGAGGTTCAAGCGCGGTTCACCATGGCTGTGCCATCCAT
>JAEULI010000097.1 GCA_016793845.1 Sphingosinicella sp.
GACGCGCGTGATGAACCCGCTCGGCCTCCATGCCGACCGGCTCGGCGTCGACATCCACATCATCACGGCGGACACGCCGCCGGTGCGCAATCTCGACCAGTGCGTGCGCACGGCGGACCTCGGCGTGCAGACGATCGTCGCCTCGCCGATCGCGGCGGGCCTCGCCTGTCTCGCCCCCGAGGAGCGCGAACTCGGCGTCGCGCTTGTCGAGATCGGCGCGGGTGTCACCAACGTTGCCGTCCACGTGCGCGGGATGCTTGTCGGCCTTTCGGTGATTCCGATGGGCTCCGAGGATATCACCGCCGACATCGCCTCCACCTTCTCCACCCGGCGCATCCACGCCGAACGGCTGAAGACGCTGTACGGATCGGCGACGACGAGCCCGCGCGACAATCACGACATGATCGAGATCCTCCCCATCTCCGAGGACGACGACATCGAGCCGACGCGCGTGCCGCGCGCGCAGATCGTCGCCGTGATTCGTGACCGGCTCGACATGCTGTTCTCCGACGTGGGGGAACGCCTCAACGAAATGGGCTTCAAGGGACCGCGCGGACGTCAGATGGTGCTGACGGGCGGCGGCGCCGAACTCAAGTGCATCGCGGACTTCGCGCAGGGCCTGCTCGGGCGGCATTGCCGCGTCGGCCGTCCGCGCGGTCTCGTGGGCCTTCCGGAGGCGCAGATCGGCAGCGCGTTTTCGACGCTCACGGGCCTCGCGCTCTATGGCGCCGAGGACCGCGAAGACCTCTGGGCGGGCAGCGTTCGCGACGGTGGGCAGATGCGCATGTCACGCTCGCCGTGGGGCCGGATGATCGAAGTGCTGAGGTCCAGCCTGTGATGACATACCAGATGTTGATTTTTTTTCGTCTTGGGGATTCACGCGGAATCGATCCTGTCGTAGTGTTTAACAAATGCGCTCTTGTGGGGGGCGCCGGCGCCGAAGGAGAGCATCATGAGTCTTGAGTTGCAACGTCCCGAACTCACCGAGCTGAAGCCGCGGATCACCGTGATCGGTGTCGGCGGCGCGGGCGGCAACGCGGTCGCGAACATGATCTCGTCCGGCCTTGAAGGCGTCGATTTCGTGGTGGCGAACACCGATGCGCAGGCGCTTTCGGCGGCGACGGCGGAAACCCGACTCCAGCTCGGCCTCAAGATCACGCAGGGACTCGGCGCCGGTTCGCGTCCCGAGATCGGCCGCGCCGCCGCGGAAGAAACGCTCGGCGAGATCGAAACGGCGCTCGATGGCTCCCACATGTGCTTCATCACCGCCGGCATGGGCGGCGGCACCGGCACCGGCGCGGCGCCCGTCGTCGCTAAGGCAGCGCGTGAGCGCGGCATCCTCACGGTCGGCGTCGTCACCAAGCCGTTCGCCTTCGAAGGCGCACGCCGGATGCGTTCGGCCGAAGAGGGCATCGCTGAGCTTCAGAAGCATGTCGATACGCTGATCATCATTCCGAACCAGAACCTGTTCCTGATCGCGAACGCCAACACGACCTTCAAGGACGCGTTTGCGATGGCCGACCAGGTGCTGCACCAGGGCGTGCGCGGCATCACCGACCTGATGATCATGCCGGGCCTCATCAACCTCGATTTCGCCGACATCCGCACGGTGATGAGCGAGATGGGCAAGGCGATGATGGGCACCGGCGAGGCCGAGGGCGAGAACCGCGCCATCGAGGCGGCGGAGAAGGCAATCGCCAACCCGCTGCTCGACGAAGTTTCGATGCGCGGCGCCAAGGGCGTCATCATCAACATCACCGGCGGCGAAGACCTTCGCCTGATGGAAGTCGATGAAGCCGCGAACCACATCCGCGAGATGGTCGACCCCGACGCCAACATCATTGTCGGCTCGGCGTTCAACGCGAACCTCGATGGCAAGATGCGCGTGTCGGTCGTCGCGACCGGTATCGATGCCACGGCCAAGGTTGCCGAACCCGCGCGGCCGGCGACGACGGTCAGCGGTTTCGGTTCGGTCGCGGGCAGCTTTGCCCCTGCGGCGCCGATCGTCCGCCCTGTCGCGGCTGCCGCACCGGCGCCCGCGCCGCTGGCGCCCGAGGAGCGGCAGATCGTGCTCGAACCGCCGGTAACGGCGGAGGAGCCGGTGCTCGTCGCAGAGGCCGAGCCTTTCGAGGAGGCCCAGCCGGGCTTTTCGGACAATGTGATGCCGCTGCGTATGCCGGAGCCTGTGCGCGAAGCCGCGCCGGAGCCGGTGGCCGCCGAGGCGCCGCCCACACCGATCAACGAGCCGGTCGAGCGCCCGTATGTGGCGCCGCGCGCCGCGCGCGAGGAGCCGCGCCCGGGTCCGACGCTGTTCGAGCGCATGATGAACCTCAGCCGGGGCGCCGACAAGGCGCGCGCCGAGGAGCCGCAGCCCATCGCCGAGGAACCGGCCGGGCAGGATCCGCTGGAGATCCCGCGGTTCTTCCGCCGTCAGGTCAACGACTGATCCCCGGATCATGTAGAATAAGGAGGGCCGGGCGGCAGACCCGGCCCTCACTGTTTCGTGACCTAGCGAACGCGCACCGCTTGACCGCATCGACGCTGCGTCGCAAATCGATGACAGGAAGGGGAGAGGCATGGCGGGACCGCTTTCGGGCGTTCGTATCATCGAAATGGCTGGGCTCGGACCGGGGCCTTTCGCGGGAATGATGCTTGCCGATCACGGCGCGGAGGTGATCCGCATCGATCGGCCTGGAGGAATACCGGAAACGGTGCTCGGCCGCTCGCGCCGTTCGATCGTCGTCGATCTGAAATCGCCTGAAGGCATCGCGGTCGTCCGCAAGCTGATGAAGACGGCAGACGGCCTGATCGAAGGGCTGCGTCCGGGCGTGATGGAACGGCTGGGGCTTGGCCCCGACGTGCTGCTGGCGGACAATCCGCGCCTCATCTATGGCCGCATGACGGGGTGGGGGCAAACGGGCCCGCTCGCGAGCGCGGTAGGGCACGACATCAATTACATCGCGCTTTCGGGTGCGCTTCACGCCTATGGTCGCGCGGGCGAGAAGCCGACGCCGCCGATCAACATGGTCGGCGATTTTGGCGGCGGCGGTATGATGCTCGCGTTCGGCATGGCCGCGGCGTTGCTTTCGGCGCAGAAGACGGGCAGGGGCCAGGTGCTTGACGTGGCGATGACCGATGGCTCTGCCGTGCTGATGGGCATGATCTGGGGCTTCTTCGGGCAGGGCGCGTGGAAAGACGAACGCGGCGTCAACATGCTCGATACCGGCACGCACTTCTACGATACCTACGAATGTAAGGATGGCGGTCATATCTCGATCGGTGCGATCGAGCCGCAATTCTACGCCGCGCTCCGCCGCATCGCGGGGCTTGAAAACGATCCGGAATTCGACGCGCAGATGGACCCGTCGCGCTGGGGACCGCTCAAAGCCAAGCTGACGGCGCTGTTCCTCACGAAGACGCGCGCGGAGTGGTGCGCGCTCATGGAAGGCACGGACGTGTGCTTCGCGCCGGTATTGTCGTTCGCCGAGGCGCCCCTGCATCCGCACAATGCGGCGCGTGGTACGTTCGTCGACGTGGGCGGCATGACGCAGCCGGCGCCCGCGCCGCGCTACTCGGAAACGCGGACCGACACGCCGACCCCGACGCCGCGTTCCGGGGCGGACACGGCGGCGATCCTCGGCGAACTCGGCTATTCGGAGGCCGAGATCGCGGCGCTGGCGGGCGCGAAGGCGATCGCCACATGATGCGCGCCGCTGCTGCCCTGCTGCTGCTCGCGGCGACGGCGGACCCGTCGCTCGCGCAGGCGCGCAAGGAGAAGGATGACGGTACGGTCGCGGCGCTGAACAACCCGGCGCGACTTGTCACCATCGGCGATCATGCCCGCAATTCCGGCGATTTCATGCTGGCGCTGAGCTTCTACGAGCGCGCGCTCGGCATCGACCCCGGTTTCGTGCCTGCGCTCCGGGCATCGACCGAGGTCGCGCTCGCGATGCGGATGCCGCAGGCGCTCTCCTATGCGGAGCGCTGGGTGCGCGCGACGCCGAAGGACGGGCTCGCCCACCTTGCGGTCGGCGCGGCGCTCGTGCAGCAGAACCGACCGACGGAGGCGCAGAAATCGTTCGCGCTCGCCGAGGCGGCGGGCGGACCGGCCGCGGCGATCGCCATGCAGCGCGGCCTCGCCTTCGATCTGCTCGGGCAAAGCCGCAACGCGCAGATCGCTTATGCGGACGCGATGCAGCGCGTACCGGGCGACCGTTCGATCATCGAGCATCTGGCGCTCAGCCTTGCGATTGGCGGTGACAACGAGGCGGCGATGCAGATCTTGCAGCCCGAAGCGGAAAAGGCGTCCGGACAGGCAAGTTTCGAGCGCACGCTGGTGCTCGTCCACGCGCTCGGCGGGCGGCGCGATCTCGCGCGGCGCATCGCAACCGCCAACCTCAGCCCGCAGGCGGCAGCTGCGGCGGGCGACGTGCTCGAACGGATCGCCAGCCTGCCGACCCCGGCGGCGAAGGCGGCTGCCGTGCATCTCGGCATCCTGCCCGATGTCGGCAAACCGGCGCAGGCCCCGGCGGTCGTACAGGCGCCACCGCCGCCGCCCGAGCCCGAAGTCGAGGCAGCGGTGATCGAAACGCCGCCGCCGCGTGCGCCGGAGCCCGCGGCCGAAGAGCCTGCGCCCGAAAAGCCCGCGCCTGCCAAGCCTGCTGTAGCCAAACCCGCGCCGAAGCCGGAACCGCTCCCCGCAGGGCTGCCGAAGCTTTCGGCGGCGCAGCTCAAGGCGGCGCATGTCTGGTTGCAGCTTTCAAGCAGCCCCGACCGCGCGCTGGTGACGTTCGACCTCGCGCGCTTCAAGCGCAAGGCGAGCGCGATCGGCAACTACAACGCCTATGTGCAGAATGCCGCCGGCACGCACCGCCTGCTGATCGGCCCGTTCCGCTCGGCTGACGACGCGCAGAAGGTGTCGCGGCGGCTGAAGGCGGCGGGCGTGGACTCCTATATCAACCGCGCACCGGCCGGGTCCGCCATCGCGCCGCTCTGATGCTGGCGCCGTACGCCTCGAATCCCGCAGTCTCGCGGGGGCGGCTTCATTCCGAAAGCCCGAGCGTGCGCCGCGATGCCTTTCAGCGCGACCGCGACCGCATCATCCATTCCACGGCCTTCCGCCGTCTCAAGCACAAGACGCAGGTGTTCGTGTCGCCGGACGGCGATCATTTCCGCACGCGGCTGACGCACAGTCTTGAAGTCGCGCAGATCGGCCGCGCCATCGCGCGCACGCTGCAGCTCAACGAAGACCTGACCGAAGCGCTCTGCCTCGCGCACGACCTCGGGCATCCCCCGTTCGGCCATGTCGGCGAGGACGTGCTTGCCGAGCGCATGGCGCCGTGGGGCGGGTTCGACCACAACGGTCACACGATCCGCATGTTGACCGCGCTCGAAGTCCGCTACGCCGATTTCGATGGTCTCAACCTGTCGTGGGAGACACTGGAGGGGCTCGCCAAGCACAATGGGCCCGTCGCGTCGCCGGGCTGGGCGCTGGGCGACTACAACGCGCTCCACGATCTCGACCTCGGGACGCACGCCGGGCCGGAGGCGCAGCTCGCTGCGCTCGCCGACGACATCGCCTACGACAACCACGATCTCGACGACGGCCTCCGCGCCGGGCTGTTCACGCTCGGTGAGGTCGCGGCGGCAGTGCCGCTCGTCGCCGAATGTCTGGACGCCGTGCGCGCCCGGCATCCCGATGCGCCCGACGACAGGCTCGCCGCAGAACTCGTGCGCTTCCAGATCGGGCGCATGGCCGACGACCTGATCGAGGAAACCGTTCGACGTCTCGCGGTGCTCGCGCCTGCCGATGTGGATGCCATCCGCCGGGCGGGAGCGCCCGTGGTCAGTTTCTCGGAGGCGATGCAGGCGGCGGAGCGCGACCTCAAGCGCTTCCTCTACGCGAACATGTATTTTCACGCGCGCAACCTCGCGATGCGCGAGCCCGCCGCCGCGGTAACGGGCGAACTGTTCGACAAGCTCCACGACGATCCTTCGAAGCTGCCCGCAGATTGGCTGGCGCGCCTGCCCGAGGACGAACCGGCGCGCGCGCGCCACATCGCCGATTTCATCGCGGGCATGACCGATCGCTATGCGCTGAAGAGCTTCGAGGCGCTTGGCGGACAAATCGCCTTCCCGCCGGGCGCGATCATCTGATCAGCCGGCGACCGCCTGCGCGTTGCGGTCGCTTCCCCGGAAGATCACGCGGTTCCGGCCGTTTGCTTTCGCTTTGTAGAGTTCCTGATCGGCCCAGCCGTAGAGGCGCTGGAAGCTGAGCGCGTGGTCCGCCGATGCAACCCCGATGCTGACCGTGACGGCATGGCCGGTACGAAGCTCGGGGTGCTGCAGATCAGCGATGCCGCGCCGCACGCTTTCGGCGAACTGGCGGATGCCGATGGGGGTGAGCCCGGTGACGCCGAGCACGAATTCCTCGCCGCCGATGCGTCCCGCGACGCACAGCGGCCCTTCCCAGCGTTCGAGGCGGCGCGCGATCCGGCACAGCACGGCATCGCCCGCTTCGTGTCCATAGCTGTCGTTGACGCGCTTGAAATGGTCGACGTCGATGAGCAGCAGGCCGAAGTGCTCGCCCGGCGCGGCGCGGCCCTCGATCATGAACTCGGCGCGGTCCACGAAGCCGCGCCGGTTGAGGAGGCCCGTCAACGCATCGCGGCTGGCAAGCTCGCTCATGCGCGCTTCGGCTGCGCGCGCCCTGTCGCGCTCCTCCCGGAGGTGCGCAATCCGCAGCGTGACGGCGATCGAAAGCCACACGGTCTGCAATGCCGCGGCGACGAGCATCACCACCTGGGAGCCGCCGCCATAGAGCCAGTCGTCCACATTGATGACCTGAACCAGCGCAAGCGTTGCCATCGGCAGCGCCCAAGCCCAGGCAAGCGCCTTCGCATCGGCGTTTCCGGCGCGGCAGGCGTTGACGAGACTGAGCGTCACAAGCGCGAGCACCGACAGGGTGAGCGCGCCAAGAACGACGACCTGCCAGCCAAGCGCCGGCCCCGTTTCCAGCGAAACGAGAATGCCGAAAGGCATGATGAAAAGTCCGAGCGCGAGCGTACCGATGCGGAGCGCGCGGGGCCCCATGTCCTTCCCCAACGCCATCACGCCGCTGACGGTGGCGAGCGTAACGGCAAGGCAGGCGAGGAATGTGCATATCTGCGACGACCACCCCGCGAGGTTCGGCGCCACGATCAGCGCAAGCTGTGACCAGAGCAGTCCCCACGCGACCATCGTGACCGCCCAGAGCCCATGCCACAGCAAGTAAACGCGGCGCAGCGCCACGCCCACCGACAGCGTGTAGAGCGCGCCGAGCGCGAGCAGCGTGATCGCGCTGCCGACGATCACAGGCAGCACGGCCGCCTGCGCGTTGGCTTCATCGGGATCGGGCAGGCGGATTCTGAGCAGTTCGTGGCTCGCAAGCCCATCGAAACGCAGAAGCACGGTCTTGACCGGCGCGGCGAGCATCGGCGGTTCGAACGCGATCTGCCCGCCGATCCGCCAGTGCGTTCCGTAGTTGCCGCGGCGCACGGTTTGCGAGGCGCTTCGGCCGTCCGCGTACAGGAAAACTGCCGTCAGCCGCTCGAAGCGCGTTTGATGAACATAGACGATCCGCGAATCGGCGGGCGCCTCGATCTTCAGCCACAGGCTGCGCTGCCGATAGTCGGCGGGCTCCGCGGAACAATCGAATGCGCCCGGGCTCGCCGCCGAAAGGTCCGTTACCGCATGGCAGAAGCGTGCATCGGCGCGCGCCTCACCGCCCGCTGCGGCGGCGATAAGCAACAGAAACGCAAAGGCAATTACGCGGTACATAAGGACGGCGCACGCATACTCGTGGAAGGGGGCTCTTGTCAGCCCACCATGCGCCGAGGGCGATAAGAAACCGTTACGGATGAATTTCGAAATGCGCCCAGCGCCTGCGGCACGCTCCGGCCGGGAAACGGCGACGGATGCTTGGCGCGCGCGGTGAAAGCGGTGTAAGGCCCCGGGCAAATCTCATCTTTGCAGATAGCAGGCCTGGTCGTGAGCACTGTTTTTGAAACCTATACGGCGGCGGTCCACGCCGCGCTCGATGCGCTGGAAGCGGCGGGGACGATCCCGGCCGGGCTCGACCGCAAGGCGGTGGCACTGGAGCCCCCGCGTGATCCGTCGCACGGCGACCTCGCCACCAACGCCGCGATGGTGCTCGCGAAGCCTGCGGGCAAGGCCCCGCGCGCCATCGCCGAACCGCTGGCCGGAGAGCTTGCCAAGGCGGCGGGTGTCGCGTCCGTGGACGTGGCAGGGCCGGGCTTCATCAACATCCGCCTCGATCCCACCGTCTGGATCGGCGAGCTGAACGCCATTCTTGCAGCGGGCGGCGAATATGGTCGCACGGGCGCGGGGAAAGGCGTTCACGTCAACGTCGAATATGTCTCGGCGAACCCCACGGGGCCGATGCACATGGGCCACTGCCGGGGTGCCGTCGTCGGCGACGCGCTCGCCGCGCTGCTCGAATTCACGGGCCACGAGGTGACGCGCGAATATTATGTGAACGACGCGGGCGGGCAGGTGGACGTGCTCGCGCGCTCGGCGCACCTGCGCTACCGCGAGGCGCTGGGCGAGGATATCGGCGAGATTCCCGAAGGCCTCTATCCGGGTGACTATCTGAAGCCGGTCGGCGCCGCGCTCGCGGCCGAATTCGGCGACGCTCATGTGGGCAAGCCGGAGAGCGAATGGCTGGCGCTGTTCCGCACGCGCGCCGTCGATGCCATGCTCGCGCTCATCAAGGCGGACCTCGCGCTGCTCGGCATCCACCACGACCTGTTTTCCTCGGAAGCCGAGGTGCAGGCGGCGGGCGAGGCGGACCGCGCCGAGGCCGAACTGCGCGCAAAGGGCTATGTCTACGAAGGCGTGCTGGAGCCGCCGAAGGGCGAGCTTCCCGACGACTGGGAACCGGTGGAACTGACGCTGTTCCGCTCCACCGCGTTCGGCGACGACGTCGACCGTCCGCTCAAGAAATCCGACGGCTCGTGGACGTATTTCGGCGCCGACATGGCATACCACAAGCGCAAGGCCGAGCGTGCCGACCAACTGATCGATATCTGGGGTGCCGACCACGCGGGTACGGTGAAGCGTATTCAGGCGGCGGTCGCGGCGCTCACCGGCGGCAAGCCGTTCGACGTGAAGCTGGTGCAGATGGTGCGCCTGTTCCGTGCGGGCGAGCCGGTGAAGATGTCGAAGCGCTCGGGCTCGTTCGTGACGCTCGCGGACGTGGTGCGCGAGGTCGGCAAGGACGTCGTGCGCTTCATGATGCTGACGCGCCGGGCCGATGCGCCACTCGATTTCGACTTCGCCAAGGTTGTCGAGCAA
>JAEULI010000119.1 GCA_016793845.1 Sphingosinicella sp.
GGTTGTTGCCGCCCATTTCGAGCGCGAGAATCTTGTGCGGCGTTTCGGCGAACTGGCGGGCGAGCGCGTGGCCGGTGCCAGCGCTCCCCGTGAAGAGCAGACCGTCGATGCCTTCATGCCCGGCGAGCGCGCGGCCGACATCGCCGCCGCCCTGCACGATCTCGAGCGCGCCTTCGGGAAGCCCGGCCTGCATCCAGCATTCGCGCATCAGCGCCGCCGTGCCGGGGGTCAGCTCCGACGGCTTCAACACCACGGCGTTGCCCGCGAGGAGCGCAGGCACGATGTGGCCGTTCGGCAGGTGCGCCGGGAAGTTATACGGGCCGAGCACTGCGAGGACGCCGTGCGGCCGGTGACGAAGCTGCTGCGTGAAGCTCTCGCCCTCCTTCTTCCGGCTCCCCGTGCGCTCCTGATAGGCGGAGAGCGAGATATCGACCTTGGCGATGACGCTCTGCACCTCGGTCTTGGTTTCCCAGAGCGGCTTGCCGGTTTCGCGGGAGATCATCGCCGCGAGATCGTCACCGCGATCGCGCACGATGTTCTGGTACTTCCGCATCAGCTCGACGCGTTCCGAAAGCCGCAGCGCCTCCCACCCCGGCTGCGCGGCGCGCGCGGAGACGACCGCGCGGTTCACGTCCTCGAGGCTGGCGACCGGCCCGCTCCAGACCACCTCGCCCGTGGACGGATCGATGGAGACGAGTTCAGGCTGCGACATGGCTGATCGTTTCCCCGGCCTCCAGGCCGTGCAGGCGGGTTTCCGCGGCGGTGAGGGACAGGCCCTGCGCGGTCTCGGCGGCGCTGCTCTGCCATGCGCGGAAATCGTGGAGCGTGCCCTTCGCGAGGAGAGCGCTTACCGCTCCGCCTTCGGCGAGCGCACTATCGGCAACCGCGAGCGGACGGCACTGCTGCACGGTGCGGATGTTATCGATGTAGGCGAAGACGGTGGGGCCGCCGTCGAAGATGTCGATGTAGCCCTCGTAGATGAAGCCCTCCTTCTCCAGCAGCTTCAAGGCCGGAACGCCGGTATCGTGCGGCTTTCCGATCACCGCGCGCGCGTCTTCGGGCAGCAGCGCCGTGTAGATCGGGTATCGGGGCATCAGGTCGGCGATGAACTGGTTGCCGTGCAGCGAATTGAAGTGGTCGGCTTCCTGGAAAGGCATTTCGAAGAACTTGCGGCCGAGGCCGTCCCAGAACGGCGAGCTGCCGTCCGGGTGGTGCCAGCCGCGAAGTTCGGCGACGACGCGCGTTGGAAAGCGCGCGCGGTGGCGGGCCATGAAGAGGTAGCGGCTGCGCGCGAGCAGGCGGCCGAGGCCCTCGGCGCGCAGTTCGGGGAGCAGGAAGAGGCCGCCCACTTCGGCGGACCCGTTGAAATCGTTGGTGAGGTGCAGCACCTCCATCGTGATGTTGCGCCCGAGTTCCTTCGAGGTCTGGTTCACGGTGGCGATCTTGTAGGTGTAGAACGGCCATTCGCCGCCGAGGCGCGAGAAGATCATCGCGCTGCCGCCGATGCGGCCCGTTTCGGCTTCCTCCATCAGCAGCATGTAAAGCTCGTCTTGCGGCAATGCGCCTTCGCGGGCGAAGCTCTCGCAGCTCCAGCCGATGCGGCGCGCAAGCGCATCGCGGTCCGGCGGCAGATTGGTGAAGCCTCCGCCCGTCTGCCCGGCAAGCACGAGCAGGGCATCGACATCGTCCGCACGCGCGGGCCGAATGAACCAGACCATATATTCTCCCCCGGCGCGGACGCGCCTTCACACGCGTTGTCGTGTTATCGGGGACGATATCGTTTCCGGCGATCGGCGCCGGCGCCGATCAGGCCCCGTGGCCGTCCCAGGCACCCTGCGCGAGACGCATCAGGATCAGTGCCGACAGCCGCGCCCTTTCAACAAGGGACGCGGTAAGCAGATACTCTTGATCCGAGTGGATCGAGCCACCTCGTACTCCAAGCGTATCGACGACCGCAAGCCCCGCCGCGGCGAGATTGTTGCCGTCGCAGACGCCGCCGGTATCGCGCCAGCCGATGTCGAGGCCGAGATCGAGGCCGCAGGCGCGCACGAGATCGAAGAGCTTCTGCTGATGCGCATCCATCGGCTTCGGCGGGCGCGCGAAGCTGCCGGAAAGCTGGATCGAGACGTCGTGGGCAGCGGCAACGGCGCTGATCGCATCGGCGACGGCGTGGGAGGCGCGGTGCTGGTCCTCGAAGGTCGAGGGGCGCATGTTCCAGCGCAGCACGGCGGTATCGGGAACGACGTTGTTGGGGCCGCCGCCGTCCATCTTCGCGACGTTCACGGAGAGAGTCGGACCTTTGAGGGCATCGAGCCGGAGCGCGAGGTCGGCGGCGGCGATGATCGCATTCCTCCCCTCTTCCGGGTTGCGGCCTGCATGCGCGGCCTTACCGGCGACGGCGGCGGCGAAGTTGCCGCTGCCCTTGCGGGCGCCCGCGAGCGTGCCGTCGGGCAGCGAGGCGGGCTCGAAGGTGAGGCCGATCTGGCAGCGCCGCCCGGCTTCGGCGAGGAGCGGCCCGGAACCGAGCGAGGACACCTCCTCGTCGCTGTTGAGCACGATTTCCCAGCCGAGCTGGCGCGCGAAGGGCGAGGCTTCGAAGCATTTGAGCGCCCAGAGCATGACGGCGATGCCGCCCTTCATGTCGGCGACGCCCGGCCCGTTCAGCACGCCGTCCGCCAGCCAGCGCAGCGCCTGAAACGGGTGATCGGCGGGAAACACCGTGTCCATGTGGCCGGTGAGAAGCGCGCGCTTGTTCGCCGGGCGATCCATGACGATGTGGAGATTGTCGCCGTGCGCGAGCGCAAAGGTCCGGCCGGCCGCGTCCACCGCCTCGACGGGCGCGGGCGGCACGCGGCGAATCTCGCCGCCGAGCGGCGCGAAGGCTTCCGTCAGCACGTCCGCGTACTCCGCGAGGCCCATAAGGTTACGGCTGCCGGTGTTGATCGCCGCCCAGCTTTCGATCGCCGCGAGCATGGGCGCATGGGCATCATCGAGAAACGCAAGCGCCCCCGCTTCGACATCGCTGAGCCTGGTCATACCGTTTCGTCCAGCCGCCTTCCGGGGGAAATTTCGCGCGGATCGGTTTTCACGGTGATGAGCGCGGGGACGCCGCTTTCGCGGGCGCGGACGAGCGCGGCGGGAAAATCTTCGGTGCGATCAACGGTCTCGCCGTGGCAGCCGAAGCTGCGCGCGAAGGCGGCGAAATCGGGGTTCACGAGCGCGGTGCCCGATTGCCGACCCGGGTAATCGCGCGCCTGATGCATCCGGATCGTGCCGTACTGGCCGTTATCGACGACGATGAAGATCACGTTCGCGCCATAACGCGCGGCGGTGATGAGCTCATTGCCCGACATCAGGAAATCGCCGTCGCCCGCGAGCACCACGACCTCGCGCTCGGGCTGGAGTAGCTTCGCGGCGATCCCGGCGGGGACGCCGTAGCCCATCGCGCCCGAGGTCGGCGCAAGCTGCGTGCCGATGCGGCAGTGCTGGTGGAAGCGGTGGAGCCATCCGGCGAAATTGCCCGCGCCGTTGCAATAGATGGTGTCGGCGCCGAGCACGTCGTCCAGATGCCCGATCACCTCGGCCATGTTGACACCGTTCACAACGCTGGTCGGCTGCGTCCACGCCTCGTAGTCGGCACGCGCCGCGCGGGTCCAATCCGTCCAACGCGAACCATCGATGGCGAAGCCGAGTTCGCCGAGCGCGGCGCAGGCGAGCCGGATCGAGGACTGGATCGCGAGCGCCGGGCGGCGGACGCGCCCGAGCGTATCGGCATCGGGATGGATATGGATGAGGCTCTGCGCGGGGCTCGGAACGGCGGGTACGGTGTAGCCCTGGCTCGCCACCTCGCCGAGCCGCGTGCCGAGCGCGATGACGAGATCGGCGGATTTGACGCGATCGATGAGCTTCGGGTTCGAACCGAGGCCGAGTTCGCCCGCATAGTTCGCATGCGCATTGTCGAAGCGGTCCTTGCGGCGCCATGAGGTGATGACGGGAAGATTCGCGCTTTCCGCGAAGCTTTGGACGGCGGCGACATCATCCGCGGTCCAACCCGGCCCGCCGAGCCACAGCAGCGGCCGCTCGGCGGCATCGAGCATGTTGGCGAGCGCGGCGATGGCCGACGCATCGGGCGAGGCCTGCGGCGGCTCGATCCGCGTGGCAACCGCGGGCAATGCTTCCTCGGTGAGGATATCTTCCGGCAGCGCGATCACCACCGGACCCGGACGGCCCGAGAGGCTGAGCGCATAGGCGGAAGCGACGATCTCGTGCGCGCGGTCGGCACGGTCGAGCACGAACACGCCCTTGGCGAGCGCGCCGAACATGCGGCGGTAATCGACCTCCTGAAACGCCTCCCGCCCGATCATGTCGGTGCCGACATCGCCGACGAACAGCAGCATCGGCGTCGAATCCTGAAACGCCGTGTGCACGCCGATCGAGGCGTGCGTGGCGCCCGGCCCGCGCGTGACCATCGCAACGCCCGGCCTGCCGTTCAGCTTGCCGTACGCCTCCGCCATGTTCGCAGCGGCGGCTTCGTGGCGGCAGGTGATGAGCGCGATCCTGTTCTGCACGCCGTGCAACGCATCGAGGACGGCAAGGTAGGATTCGCCCGGAACGCAGAATACGTGGCTAACGCCCTGATGGACGAGAGTTTCGGCGATGGTTTCGGCCACGCTCGGCATTGTGGATCGGTGCCCGCGTGG
Organism: Sphingosinicella sp.; assembly: GCA_016793845.1. Classification (GTDB taxonomy): domain Bacteria; phylum Pseudomonadota; class Alphaproteobacteria; order Sphingomonadales; family Sphingomonadaceae; genus Sphingosinicella; species Sphingosinicella xenopeptidilytica. The sequence continues at coordinate 4,701 of JAEULI010000119.1, forward strand.
CGGCGCGAAGTCAAGCCGCGCGAAGCCTGTTCCCTCTCGCAGCTATCGGCTGGGGCGTATTTCCGGCATTGAGCCCGGCATGACCGACCACATCCGCATCGAACGCGACGGCCGCGTGCTCGTCGTCACCATGAACCGCCCCGACAAGAAGAACGCGCTGACGCACGCCATGTATGCGGCGATGGCGGACGCGATCGACGGGGCGCAAGAAGACGACGGCATCCGCGTGGTGCTGCTGACCGGTGCCGGAGAGGCGTTCACCTCCGGCAACGACCTCGTCGATTTCCAGTCGAACCCGCCGCGTGGGCAAGACACGCCGGTGGCGCGCTTTCTGCGCTCGATCCTGAACGCGGAAAAGCCGCTGTTGGCGGCGGTGGGCGGCGTCGCGGTCGGCGTCGGTACGACGATGCTGCTCCACTGCGATATCGTGGTGGTTTCGGAAAATGCCATGCTGCAGACACCGTTCACGGACCTTGCGCTGGTGCCCGAGGCGGGATCGTCGCTGCTGCTGCCTCAGGTGGTCGGCACGGCGATGGCGAGCGACATGTTCCTGACCGGGCGGCGGCTTTCGGGCGAAGAGGCGGTGAAGATCGGCCTTGCCTCCCGGTTGGCGCCACATGCCGAGCTTGAGGCCGAAGCGCGGCGCATCGCGCATGGCATCGCCGCGAAGGCGCCGGAATCGGTGAAGCTGACGAAGGGCCTGCTGCGCCGAAACCGCGAGGACACCGCAGCGCGTTTGCTGCTGGAAAGCGAGCTTTTCACGGAGCGGCTGAAATCCCCGGAATTCATGGAGGCCGCCATGGCTTTCATGCAGAAGCGGCCGCCGAATTTCGGCTGATCCACGCGCCCGCCAAGCCCCGCTTGGCCGGGCCAAAGAAAGCCTTGCTTGGCCTTCGCGCGTGCGAGGATCATCTACCGCCCCATGACCATGGGCAAACTCATCCTTGTCGGCGCCGGGCCGGGAGATCCCGACCTTTTGACGCTGCGCGCGGCGCGGGCGCTCGGCCTTGCCGATGTCGTCGTCCACGACGGCCTCGTCGACGCGCGCGTGCTGGCGCTTGCGCCGCACGACGCCCGCCGCATCAGCGTCGCCAAGCGGCGCGCGCGCCACACCATGGCGCAGGATGATATCAACGCGTTGCTGGTTGCCGAAGCGCAGGCGGGAAACACGGTTGTGCGCCTGAAGGGCGGCGATCCGTTCATCTTCGGGCGCGGCGGCGAAGAAGTGGAAGCCGCGCGGGCCGCGGGCGTGCCCGTGGAAGTCGTCCCCGGCATCTCATCGCCGCTCGGCGCAGCCGCCGAAGCGCTGATGCCGCTGACGCACCGCGACCACGCCTCGATCGTCAGCTTCGTCGCCGGGCAGTGCAAGGGCCTCACCGAGCAGAACTGGGCGGGGCTTGCGGGCAAGGGCCGCACGCTTGTGATCTACATGGGCGTCGCCACCGCTGCCGCAATCGCCGAAAAGCTGATGGGCGACGGGCTGACGCCGGACGTACCGGTCGCGATCCTCGAGCGCGGCACGCTGCCGGGCGCGCGCGTCATTCGCAGCATCCTTGCCGATCTTGAAGGCACGGTGGTGCGGCACGGCGTGAAGAGCCCGGCGCTCATCGTCGTCGGCGCGGTCGCCGCGCTCGGCACAGACGTGGACATCAGAAAACTGGAGATGCAGGCGTGAAGCTGCTGACGGGGAACAATCTCAAGACCGGCGATGTCGTCTGGTGGACGGGCAGCGACTGGTCTCGCCATATCGCCGAGGCTGCGGACGTCGACGGGCACGGCGAGGCGATCGCCGCCGCAGAAGAAGCCGCGCGCCGCGTGAACGCACCTTATGTGATCGACGGCGAAGCGACGCCGACCGGGCCCCGCCCCGGCCATATCAAGGACCGTATCCGTGCCGCCGGACCGACCGTGCGGCCCGACCTCAACATCAAGCCCGCCGACCCGACGGCGGGAGGCTGGGTGATCTGATGTACAAGTACGATGAATTCGACCAGTCGATCGTCGACACGCGCGTCGCGGAGTTCCGCGATCAGGTTGCACGCCGCCTTGCGGGCGAGATCAGCGAGGATCAGTTCAAGCCCTTGCGGCTGATGAACGGGCTTTATCTGCAGCTCCACGCCTACATGCTGCGCGTCGCCGTGCCTTATGGGACGCTCAGCAGCCGCCAGATGCGGATGCTCGCGCATATCGCACGCAAGTACGACCGCGATTACGGCCATTTCACCACGCGCCAGAACATCCAGTACAACTGGATCAAGCTGGAGGACGCGCCCGACATCCTCGCCGATCTCGCGAGCGTCGAGATGCACGCGATCCAGACGAGCGGCAATTGCATCCGCAACACGACTTCGGACCAGTTCGCCGGTGCCGCCGCCGACGAGGTGACGGACCCGCGCCCGTGGGCGGAACTGCTGCGCCAGTGGTCGACCTTCCACCCGGAATTCAGCTATCTGCCGCGCAAGTTCAAGATCGCCATCGTGGCGGCGGAGGAAGACCGCGCGGCGATCAAGCTGCACGATATCGGGCTGCAGCTTTACAACAACGACGCCGGCGAACTCGGCTTCCGCGTATTCGTGGGCGGCGGCATGGGCCGCACGCCGATGGTGGCGCCGGTGATCCGCGAATTCCTGCCGACGGGCGATTTCCTGAGCTATCTGGAAGCGTGCCTGCGCGTCTACAATCGCTACGGACGCCGCGACAACATCTACAAGGCGCGCATCAAGATCCTCGTCCATGAACTCGGCGCGGCGGAATATGCGCGGCAGGTGGAAGAGGAATGGGCGCATGTGAAGACGCTCGGCCTCGATCCGCCTCCCGGCGAATTCGAGCGCATCGCCGCGCAGTTCGCATTGCCCGCGTTCGAGACCGGCATTGCCGACACGGTCGATCGCTCCGACCCCGATTTCGCGGTGTGGCTCGACCAGAATGTGAAGGCGCACAAGCAGCCGGGCTATGCGATCGTCAACATCAGCCTGAAGCCCGTAGGCGGGATTCCGGGCGATGCGTCTTCGGCGCAGATCGACCTGATGGCGGACCTTGCGGAAACCTACAGCTTCGACGAGCTTCGCGTGACGCACGCGCAGAACATCGTGCTGCCGCACGTGAAGAAGGCCGATCTCTACACGATCTGGCAGAAGCTGGTGGCGGCCGATCTCGCGAGCGCGAACCTCGACCTTATCAGCGACATCATCGCCTGCCCCGGCCTCGATTATTGCAGCCTTGCGAATGCGCGCTCGATCCCGGTCGCACAGAAGATCGCGAAGCGGTTCGAAGGGCTCGACCGGCAGCGCGACCTCGGCGAATTGAAGCTGAAGATTTCCGGCTGCATCAATGCCTGCGGGCATCATCACGCCGGGCACATCGGCATCCTCGGCGTCGATCGCAAGGGCACGGAGAATTACCAGCTGCTGCTCGGCGGATCGGGCGCGGAAGACGCGAGCCTCGGGCGCATCACCGGCCCCGGCTTCGACGAGGACGGTGTCGTCGATGCGATCGAACGCGCGATCGAAAAATACCGCACGCTGCGCACCGATGGCGAGCGCTTCCTCGACACGTACCGCCGCGTCGGCATGGACCCGTTCAAGGAGGCGATTTATGGGTAATGCGCTTCGCTTCCGCGACGATACCGCGCACGAGGAACCGGCGGTGACGCTGGATGCTTTCCTCGGCCAGACCAACGCCACCGCCGTGCGGCTGGAGTCGGACGAGGATGCACGGAAGCTGATCCCGCAGCTCGGCCAGCTCGCACTCATCGAGGTCGCGTTCCCGAAGTTTCGCGACGGGCGCGGCTATTCGGCGGCGCGTATCCTGCGCGAGGCCGGGTACACGGGCGAACTGCGCGCGGCGGGCGACGTGCTCGTCGACCAGATCCCCTACATGCGCCGCTGCGGCTTCGACAGTTTCGCGCCCGAGGCGGACATCGATACCGATGCGCTGGAACGCGCGCTCTCGCGCTACGAGCATGTCTATCAGAAGGCGGCGGACGGGCGTTCGCCGGTGTGGGCGCTGCGTCATGGCTGAGGCCGCCCGCAAGCTCGACACCATCGACGTGCGCCCTGCCTACACGCAGGCGGACGCCGACGCGCTGAACGCGCGCTTCACGGGTGTCGATACGCTTGAAATGCTGCGCGCGGTGTTCGCGGAAAAGCTGCTCGGGCGGACGGCGGTCGTCTCCTCGTTCGGCACCGAGAGCGCGGTGCTGCTCGATCTCATTGCGCGCGTCGATCCGACTGTGCCGGTGGTGTTCGTCGATACGCTGAAGATGTTCCCCGAAACCGAGCGCTACCGTGTGCAGCTGCTCGACCGGCTGGGGATGGCCAATCGCGACGTCGTGACGCCCGATCCCGCCGCGATTGAAGCGAAGGATGCGACCGGGCTGCGCTGGTCCTACGACCCCGACGGCTGCTGCGCGATCCGCAAGGTGGAGCCGCTCGCGCGCGCCAAGCAGGGCCTCGACAGCTGGATTTCGGGACGCAAGGCGTTCCAGTCTCAAACGCGCGCCAACATTCCCCGGTTCGAAATCGAGGATGGACGGCTGAAGATGAACCCGCTCGGCGACTGGGTGAAAGCGGACCTCGAGGCTTACTTCGCGGAGCGCGACCTGCCGCGCCATCCGCTGGAGGCGGAAGGTTATCTTTCGATCGGTTGCCAGCCCTGCACGAGCGTGGTGAAGCCGGGCGAAGACCCGCGCGCCGGGCGCTGGCGCGGCTGGGACAAGACCGAGTGCGGCATCCACACCGACAACGTGAGCGAACTGCCGAGCTTCTGAGGCTTTCCAGCCTCGCGCGGGCGTGGCATTCCTGCCGCCGATGGATCAGCTTCCCGTCTTCCTGAACCTCCGGGGCATGTCCGTGCTACTCGTCGGCGAGGGTGAAGCCGCAGAGGCGAAGCGCCGACTGATCGAGAACGCCGGCGGACTCATAACCGACGATCCGGATACGGCGCGCATCGCCTTCATCGCCGCCGAAGCCAGCCCCGCGGAGGTTGCGGTTCTGCACGCACAGGGGCTGCTGGTGAACGTCGTCGACCGCCCCGATCTCTGCGATTTCACCGTACCCGCGATCGTGGATCGCTCCCCGGTGCTTGTTGCGATCGGAACCGGCGGGGCCTCGGCGACGCTTGCGAAGGCGCTGCGCGAACGGCTGGAAGCCCTGCTCCCCGCCTCGCTCGGCGATCTTGCCCGAAGCATTCGCGCCGCGCGCGAGCGCGTGACGGACGCGCGGCCGACAGCATCGGGGCGCCGCCGGTTCTGGGACCGGCTGCTCGCGCCCGGTGCGGCGCTCGATCCATTGCACGAGGTCTCCAACGCCGCGGCACGGATCGAAGCCGCGCTTGCGCTCAGCGACACGGACGCGGCCGAGCGCCACGAGATCGTGCTCCTGAGCGACGATCCCGACGACCTTACGCTCCGGCAACTGCGCCTGCTGTCGCGCGCCGACACGATCGTGCAGGGCGAGAACGTTCCCGGCGCCGTGCTGGACCGCGCCCGCCGCGATGCCGTGCGCGTGCGCGATGACTCCGGCGCCCCGCGCCCCGGACTGACAATTATCCTGCGGAGACCTTCATGACGTCCGACGGCAGCTTCGCTTACACGATCCTGCCCGACGGCACGGCGACGCGCATCGATACGCCACCCGGTTCCGGCGAGGCACCGGCGTGTGCGCTGCTGTGGCGACACATCGACGGCAACGACACGGCGTGCCGCGAATGGCTGGAAAAGCGATCGGGCATCCCCGAAGCGGCGGTCTGGTCGCTGCTGGAACTCGAAACCCGGCCGCGCGCCGTGAAGATCGGCGAAGGCGCGCTCGTTATCCTGCGCGGGGTCAACGAGAACCCCGATGCCGATCCCGACGATCTCGTTTCGATCCGCCTGTGGGTGACGGCGGGCCACGTGCTCAGCATCAATTTTCGTCCGCTGCTCGCCATCGCCGACATGGAACACGTGCTGCGCGACCGTGCGGTCCGCGACGCAGGCGATTTCATCGTGGAGCTTGCCGACGTGCTGATCCGGCGCATCGATCACACGCTCGATGATCTTTCGAAAAGCCTCGACCTGCTGGAGGAGGACGTGATCGACGAGCGTCGCAGCCACCTGCGCCCGCGCATCGGCAAGGTGCGCCGCACCGCGATCGGGCTACGGCGCTATATCTCGCCGCAGCGCGACGCGCTCACGCAGCTTGCAAGCGGCCCCTACGGGTTCTTCGACGAGAGCGACCGCATCAATCTTTCGGCAGCGGCAAACAGCGTGACGCGGATCATCGAGGAGATCGATGCCGTGCGCGATCAGGCGGCGGTGCTTTCAGACCAGCTTTCCGATCTTCGGCAGGAGGCGGTCGGCAACCGCACGCTCGTGCTGTCGATCGTCTCGGCCGTGTTCCTGCCGCTGACGTTCATCACGGGCCTCATCGGCATGAACGTCTCGGGAATTCCCTACGCGGACGAAGCGTGGGCGTTCTATGCCGTCGTGGCTTTCAACGTGGCACTTGGCCTTGGCGTCGTCGCCTGGCTGCGCTTGAAGGGCTGGTTCCGCTAGCGAACGGCGCCCAGCGCCTGACGCGCGAGTGCCGCGATCTCGGCGATTGCGGCAGGGTTCACCGGCATGTCGGCGCGGCCCGGATCGGCGAGGCTGTCGGCGATCTGCGCGATGCGCTGGAGCGGCGGCTCGATGAGATCGGGATTGATGCCGCCGGTGAGCACGGCCTTGCGGTCGGCGATCAGACGCTCGACCTCGGTCTGCAGGACGCGGCGCTGCTCGCTTTCGAGTTCGAGTTGCTCCTCGAGTTCCGAAAGCTCGATCGCGCGGCGCGTGACGCGCTCGTCGAGCTTGGCATTGGCGAGCTTCAGGTTGGCGGCGTGTTGCCGGCGCTGGAGCTGCGCCTCGATGCGCGCGGCAAGCACGTCGAAATCGATCGGCTTCGAGACATAATCGTCGGCGCCCGCTTCGAGCGAGGCGACCACGGTCTGCGCGTCCGCGCGCGCGGTGAGCATGATCACCGGCACCTCGCTGACGCGCGAATTGGTGCGCAGCTCGCGCAGCACATCGATACCGTTCATGTTCGGCATCATGTAATCGAGCAGCACGAGATCGGGCGGCCATTTTTCGATAAGCTGCAACGCGGCCTCGCCGCTTTCC
>JAEULI010000138.1 GCA_016793845.1 Sphingosinicella sp.
GGTAGTTGTTGCCGGGCAGCACATAGGAACGCAGCGCCTCCGGCGGTTTCTCGCCGATGCTGAGATAGCCTTTTTCCATGCACTTCGCACCGACGATGCCGGGTTCGAGACGGGCATCGGAATAGGTCTCGTCGAACGGGATCAAAGTGCCGAGGTTGCGCGCCGCGCCGTAGGGGTCGGCCTCCGCCTCCGCCGTGGGCGTGGCTTCGGCGCTTGCATCGGCAGCTTCGCTGTCCGCCGGCGTTTCGGCTTCGGCGGTTTCGGGCAGTGCCTCCGCTGCGGGATCCACGCCTTCGAGCGGCGCGGCAGGCCCGGCCAGCGGATCGATGCAGAGCAGGTGTGTGTCCTTGCGCGGCGCTCCGGTGAGACCTGTCGTCGTATAAAACGGATCGAAGATCGATTCCGGTTGCGCCGGCTCCGCATAGCTCTGGTAGGCGATGATGCAGCGCGTCTCTTCGGGTGTTTCGCAGGGCTTGAGGCCGAGCGCGGGAAGGTCCGCCTCGATCGAGATCGGCCAGCCGATCAGATAGGCCGCGACGATCCGGTCCACCACGGGCGTGCCCGCGATCTTCTGCGCGAGCAGCGAGACGAGATGCAGCGATCCCTGGCTGTGCCCGGCGAGGATGATCTTCTGGTCCGCGGGGATTTCGCGCAGGAACAGCTCGAACGCCTTTTCGATATCGCTGTAGGCGACCGCAAAGGCCTTCGCCGAATCCGGCTCCCCAAGCGACAGGAAGGCGCCGAACGTAGCTTGCCGGTATTTCGGCGCCCAGATCTCGCCGATGCCGTTGAACACGCTCGCCTGGCTCTTCAGGAAAATGGTCTGCCGGAAGCGAGGATCGCCGGTGAGCGCGATGGGCGCGTTCCAGCGGTCGCCGCGCAGGTAGGTGGTCGGATGCACGTAGAACACCGCGACGGCGGGTTTCGGCGCCGGGCTGTAGCCTTCGGGTGTCCAGCGCACCACGTCGGCCGGGAGGCCGGGGCGGGCGAGCCATGCGTCCGCGCGATCATAGAATGTGGGCGGCGGCTTCGGGCTCTCCGCGAAGCTGACATCCGGCACGAACGCCGCGCGCATCAGGTAGGGCGCGAACAGCTGGTACGCGAACGCACCCACGATCGCGAGGACGATGAGAGCGGCGATGATGGCGAGAAACCGACGTGCGGCCAAGTTGCTGGACTCCTTTGTCCCGGCGCTTAGCATGGTGTCCATGCGACGAGAATACAGGGGTTAACACCATGCGTATCACACAGGTTCCCTTTGCCATCTGCATCACCCTGCCGCTTGCGGCCTGCGCGGCGGGAAGCGCTGCGCCCGCGCTTCACGACCTCGTGATTCGGGGCGGCATGATCTACGACGGCTCGGGCGGCGCGGCCGCGGTGGGCGACGTTGCCATCGACGGCGACAAGGTGGTTTCCGTGGGCCCCGCCGCGCGCGGGCGGACCGAGATCGATGCCACCGGCCTCGCCGTGGCGCCGGGATTCATCAACACGCACAGCTGGGCGACCGAATCGCTGATCGTCGACGGGCGCGGGCTCGGCGACCTCAAGCAGGGCGTGACGCTGGAGGTGATGGGCGAGGGCTGGACCATGGGTCCGCTCAACGAAAAGATGAAGCAGCTCCAGACGGCCCGCCTGGGCGACGTGAAATACGACATCACGTGGACGAGCCTCGGCGAATATCTCGCGGGGCTCGAGAAGAGCGGGATTTCACCGAACGTCGCAAGCTTCGTGGGTGCGTCGACGGTGCGCATCCATGAACTCGGCGAGGACGATATCGACCCGACGCCGGAGCAGCTGAAGCGGATGCAGGCGCTGGTGCGGTCCGCGATGAACGAAGGCGCGCTCGGCGTCGGCTCCGCGCTGATCTACGCGCCGGGGTCGTTCGCGGAAACCTCTGAACTGGTCGCGTTGATGCAGGCGGCGGGCCCGTGCGGCGGGCGCTACATCAGCCACATGCGCTCGGAGGGGGACAACATCCTGCAGGCGGTGGACGAGCTGATCGATATCGCGCGCCAATCGAAGGCGCCCGCGATCATCTATCACCTGAAACAGGCGGGGAAGGACAACTGGGATACGCTGGACCCGGTGATCGCCAAGGTGGAGGCCGCGCAGAAGGAAGGCCTCGACATCACCGCCACCATGTACACTTACCCCGCGGGCGCCACCGGCCTCGACGCGGCGATGCCGCTCTGGGTGCAGGCGGGCGGCGAGGAGGCATGGATCCAGCGGCTGAAAGACCCCGCGATCCGCGCGAAGGTCGCCGCCGAGATGAAGGCCCCCGGCAAGGGCTGGGAAAACCTCTATTATCAGGCGGGGACGCCTGACGGGCTGCTGCTCCTCGGCTTCAAAAGCGAGAAGCTGAAGCCGCTGACCGGCAAGACGCTCGGCGAAGTCGCGCGCGAGCGTGGCAAGAGCCCGGAAGAAACCGCGATGGACCTCGTGGTGGAGGACGGCAGCCGCGTCGGCACCGCCTATTTCCTGATGAGCGAGGCGAACGTCACCAAGCAGACGACGCTGCCGTGGATGAGCTACGGCTCCGACGCGGATGCGCCCGCGACCGAGGGCGTGTTCCTGAAATCGAGCACGCACCCGCGCGCCTACGGCAACATCCCGCGCCTGCTCGGCAAGTATGTACGCGACGAGAAGACGATCAGCCTCTCGCAGGCGGTGCGCCAGCTCACGTCGTTCTCGGCGCAGCAACTCGGCATCGAGGGCCGTGGCCGCCTCGCGCCGGGCTACTACGCCGACGTCGTGGTGTTCGACCCCGCGACGATCGCCGACAAGGCGACCTTCGACAAGCCGCACCAGTATTCGGTGGGCGTGCGCGACGTGTTTGTGAACGGCCAGCAGGTGCTGAAAAACGGCGAGGCCACCGCGGCGCGCCCGGGCCGCTTCGTGAAGGGGCCGGGCGCGGGGAAGTGTCCGGCGTAGAAGCAACGTAAACGGGGGGAGCCATGATCAATTTGAAGGACGGGCTGCGGCGTCATCTGACGCTGGCAGCCTACGGCGCTTTGTGTGGCTTGATCTTCTGGATGCTTGTTCGTGATGGTGAAGCGGTCGGAGATGCGCAGACAGCGGCCGCAACCGCTGTAGCCATTGCCGGGGTGATACTGGCCTTCACGCTTTCCGGCGTGCGATCCCGGTGGTCAGCCCTCTTCGCTGTTATGTGCGGCACCATCGCTGGGGGCGTCGTCTGGTGGAATCTCCGCGCAGGGCCACAGGCCGACAGCAGCGCGTATGGTACAGGGTTCGTCTGGCAATATCTTTGCCTGTTCGCTGCGCTCGCCATTGCATTGCCGGCTTACCAAACGGTGCGTGACGAAGACCGCCGCAGGTTGCCTTACGAGACGCTACATCAGCACAGCTGGGGCAACATCGTGATCGCCATGGGTGCTGGCGGGTTTGTTCTGGCAGTGTCTCTGCTGTTCGCCCTTTGGGCTAGCCTGTTCAATCTGATCGGTGTGAAAATCTTCGGCGAACTCTTCGCGAAGCCTGTATTTTCTGCCGTTATTGGAGGGGCGACCGTATCGCTCGGCATTTCTCTGGCTCGCGAATGGTCTGCGGTCATGAATGCCATGCAGCGGGCGTTGGTGAGCGTGCTTTCGGTGCTGACGCCGTTCCTTGCGTTCGTGCTGCTGCTGTTTCTCTGCTTCCTGCCTGTGACAGGTCTGTCGGTACTTTGGGACACGACACGCCATGCGACACCGTTAATGCTGGGGGCAGTGCTGTTCGCGCTGTTGCTGGCGAACGCTGTTGTTCGCGAGACGAATGGGCAGGCGCCTTCCTTCCGCATATTGCGGAGCGGTGCGGCGGCGCTGGGCTTCGTAATGCTCCCGCTTGCTGTGATCGCGGCCGTTTCCACAGGCAGACGGATCGACGCCTATGGGCTGATGCCGGATCGCATGTGGGCGATGATTTTCACGGGCTTCGCAATTGCCTACGGTCTTTGCTACCTTTGGCCGCTGATCCGCGGATTCAATGGTTGGGCGGATGCCGTACGAACCGCAAACGTGCGCCTCGGCCTTGCGCTCGGCGCGGTTTTCCTTCTGCTTGCGACGCCCGTTATCGATTTCCGTGAGATTTCCGCAAGGAACCAGACAGCACGCTTGATGAGCGGCAAAGCGCCCGTTGAGACTTTCGACTTTGCAGCTTTGAAGTTCGATCTGGGCGCGCCGGGACGCGATGCGCTGAGCGACTTGAGAGGGATAGGCGATCATCCGCAAGCGAAACGTATCCGGCAGGAGGTGGCCAGAATCGACAAAACGCCATCCCCCTGGGAAGCGCACGCCAGCCGCGAGGCGGCCGATGCCGCCACTCAAACGCGCGCAGCCTTGAAACGAATGTCCGTATACGGCGGAAAGCGGGCAATTCCGACAACGCTGATAGATTATCTGAGCAATCCCGACATCGATTTTGATCATCAGTTGAAGGCCTGCGGCGGCACAAGAAGTCGCTGCATGGCCGTGATTGCAGATCTCAACGAAGATGGTCGAGAGGATGCCGTTTTCTTTCGCGAAAGGTGCACGCAGGCCGAGGAAAAACCGACATGCTGGAGTACGACTTATGCCTACAGCCAGACCGCAGACGGTTGGCGTGAAGGACTTGGCCGGGAAGGTACATATTTTTCGGACAGCGACGGCTCGATCATCAAGGCGCTGGAGGCCGGCAAGCTGGATATCGTGCCGCGCGACGGGGTCGAGCTTCGGGTGAATGGAAAACGGGTTGCGGGCATCGATTGATGCCTGCGAGCAGGCACAGACGCTTGCCCGCCAACGAAGCCGCGTGCTAACGGCTCGGGCTCAATCAATCCGGGGTTTTTTGCATGTCCGTTGACGCCGCAACCGTCAAACGCGTCGCGCATCTTGCGCGTATCAAGATCGATGACGACAGGTCCGCCGTGATGGCCGAGGAGCTTTCCAAGATCCTCGGCTGGGTGGAGATGCTCGGCGAGGTGAATACCGACGGTGTGGAGCCGCTCGCGGCGGTGATTCCGAACACGCTGCGCTGGCGTGAGGACGTTGTCACCGACGGCGGGATTCAGGACAAGGTGCTGCAGAATGCGCCGAAAGCCGAATACGGCTTCTTCGCCGTGCCGAAGGTGATCGAATAATGACGGCACTGACCGACCTGACGCTTGGCCAGATGCGCGACGGGCTGCGCGCAAAGGACTTTTCGGCGAAGGATCTCGCCGAAGCGCATGTGAAGGCGGTGGAAGCCGCGCGTGTGCTGAACGCCTTTACCGTGGAGACGCCGGAGCTTGCGCTGAAGGCCGCCGAGGCGGCCGACGCGGCGCTGGCGAAGGGCGAGGCGAAGCCGCTTTCGGGCATTCCGCTCGGCATCAAGGATCTGTTCGCGACCGAGGGCGTGCAGAGCGCGGCGGCTTCGAACATCCTGAAAGGTTTCAAGCCGCCCTATGAATCGACCGTGAGCGGCAAGCTCTTCGCGGACGGCGCGGGGATGCTGGGCAAGCTCAACATGGATGAGTTCGCGATGGGCTCCTCCAACGAGACGAGCGCGTTCGGCACCGTGATCAATCCGTGGCGCGGCAAGGGCAATGAAAGTCTCGTGCCGGGCGGCAGCTCAGGCGGGTCCTCGGCGGCGGTCGCGGCGCGGCTCGTCGCGGGCGCGACGGGCACGGACACTGGCGGCTCGATCCGCCAGCCGGCAGCGTTCACGGGTATTTCGGGGATCAAGCCGACCTATGGCCGCTGTTCGCGCTGGGGCATCGTGGCGTTCGCAAGCTCGCTCGATCAGGCGGGACCGATGGCGCGCGACGTGCGCGACTGCGCGATCCTTCTGAAATCCATGTGCGGGTTCGATCCCAAGGATTCGACGAGCCTCGACCTGCCGGTGCCGGACTTCGAGGCGGCGCTGACCGGCGACCTCAAGGGCAAACGCGTCGGCATTCCGAAGGAATATACGGTCGAAGGCATACCGGCCGAGATCGATGCGCTGTGGAAGAAGGGCGCGGACATGCTGCGCGATGCGGGCGCCGAGATCGTCGATATCTCGCTGCCGCACACCAAGTATGCGCTTCCCACCTACTACATAATCGCGCCTGCAGAGGCCTCGTCCAACCTCGCGCGCTATGACGGCGTGCGGTACGGGCTTCGCGAGGCGCCGGAGAACGGCAGCCTGATCGATATGTACGAGGCGACGCGCTCGGCGGGCTTCGGTTCGGAGGTGCAGCGCCGCATCCTGATCGGCACATACGTGCTCTCAGCGGGCTATTACGATGCCTATTACCTGAAGGCGCAGAAGGTGCGGGCGCTGATCCAGCGCGATTTCATGCAGGCGTTCGAGCGCTGCGACGTGATCCTCGCGCCGACCGCGCCGAGCGCGGCGTTCGGCATCGGTGCGAACGTTGACGACCCGATCGCGATGTACCTGAACGACGTGTTCTGCGTGCCCGCGAGCCTGGCGGGGCTTCCGGCGATGTCCGTGCCGGGCGGGCTTTCCGACGACGGCCTGCCGCTCGGTCTCCAGATCATCGGGCGTCCGCTCGACGAGGAAGGCGTGCTGAACGCGGGCTATGCGATCGAACAGGCGGCGGGCTTCACCGCGCGGCCGGAGGCGTGGTGGTAGGTGTCTCTTTCGGATTTCTTCGGTGAAGTCCTGGAGGTGTGCGTTCGGGACGGTCTCATCGAGGGAGCGAAACGGCTTTTCGGAAAGAAGGAGGGCCGTTCAAATCCGGAACGAGAAAAGATATTGGCGAGACGGCGACGTGATCGCCACAATCGGCGGAAGAACAAATGACTGATTACCGCATCAAAGGCGAAACCGGCGAATGGGAGGTCGTGATCGGCCTTGAAGTGCACGCGCAGGTCACGTCGAACGCAAAGCTGTTTTCGGGCGCCGCGACGGCATTCGGGGCGGAGCCGAACACGCAGGTGAGCCTTGTCGATGCGGCGATGCCCGGGATGCTGCCGGTGATCAACGGCGAGTGCGTGAAGCAGGCGGTGCGCACGGGTCTTGCGCTCGGCGCTGTCATCAACCGCTGGTCGCGCTTCGACCGGAAGAATTATTTCTACGCGGATCTGCCGCAGGGTTACCAGATCAGCCAGTTCCAGCACCCGATCGTGGGCGAAGGCGAAATCCACATCGATCTCGGCGAGGGGCGCACCAAGACGGTGGGGCTGGAGCGCATCCATCTGGAGCAGGATGCGGGCAAGTCGATGCACGACCAGTCGCCGCGCTATTCCTATGTTGATCTCAACCGCTCCGGCGTCGCGCTGATGGAGATCGTCTCACGGCCTGACATGCGCTCGCCGGAAGAGGCGGGGGCGTATGTGAAGAAGCTGCGCTCGATCCTGCGCTATGTGGGAAGCTGCGACGGCAACATGGAGGAAGGCTCCATGCGCGCCGACGTGAACGTCAGCGTGCGCAGGCCCGGCGATGATCTCGGCACGCGCTGCGAGGTGAAGAACGTGAACAGCGTTCGCTTCGTGCAGGCGGCGATCGAATATGAAGCGCAGCGGCAGGTGGAGATCATCGAGGGCGGCGGCACGATCGTGCAGGAAACGCGCCTGTTCGATCCGGGCCGGATGGAAACGCGCGCGCTGCGTTCGAAGGAAGACGCGCACGACTACCGCTATTTCCCGGACCCGGACCTGCTGCCGCTGGTGTTCGACGATGCTTTCGTCGAGGCGCTGCGTGCGGAACTGCCCGAGCTGCCGGACGCCAAGCACGCGCGCTATGTGCGCGACCTCGGCATCAGCGACTACAACGCAAGCGTGCTGACGGCCGAGAAAGAAGCCGCGGACTGGTTTGAGCGTATGCTGGCACTGAGCGCGGCAAAGCAGGGCAAGCCGCTCACCGAGGTGGCGCGCGCGGCCTCCAACTGGGTGATCTCCGACCTGTTCGGTGCGCTGAACGCGCTCGGCAAGGACGTCGTCGACAGCCCGATCAGCCCCGAACACGCCGCGACGCTGCTCGCGCTGATCGGCGACGGCACGCTTTCGGGCCGGCTCGGAAAGGACG
>JAEULI010000142.1 GCA_016793845.1 Sphingosinicella sp.
TCAGATGACCGGTTTCGCGTCGGCGCTGACACGCCTTGAAAGCGCACTCGACAAGCTCGAGCGCGCTGTGGCGGGTGCAGGTGATACCAACGACGCGCTCGCCGAACTGGACGCACTGCGTCTGAAGCACCGCCGCCTCAAGGACTCCACAGAACGCGCCGTCGCCGATCTCGACGTGCTCATCGCGTCGCGGAGCTAGGCGCGTGGGTCAGATCAACGTCACCATTGGCGGCCGTTCCTATCCCCTCGCCTGCCGCGATGGCGAGGAGGAGCGGCTGAACCGTCTCGCAGCGCATGTCGACGCCAAGGCGGCCGATCTGCAGGGCGCGCTCGGGCAGATGAGCGAGCCTCGGTTGCTGCTGATGTCTGCCATCCTCATCGCCGACGAGTTCTTTGACCTCAAGGAACGCGACCCATCGCTCGGTGACACGATCGCGACGGGTGCGCTCGAGAAGGCGGCGCAGCGGGTGGAAGCGATTGTCGCGGCCCTTGAGAAGCGGCGCGCCAACGCCTAGATTACTCCACGGCGGATACTGCCTGGTGCGCGCGATGCGAACATCCCTGAGGCGATATCGACATCCAAGGGTGCTGTCCCTGTGCGGATCCTGGTCCGACCATATGGTGCCCACCTGACGTTACTGGCGTCAGAGGATATTCCGGCAAACGGCCGAGGCGGTTCCGCCACCCATTTTTGACCTGTCGCCCGGATTCCCGTTTGCCCACCGCCTCCCCCTTCGACAAGGAAACCCTGCGCCGCGACACCCGCGCAGCGCGCGCCGCATTTGTGCGCGGCCTGTCCGCCGGGGAACGGCAGGCACTGGAAGCCGCGCTCGCGGCACGCGCGGCACCGTTCCTCGCCAATGCAACGGCAGTCGGCAGCTACGTCCCGATGGGCCACGAGATCGACCCCACAGCATGCCTCGCCGGGCGCACGGCGCTCCTGCCATGGTTCGCGAGCCGCGATGACGTCATGCACTTTCGCGTCGCCGGCAGCCCGCTGGAACCCGGCCCCTTCGGCACCATGCAACCATTTGCCGACGCGGCCGAAGCCGTCCCCGACACGCTCCTCGTCCCCCTCGTCGCAGCCGACATGCACGGCAACCGCATCGGACAGGGTAAAGGCCATTTCGACCGCGCCCTCGCCACCCTCCGCGCCGTGCAGCCCACGGTCGCCATCGGCCTCGCCTGGGACGTACAAATTCTGGATGCGCTCCCCGCCGACAGCTGGGACCAGCGCCTCGACGCGGTGGTGACACCGACAAGGACACTCACCGCATGACCGATCCCAAGCCAAGCCTCCGGAAGCCCTTCGGCGTGCTCCTGCTGATCGTCCTGATCGCTATCTATGCCGTCCTCGCCGTCGCCGTGGCAGAGCCCGTCACACGCCTTCACGTGCTCCTTCAACTCCCTATCTGGATCGTACTGGGCATCGCCTGGGTCTTCCCGGCCCGCCCCCTCGTTCGCTGGATAGAAACCGGACGCTTCCGCAAATGACCGACATCGTTCCCCCCGACGCATGCACCACCATGCCGGAGATCCGCACCGCG
The DNA here is from genome assembly GCA_016793845.1 of Sphingosinicella sp. Classification (GTDB taxonomy): domain Bacteria; phylum Pseudomonadota; class Alphaproteobacteria; order Sphingomonadales; family Sphingomonadaceae; genus Sphingosinicella; species Sphingosinicella xenopeptidilytica. The sequence continues at coordinate 1,548 of JAEULI010000142.1, forward strand.
ATCGACGCGCTCGACCGCGAGATCGTCGCGCTGCTGGCAAAGCGGATGCGCTACATCGAGGCGGCGGCGCGCGTTAAGAATGCGCGGGAAGCCGTGCGGGACGAGGACCGGAAGGCGGACGTGATCGCGAAGGCCTGTGCCGCCGCCGAGGCCCATGACCTCTCCCGCGAGCATGTCGCTGCGATCTACGAACTGCTCGTGGAGCGCTCGATCGCGCATGAGTTCAGGGTCTTCGACAGCATCGAAGCCTGATCTCGTTTCCTGCGGGAAAGCGCCATTTCTGCTTGTATGAAATGGCGCGAGTGACGGGGCTCGAACCCGCGACCTCCGGCGTGACAGGCCGGCACTCTAACCAACTGAGCTACACCCGCGCATTGCTTCGTATTTCGAAAGCCCGGCGTACCTATTGACGGGGTCCGGCGCTGTCAAGAAGCATCTCTGCTATTTCAATTCCGTCTGCAATAAGCTGTGGAAAACTCGCGAAAAACGCCAAAAAAGATTTCAGCGCGGCTTTACCGCGAAGGCCTGAATCTCGATCTTCGCCCGATCCTCGACGAGCGCCGCGACCTGCACCAGCGCCATCGCCGGGAAGTTCTTGCCCATGGTGTCGCGGTAGGCAGCGCCCACGCCCTTCAGGTTGGCGAGATATTCGGCCTTGTCGGTCACGTACCACGTCATCGAGGTCACATGCTCCGGCCCGGCCCCGCCGGCCTTCAGCACCGCGACGACGTTCTCGAGCGTCTGCCGCGTCTGCGCCGCAAAATCGTCCGTCTCGAACTCGGCGTTCGCGTTCCAGCCGATCTGGCCGCCCACGAAGATCAAAGTACCCTCGGCGGCGATGCCGTTCGCATAGCCGATCGGCTTCACCCAGCCTTCGGGCTGCAGGGTTTCAAACATTCGAGGTCTCCAGATGCTGTTCGAGAGCCGCGCGCATGTCGTCCGGCCACGGACGCGCGCAGTGAGTATCGGTATCGGTTGCAACCACACGCTGCTCGGCGGACCAGAGCAACGTGCCGCCGCAGGTGATGCTGTGCAGGAAATCGAGCGAGCTGCCGCCCACGCGCTTCACGTCCACCCGGAACTCAAGCACGTCGCCGTGCACGCCCGGATGGCTGAACGTGATGTCCAGCCGCACGGTCGGCACGGAAATACGGCGTTCGCCCATCATCACCGGCCATGGCGAGCCGATGGAGGCGAAGAACTCCTCCATCACCCCGACGAGCAGGTTGAGATAGGACGGGAAGTAAGCGATCCCCGAAGGGTCGCAATCCCCGAACCGCAAGGGACGAACGGTTGTGAACGCCATGACGATCGCCTAGTTCGCGAAGGCCGCGATGCCGGTGATCGCGCGGCCGATGATGAGCGCATGGACATCGTGCGTGCCCTCATAGGTGTTCACCACCTCGAGGTTCACAAGATGCCGCGCCACGGCGAACTCGTCGGAAATGCCGTTGCCGCCTAGCATGTCGCGCGCGGTGCGGGCGATATCGAGCGCCTTGCCGCAATTGTTGCGCTTCAGGATCGAGGTCAGCTCCACCGGCGGATGCCCGTCCTCCTTCATGCGGCCGAGCCGCAGGCAGCCCTGGAAGCCGAGCGAAATGTCGGTCACCATGTCGGCGAGCTTCTTCTGAATGAGCTGGTTCGCCGCGAGCGGCCGCCCGAACTGCTTGCGATCGAGCACATATTGGCGCGCCGTCTTGTAGCACGACTCCGCCGCACCGAGCGCACCCCACGCGATGCCGAACCGCGCGGAGTTGAGGCACGTGAACGGCCCCTTCAGGCCGCGCACCTCGGGGAACATCGCCTCTTCGGGCACGAACACGTCGTCCATCAGAATCTGGCCGGTGATCGAGGCGCGCAGGCCCACCTTGCCGTGGATCGCGGGCGCGGAGAGACCCTCCATGCCCTTTTCGAGCACGAAGCCGCGGATCGCGCCATCATCGGTCTTCGCCCACACGACGAACACATCGGCGATCGGCGCGTTGGTGATCCACGTCTTGGCGCCCGAAAGGCGATAGCCGCCCGGCACGCTCTTCGCGCGCGTCGCCATCGATCCGGGGTCGGAGCCGTGATCCGGCTCGGTGAGCCCGAAGCAGCCGATCCACTCGCCGCGCGCCAGCTTCGGCAGGTACTTCTGCTTCTGCGCTTCCGAACCGAACGTCTCGATCGGCACCATCACGAGCGAGGACTGCACGCTCATCATCGAACGATAGCCGCTGTCCACCGCCTCGACCTCGCGCGCGATCAGCCCGTAAGCGACGTAACCGAAGCCCGCGCCGCCGTATTCGGGCGAGATCGTCGCGCCGAGCAGGCCAAGCTCACCCATCTCGCGAAAGATCGCGGGGTCGGTCTTCTCGTGCCGGAAGGCCTCGACGACGCGCGGCGCCAGCCGGTCCTCGGCAAAGCGGCGTGCGGTCGCGGAGATCATCTGCTCTTCTTCGGTGAGCTGCTGCTCAAGGCCGAAGGGGTCGAAGGGATCGAAATTGGTCACGTTCGTGCTCCTGAGGGAACTGGAGTTCTAAAGTTCGGTACGTACTTTCCAGAGTTCGGGGAACAATTCCACCTCAAGCATCTTGCGGAGGTAGGAAACGCCCGAAGTCCCGCCGGTGCCACGCTTCAACCCGATGATGCGTTCAACGGTCGTCACGTGGTTGAAACGCCAGCGGCGGAAATAATCCTCGAAGTCGACGAGCTTCTCGGCGAGTTCGTAAAGCGCCCAGTGCTTCTCGGGTGCGCGGTAAACGATCTTCCACGCCTCGACGACATCCTGGCTCTCCGCGCGCGGGGTCGCCCAGTCCGTGCGCTCCGCATCGGCCTTGCCGATCGGGATGCCGCTGCGCTGGAGGAGCAGCAGCGCCTCGTCATAAAGGCTCGGCTTTGCAAGAATGTCTTCGAGCTGGGCCATGATCTCGGGCCGGTGCGCGTGCGGTTTCAGCATCGCCGCATTGCGGTTCCCGGCCAGGAATTCGATCGCACGGTACTGATAGGACTGGAAGCCGGAGGACTGGCCGAGCGAATCCCGAAACTCGGTGTATTCGCTCGGCGTCATCGTCCTCAGCACGTCCCACGCGCTGTTGAGCTGCTCGAAGATGCGCGCCACACGCGTCAGCATCTTGAAGGCGTTCGAAACGCGGTCCTCGCGCACCGCCTCCATCGCCGCGCGCACCTCGTGGATCGCAAGCTTCATCCACAGCTCCGACGTCTGGTGCTGGATGATGAACAGCATCTCGTCATGCGCGGCCGAAAGCGGCTTCTGCGCATTCAGAATCGGATCAAGCGACAGGTAGTCGCCATAGGACATGCGTTCCCGGAACGACATCTGCGCGCCGTCTTTGGCCGGGTCATAGGGTTGCTGGCTGGTCAAGTGACAAGTCCTCTTCTGTGATATTCGGGTTTGTCCCAGCTCCTTTTGCTCAGAACGTCCTCCATGATGGAGACCGCGCCGAGCACCTCCTCCTCGCCGATATAAAGCGGCGTGAAACCAAACCTCAGCGCGTCGGGCGCGCGGAAATCACCGATCAGTCCGCGCGCGATCAGCGCCTGCATGACCGCGTAGCCCTGCGGGTGGCGGAACGACACCTGGCTGCCGCGCGACGCGCTATCGCGCGGCGACGCAAGCACGAGGTCAGCACAGCGCGCCTCGACCTCGCGAATGAAGAGTTCGGAGAGTTCGATCGACTTCCGACGCACGTCCGCCATGTCGACCCCCTCCCACGCATCGAGCGCGGCATCGAGCACGGCAAGCGCGATGATCGGCGGCGTGCCGACGCGCATCCGTTCGATACCGGTGCCGGGGCGGTAATCCTGATCAAAAGCGAACGGCGCCTCGTGCCCCATCCAGCCGGAAAGCGCCGGGCGCGCTGCATCCGCGTGCTCGGCCGCCACATAGATGAACGCAGGGGCACCGGGGCCGCCGTTCAGATACTTGTATGTGCAGCCGACGGCGAAGTCCGCGCCCGCGCCCTTCAGGTCGACCGGAATCGCCCCCGCGGAGTGCGCGAGGTCCCAGATCACCAGCGCGCCCATCGCGTGCGCCTTCGCAATCAGCTTCGCCATGTCGTGCAGGCGGCCGGTGCGGTAATCGACCTCGGTGATCATCACCACGGCGACGCTCTCGTCGATCGCGGCCTCCACGGCTTCGGGCTCCACGACCTTCAGCTCATGCCCCCGCCCCAGCGAAGCGATAAGGCCCTGCGCCATATAGAGATCGGTCGGGAAATTGCCGCTGTCCGACACGATCACGCGCCGGTCCGGGCGCATTTCGAGCGCGGAGGCGAGTGCCTGATAGACCTTGATCGAAAGCGTGTCGCCCATCACCACGCTGCCCTCGGGCGCGCCGATCAGCCGGGCGATGCGGTCGCCGACCTTGCGGGGCTGCACCATCCACCCGGCGGTGTTCCAGCCCTTGATAAGCTGGCCGCCCCATTCCTCCTCGATCACCTTTGCCGCGCGCGCCTTCGCGGCGATCGGCAGCGGCCCCAGCGAATTGCCATCGAGGTAAAGGATGCCTTCGGGAATGTGGAACTTCGCGCGCGTTGCGCTGAAATCGGTCATTGGAACCTCTAAGCCTTCAGCCGGAACCGTTGAATCTTGCCGCTCTCGGTCTTGGGAAGCGCGGCCGTGAACCGCACCGAGCGCGGATACTTGTAGGGGGCGATCGTCGCCTTCACATGGTCCTGCAAGGTCTTCACGATGCCGTCGTCTGCCGCGATGCCTTCCACCAGCACGACATGCGCCTCAACGATCTGCCCGCGCGCCTCATCAGCGATGCCGATCACCGCGCATTCGAGCACGTGCGGATGCTTGAGCAGCGCGGCTTCCACCTCCGGCCCGGCGATATTGTATCCCGCCGAGATGATCATGTCGTCGGAACGTGCCGCGAAGTGGAAGCGCCCTTCCGCGTCCTGCGTGAAGGAATCGCCTGTCAGGTTCCAGCCCTTCTTCACGTATTTCAACTGCCGCGTGTCGGCGAGATAGCGGCATCCCACGGGCCCGCGAACCGCCAGCCGCCCGACCTCGCCGCGCGGCAGTTCGTTCATGTCTTCGTCTACGATCTTCGCTTCATAGCCGGTGAGCGGCCGCCCGGTGCAGGCGGGGTGCATGTCGTCGAGGCGGTTCGAGATGAAGATATGCAGCAGTTCGGTCGCGCCGATGCCATCGAGGATCGGCTTGCCGGTCTTCCGCACCCAGTCTTCGAACACCGGACCGGGCAGCGTTTCGCCGGCAGACACGGCAATGCGCAGCGAAGAGAGGTCCGCGCCTTCGTCGAACGCCGCCAGCATCATGCGGTAGGCGGTCGGCGCGGTGAAGCTGATCGTCGCCTTGTAGGTCTCGATGATCTCGATCATGCTTTGCGGAGAAGCATGTTCGAGCAGCGTCGCCGCCGCGCCGAAGCGCAGCGGGAAGATCGCGAGCCCGCCGAGCCCGAAGGTGAAGGCAAGTGGCGGCGAACCCACGAAAATGTCGTCCGGGCGCACACCGAGCACTTCCTTCGCATAGGCGTCCGCGATGATCAGCAGATCGCGGTGGAAGTGCATCGTCGCCTTGGGCTCGCCCGTGGTGCCCGAGGTGAAGCCGAGCAGCGCGACGTCGTCACGGCCCGTCTGCACCGCCTCGAATTTCACGGACTTGCCGAGCGCCACGCGATCAAGTTCCGCGTCGTGGTTGGCGGTGCCGTCGAAGCCGACGACCGCTTTCAGGAAACGGCTGTCCTTCGCGCACAGCACCATTTCGTCCATCAGCCGCGTGTCGCAGAGCGCGAGGCTGATCTCGGCCTTGTCGACGATCTTCGAAAGCTCGCCCGCGCGCAGCATCGGCATGGTGTTGACGACGACCGCGCCGGCTTTGGTGGCGGCAAGCCAGCACGCGACCATCGCGGGGTTGTTCGCGGAACGGATCAGAACGCGGTGGCCCGGCTTGATGCCGTAGTCTTCGACAAGCGCGTGCGCGATGCGGTTCGACCAGTCGGTCAGTTCCTTGTAAGTGCGCCGCCGCCCGTTACCGATGAGCGCCGTGTGATCGCCGAAGCCCTTCTCCACCATCGCGTCGGTGAGTTCGACACCGGCGTTCAGAGTATCGGGGTATTCAAAGCCATCGAGCAGCAGGTCCGGCCATTCTTCGAACGGCGGCAGATTGTCCCGCGTAAACGTATCGACATGCGCCGACGGCCCCAAAATCATGCTCCCGCTCCCATCACCTGACGCGCAATCACCACCTTCTGTACGTCCGATGCGCCCTCGTAGATGCGAAGCGCCCGGATCTCCCGGTACAGGCTTTCGACGATGTGGCCGTGGCGCACGCCGTCCCCGCCATGAAGCTGTACCGCTTTATCAATCACGGATTGCGCACGGTCGGTGGCGTAAAGCTTCGCCATCGCAGCCTCGCGCGTCACGCGCGGCGCGCCCATGTCCTTGGTCCATGCGGCGCGGTAGACGAGGAGCGCCGCCGCATCCACGTCGAGCGCCATGTCCGCGATGTGGCCCTGCACCATCTGCAAATCGAACAGCGGCGCGCCGAACAATGTGCGTTCGCTCGTCCGCTTGATGCTCTCTTCCAACGCGCGCCGCGCAAAGCCGAGCGCCGCCGCGCCCACCGTCGAGCGGAACACGTCGAGCACCGACATGGCGATGCGGAAGCCGTCTCCCGGTTTCCCCACCATCGCCGAAGCGGGCACGCGCACGTCGTTGAACCGCAGCCGTGCAAGCGGGTGCGGCGCGATCACATCGATACGTTCGGCGATCTCGAGCCCCGGCGTATCCGCCGCCACGACGAACGCCGAAATCCCCTTCGCGCCCGGCGCCTCGCCCGTGCGGGCGAACACCGTGTAAACGTCGGCAATACCGCCGTTCGAAATCCAAGTCTTTTCGCCCGAAAGCACATAGTCATCACCGTCGCGCCGCCCGGCCATGTCCATATTGGCGACGTCCGAGCCCGAACGCGGCTCCGAAAGCGCGAACGCGGAGAGCGCCCTGCCCGTGCGCGTCTTGCGCAGCCATTCGCGGTGGCCTTCGTCGCCGAAGAAGCTGATCGTCCCGGTGCCGAGGCCCTGCATCGCGAAGGCGAAATCGGCGAGGCCGTCGTGGCGCGCCAGCGTCTCGCGCGTGATGCAGAGCGTCCGCACGTCGAGCGGCGCGGGCGCGTC
>JAEULI010000167.1 GCA_016793845.1 Sphingosinicella sp.
GGCGATCGTGCCGGAGGGATCGGAAACCCGGCCCGAACGCCTCGAAGGTGCGCTCGCCGAACTCGCGCGTCACGGCATTGCGCCGGGAGAGGTCGCAGCGACATTGATGGGCGCGCTGATCTCGCCCGTGCTCACGGCGCACCCGACCGAGGTGCGGCGCAAGAGCGTGATCGATCGCGAAAGCGCCATCGCCGAACTCGTTGCGAGCCGTCCGTCTGTCGCCGATGCCGGGGCCGTGGATGCGGAGCTTTACCGCCAGATCGCGCTGCTCTGGCAGACGCGGCCCTTGCGTGCGGTGCGCCTGCTCGTCGTTGATGAGATCGCGAATGTGCTCTCGGTGATGCGCGATAGCCTGCTGCCGGTGCTGCCCGCGCTGCACCGCCGTGCCGAGGCGCTGATGGGCGCCGAGGTCGGCAGCTTTCTGAAGCCGGGAAGCTGGATCGGCGGCGACCGCGACGGCAACCCGTTCGTGACCGCCGAAACGCTGAGGGCCGCGCTCGGCGGGCAGGCGCGCGCGGCACTGCAATATTATCTGGACGAAGTGCATCGGCTCGGCGCCGAGCTTTCGATCAGCGCCTCGATCGCGGGCATCACGCCGGACCTTGCAGCGCTCGCCGACGAAAGCGGCGACGAGTCCCCGCACCGGCAGGACGAGCCTTATCGCCGTGCGCTTTCGGGCATCTATGCGCGGCTCGCCGAGACCCATGCGGAGCTGACGGGCACACGCCCGCCGCGCGCCTCGACGCTGATCGCGGAGCGCTATGCCGCGCCGGATGCGCTGATCGCCGACCTCGAGGTGGTGCGCGCGAGCCTTGTCGCGCACGGCGGCGAGCGGCTCGTCGGCAACCGTCTCGACGATCTCGTGCGCGCGGTGCGCATCTTCGGTTTCCACCTCGCCTCGCTCGACATGCGGCAGAACAGCGGCATCCACCGCGCCGTCGTCGCGGAGCTGCTACGCGAGGCGGGCGTGTGCGGCGATTACGAAGCGCTGGGGCCGGAGGAGCGCACCGCGCTGCTGCGCCGCGAACTCGCGCACCGGCGCCTGCTCGGCAGTCCGTTCGCCGATTATTCGGACCTCGCGCAAAGCGAACTCGCCATCCTGCGCGCGGCTGCCGAGGCGCACGCGCGCTACGGCCCGGCCGCCGTTCGCAACTACGTGATCTCGCACTCGACCTGCGTCGCCGATCTGTTCGAGGTGTACCTGCTCCTGAAGGAAGTCGGCCTCTATCGCCCCGGCGAGGTTCCGGCATGTGACGTCATGGTGTCGCCGCTGTTCGAGACGATCGAGGATCTCGAAGCCGCGCCCGCCGTGATGCGCGCCTTCCTGTCGATGCCGGAAGCGCAGGCGCTCGCTGATGCGCGCGGCGGCGTGCAGGAAGTGATGATCGGCTATTCGGACAGCAACAAGGACGGCGGCTACCTGACGTCGAGCTGGGCGCTGTTCGAAGCATCGCAGGCGCTCGCCGACGTGTTCGCCGAGGCGGGCGTGCGGCTGCAGCTTTTCCACGGGCGCGGCGGCACGGTGGGGCGCGGCGGCGGCTCGGCCTTCGCGGGCATCCGTGCGCAGCCGCCGGGCACGGTTGGCGGGCGCATCCGCATCACGGAGCAGGGCGAGGTGATCGCCTCCAAATACGGCACGCCCGCGCTCGCTGCGCTCAGCCTCGAAACCATGACGTCAGCAACGCTGCTCGCGACACTGGCGCCGCCCGAAACCGATCCCGCCGACCTCGCGCGCTTTCGCGCTGCGATGGAGACGCTGAGCGCCGCCGCGCGCGCGGCGTATCGCGGGCTTGTTTACGAGACGCCCGGTTTCAACACCTATTTCCGCGCAGCAACGCCCGTGGGCGAGATCGCCGAACTCAAGATTGGCTCGCGGCCGTCGTCGCGCACGAAGTCCGACCGGATCGAGGATCTGCGCGCGATCCCGTGGGTATTCAGCTGGTCGCAATCGCGCGTGATGCTGCCCGGCTGGTACGGCGTCGGCGCGGCGCTTGCAGGGTTCAAGGACAAGGGGCTGCTGCGTGCGATGAACGCCGAGTGGCCATTCTTCGCGGCGACACTTTCGAACATGGGAATGGTGCTCGCGAAATCCGACATCGACATCGCCGCGCTCTACAGCGATCTCGTGGAAGACGAGGCGCTGCGGGCCACGGTGTTCGGCGCGATCAGCACGGGTTGGCACAGCACGCGGGGTGCGCTGCTGGAGATCACGGGCAAGACCGACGTACTTGGCGACGATCCCGTGCTCGCGCGTCGCATCCGGATGCGCCTGCCCTACATCGAGCCGCTGAATGCGCTGCAGGTGGAACTCATCCGCCGCTACCGGCGCGGTGAGACGGATGCGCGCGTGCGCGAGGGCATCCACCTCACCATCAACGGCATCGCTGCGGGTCTGCGCAACAGCGGTTAGGCGAAATACTCGCGGAGGATGCGCCCGTAGATGCGGGTGAGCGCGTGGAGATCATCCACCGCGACATGCTCGTCGACCTTGTGCATCGACTGGCCGGGCAGGCCGAATTCCACGACCGGGCACAGGCGCCGGATGAAGCGCGCGTCAGATGTGCCGCCGCTTGTCGAGAACTCGGTTTCGACACCCGTTTCGGCGCGGATCGCATCGGCGAGAAGCGAGCTGAAATCGCCGGGTTCGGTGAGGAAGGCCTCACCGGAAATCTTTGCCTCGACGCTCGCGCCGGCCGTCTCGCGCGCGGCGACCTTTTCGATCCACTGCACGAGGCCCGCGCCTGTATGCTCGTCGTTGAAACGGATGTTGAGCCGCGCTTCGGCGGTCGCTGGGATCACGTTTGTTGCTGGGTTGCCAACGGTCATGTCGGTGACTTCGAGGTTCGAAGGATCGAACCACGCATTGCCGGTATCAAGCTCGCGCGCCTGCAGTGCGTGGAGAATGTTGACGAGGTGGCGGACGGGATTGTCGGCCATGTGCGGATAGGCGACGTGGCCCTGCGCGCCCTGCACACGAATCCACACGTTCACCGATCCGCGCCGCCCGATCTTCACCATGTCGCCGAGGCGGTGGCGGCTGGTGGGTTCACCGACGAGGCAGTGATCGGGGACGTTGCCGGTCGCCTCCATCCAGTCGAGCAGTGGCTTGGTGCCGAATGTGGCCGGGCCTTCCTCGTCGCCGGTGATGACGAAGCTGAGCGAACCCTGCGCGGGAATATTCTCGGCCGCCGCCGCGGCGAACGCCGCGATGGCGCCCTTCATGTCGGCGGCGCCGCGCCCGACGAGCTGCCCGTTTCGCACCTCGGCGGCGAAAGGCTCCACGGACCAGCCGTCGCGATTGCCAACCGGCACGACATCGGTGTGCCCGGCGAAGGCGAAATGAGGGCCACCGCTCCCGATCCGCGCAAACAGATTATGCACGGGGCCGTCGGGCGCCTCGCCCCACACGTGCCGCCACACCTTGAAGCCGATCGCCTCCAGCGTTTCGGCAAGCACCGCCTGCGCGCCTTCGTCGCGCGGAGTGATGCTGGGGCAGTGGATGAGCGCGCGGGTGAGCGCGAGCGGATCGATGGCAGCGGACATGAGAGGTGCTTATAGTGGCGCCGCTGGGTTAAGGAAGCGCCATGCCAAAACTCGATCTCGATGCGATTCCCGAAGTCTGCCGCACGGGCTATCCCGCGCCTTTTAATGCCGCTGTCGCGGGCCGGCACTACCGGCGTCTCGCGGGGCCGGGCGGGCTCACCGATTTCGGCGTCAATTTCTGCAGGCTCGAACCTGGCGGATGGTCGAGCCAACGCCACTGGCACAGCAAGGAAGATGAATTCGCCATCCTGATTTCAGGCGAGGCGGTGCTGGTGACGAACGCGGGCGAAACGCTGATGCGCCCCGGCGACTGCGCGGCCTTTCCAAAGGACGACGGCGACGCGCATCATTTCGTGAACCGATCGAACGCGGACGCGGTGCTGCTGGTCGTCGGCAGCAATGTCCCCGATGATATGTGCACCTATCCCGATATCGACATGCACCTGCCGCGGAACGACGGGCCGTTCACGCGCAAGGACGGCAGCGCTTTCTGAGCGTTGCCGGCTGGCTTTACCCGATCGCGTTCAGGAACGTGTCCATCTCCGCCGCCACCTTTTCGCGGACGGGATCGTGGAACAGCCAGTGCCCGGCACCGGCGATCTCGCGGTAGTCGGTGTGGCCGGTGAGCGCGCGTGCGGTTGCGCGTGCGACGGCGATGGGCGTGATGCGGTCGCGGTCGCCGACGACGACGAGCGCAGGCATCGAAAGTTTGCCGTAGTCCACCCGCGCTCCGCGCGTCTTGTCGGCCCACGGCATCGACATCTGGAAGAGCACGCGGCCCGAATCCCACACCAGCTTCGCGATTTCCGCATTCGCGACATCGAAGGGAACTTCGTTGAAGATGCCCCAACGCGCGCGCTCGGCGTCGATCTTTGTCGGCTGCTTCCACCACTGGCGCTTCACGGCGATGCCGAACACGGTGCGGAGCGGCGCCAGCGAAATGCTCTGTGTCTCCGCCGTCGGCCCGGGCGACAGCAGGATGAGCCCGCGCGCACCGGTGGCCTCCGCCACCTTCTGCGCGAGCATACCGCCCATCGAATGGCCAACGATCACCGGGCTTTCGGGCAGCGTGCGCACCACGGCGGCGATAGCGTCGACATAGTCCTGCACGCCGATGGTGGCGAGGATGGCGGGCGGCGGCTCGGCGGAGTCGATGTCGTGATAGGGCAGCGCAGGGGCATGGACGGCGTATCCTGCGGTGCGGTAGCGATCCGCGAACCAGTCCCACACATGCGGCGTCGACCACATGCCGTGGATGAAGAGAAGCGGCGGCTTGCTCATGAACGGGCCCTCCGGTTCGCCAAACAGGGGCAGGTTAGTCGACAACGCCGCTTGCCGCCAGCACCGACATCGTCACGAGATCGCTCGTCGTCGAGGTCATCGGCACGATCTGCACGGGTTTCGACATGCCCATCAAAAGCGGCCCGAACACGCGCCCGCCGCCCAGTTCCTTCAGCAGCTTCGCCGAAATGTTCGCCGAATGCAGGCCTGGCATGATCAGCACATTGGCGGGGCCGGTGAGGCGGCTGAACGGATATAGCTTCGCCATGTCGCGATTGAGCGCGACGTCGGCGGACATCTCGCCCTCGTATTCGAAACCGACGCGGCGATCGTCGAGCACGGCGACCGCTTCGCGCAGCACGTTGGTGATGTCCCCCGGCGGATTGCCGAAGTTCGAATAGGAGAGGAAGGCGACGCGCGGCGTCTTGCCCATGCGGCGGGCGACGCTCGCGGTCTGCTCGGCGATGTCGGCGAGCTGCTCGGCGCTCGGGCGCTCGTTCACCGTGGTGTCGGCGATGAGGAAGCTGTCGGAGCGGCCGACGATGAGGTGGATGCCGAAGGGCACGTGGCGCGGCGCCGGGTCGATCACCTGCTGCACCTGGCTCAGCGTCTGGCTGAAATGGCGCGTCACGCCGGTAACGAGCACGTCGCCGTGGCCGAGCGCGACGAGGAGCGCGCCGAAGATGTTGCGGTCCTGGTTCACCATGCGCTGCGCGTCGCGGTAGAGCACGCCCTTGCGCTGCAGGCGCCGATAGAGATGCTCGGCCATGCCGGGCACCAGCGGGCTGATGCGGCTGTTGTGGATCTCGAAGCTGCCGGTGTCCTCCACGCCGAGCCTCTGCAGCCCCTCCTTCACGCGCTCGTCGCGACCGACGAGCACGGGGATACCGTAGCCCGCACTCTTGATCGTCATCGCGGCGCGCAGCACGGTTTCTTCCTCGCCCTCGGCGAAGACGATGCGTTTGGGGTTCGCCTTGGCGGCGTCATAGCTGTTCGAAAGCACTGCCGTCGTCGGGTTGAGCCGCGCGCGCAGCTCGGTGCGATAGGCGTCCTCATCGATGATCGGGCGCTGCGCGACGCCGGTCTTCATCGCGGCGCGCGCGACGGCGAGCGGAATCGCTTCGATCAGGCGCGGGTCGAACGGCGCGGGGATGATGTATTCGGGGCCGAACACCGGCTGCT